>JALEHB010000193.1 GCA_022763285.1 Pseudomonadales bacterium | reverse complement strand
TTTCTGGCGATGGGTTTGACCGGTTTACTGACGATGGTCGCGTCTTCAGAGCTGGGTTTCGATTTCTTGTCGTTGGCGGCCATAAACTGTCAGGGCAGGCATTGCATTGGTCTTGCTCGGGCTGCAGCAAGAATAGCAGGCTGGGCAGGAGCACCCAATGTTGTTCAACAGTTTATCGGGCGTTATCAGGTCAGATTTAATGCTTGTAGCTGCAGGCAGCGTAAATCAGGGCCACTGGCCTGCAGGCAATCGCCCTGTACCCAGTCAAGGCCGCTGCGCCAGAGTTGTGGCAATGCTGAGAAATTTTCCACCAGACAGGCTGCGGTTTGGACATTTCGTTGCCCGAGTTGCTCGGTCAGTTCCTTGAGTGCCTGCAGGCGTACACTGTCCATCTGCAGATTACGGGTCAGCTCCGGTGCCAGCTTCACCAACTGTACCGCCAGCAGTGACAGGTAGCGCAGGGGCTCGGAGCCAATACCAAAATGGGAAATGCTCAAAGCCACCGACAGGGATTGCAGACAACGATCAAACTCGGCCAGATGGTGTTGGGCAATGAGCAGGTCATCCTCACTGATCTGCACTATCAGGCGTGCGCCTTGTTGCCCGGCGCGGGACAGTGTTTGTTGCAACCACGGTTGAAAACTGGAGCTCACCAGAGAGTTGAGACTGAGGTTCACCAGCAGGCGATGGTGGCGCAGGGCCTTGAGGCGCAACAATTGCAGGGCCCGGCGTATAGTATTGCGGTCCAGCGCCTCGCCCAGGGCATAGCGCACTGCCGTATGGCTCAATTGCTGTCCGTTCATGACCATCGAGCCGCTTTCCAGTTGGCTGCGCATTTCCAGCAGGGGCGCCTGCTGCGGGTCAAAGCCGAGCAGAGGCTGATAGCAGTGCCTGATCCGGTTTGTGCGCAGGGCTGAGATAATCTCTCTGGCGTGGCAATCATCGGGCTGCGCGTGCGCCTTGGCTGGGCGCGCGCGCAAGTTTTGACGAGCCCTGGCCAGGGCAATATCGGCATTGCGCAAACTGCCGGAGATGTCCACCAGCCCGGCCACGCAGCGCAGCGTCAATTGGCTGGGGAGCGTATCGGAAACCGTTTGCGTCAGGGCTGACTGCAGGCGGCCAATGATTGCCGCGGCATTACTACTGCACTCTTCTTTCAGCAACAGGGCGAATTCATAATTGAGGCAGCGATAGAGGCTGACAGAAGCAGGCAGGGCTGCCAGCAATACCCGGGCAATGTCCTCCAGCAACTGGTTTGCCTCACTCTTGCCCACCCAGGTGCGAATTTCATAGAAATTGGCCAGTTGCAGCAGTGCCAGGGAGCTGCGTTGGCCGTCATCAGATTGAATCAGGTTAAGCAAATGCGCTTCTAACTGAGCCTGGCCGGGCATCTCTGTTGCCCGGGGCAGGATATCGGCAGAAGCCGGTGCTGGACTGGCGGACAAAGCGGCGCTGACAGTGGCGACTGCTTCCATGGTTTCCCTCTGTGGCCCGGTAACCGGGCCTGCTGATTGGATGGATTCCGGGGTCAGACCCCCGCAGCCTCAGGCCAGAAGGGTCTTGGATTGTTCGCCGGGAATTTCCTGAACCAGGCGTGGTACCAGATAGCCGGGCAATTGGCTTCGCAATGCCGCGATCAGGGCGCGGGCCTCATCGGCATCGACCAGGAAATGCCTGGTTCCGGCCACCTGATCCGGCAGGTGCAGGTAATAGGGTAGTACATGGCATTGCAAAAGCCTTTCGCTGAGGGCTTTCAGGGCAGGCACATTGTCGTTAACTCCCTTTAAAATAACCGCCTGATTGAGCATCGTGATGCCATTTGCAGCCAACTCCGCGAAAGACTCCTGGCAGCGGGCATCCAGTTCCTGGCTGTGATTGCTGTGAATCACCAGCACCGTCTGCAGGCGGCAGTTGCTCAGCATCGCCAGTAATTCGCGGCTCATGCGCTGGGGTATCACCACCGGCAAGCGGCTGTGAATGCGCAGGGTAGTGAGCTGGGGGATGCTGGCAAGCTGTTCCAGTAACCAGGCCAGTTGTGCGTCACTGTTGGCCAGCGGGTCACCGCCGCTGAGTATGACTTCCCGCAGTTGCAGATCCTGACGCAGGCTGTCGATGCTTTGCTGCCATTGGGCCCGGGACAGGGTATTGGCCTGATAGTCGAAGTGCCGGCGGAAGCAATAGCGGCAATGGATGGCGCAGTGGGGAGCGGCCATCAGCAGGGCCCGGCCACGGTACTTGCGAATCAGCCCGGGCTGCTGGTTAAAGCCGGCCTCGGCCAGTGGATCAGTCACCAAGCCGGGATGAGCTTGCTCTTCCTCCCTGTCTGGCCAGACCTGGCGCAGCAGGGGATCCTGCCAATTGCCTTTTTCCATGCGCTCGGCAAAGGGTCGCGGAACCCGTAAGGGAAAATCCTGTTGGGCCTTTAATCCCGGGGGTCGGCCAGCGGGATCCAGAGCCAGAAATTCCACTAAGTCCTTTGGATCTGTAATGAGATCAGCTAATATCTGTTGCCATTTTTCAGCGGCGTCGGTATCAATCAGCTTCAGGGCGGGGTTTTTCATGGTCTCTTTCCGGGCTTTGAATGCCACGCATCATAGCAATTATCATCATTACCGGCATCGACAGACAGCAACGAGAGGCTTAAATGGCAAGTTACGCAACCAATGAATTCAAATCAGGACTGAAAGTGCTGGTAGACGGTGAACCCTGTTCGATTCTGGAGAACGAAGTTGTCAAACCTGGTAAGGGTCAGGCCTTTAACCGGGTCAAATTTCGCAACCTTATGAACGGCAGAGTCTGGGAGCGCACTTTCAAATCCGGCGAATCCATTGAAGCGGCAGATGTCATGGAAATCGACATGGAATACCTCTACGAGGATGGCGAGTTCTGGCACTTCATGAAAACCGACGGCAGTTTCGAACAGGTGGCCGCCGATGCCAG
>JALEHB010000192.1 GCA_022763285.1 Pseudomonadales bacterium | reverse complement strand
GGCCTATCTGGGCGAGGTGGTGAGCGGTGCTTGAAGTCAAAGATCTGCACGCCTATTACGGCAAGAGCCATATTCTGCAGGGCGTCAATTTCTCTGTAGCCGAAGGTGAAATTGTCAGCCTGTTGGGGCGCAATGGTGTTGGCCGCTCTACAACCGTCAAAACCATTATGGGCGAGCTGGCTCCAACGGGTTCCATTGAATTCAAGGGACAGCAGATTGCCGGTCGCAAGAGCTTTGAAATTGCCCAGCTTGGCCTCGGCTATGTACCGGAGAACCGCGACATATTCCCCACCCTCACCGTGCGGCAAAACCTGCAGCTGGGCATGAAACAGGCCAACCGGGAGGGGCGCTGGCGCATGGAGGAAATGTTCGACATGTTTCCCAATCTGGCGGAACGCGCCGATGTGCATGGGGGCGTGCTCAGCGGTGGTGAGCAGCAGATGCTGTGCATGTGCCGAACCCTGATGGGCGATCCGGACATGATAATGATCGATGAGCCCACCGAGGGCCTGGCACCGAAGCTGGTGGAACAGGTGGGTAATTTGTTGAAAGAGATCGCACGCCGGGGCATTGCCATCCTGCTGGTGGAGCAGAAGCTGGCTATTGCCCTGGAAATCTCGCAGCGGGTCTACATCATGGGTCATGGGAAAATTGTCTGGGAAGGCAGTCCCCAGGATCTCATGACAGCCGATGATGTGCGGGCGGAATGGCTCGAAGTCTGACCATTCTGCAATAATTCCTACATATTCCTGTGTTAGTTTGCGGCACTGAATCCGAGATGCCTGAAGGAGCTTGTTGATGAAGTCCGGTTATTTTCACCGCCTGCGGCGCCTCTGCTGGCGCCAACTCCTGCCTACCCTGCTGTGTATCTTGCCCTTGCCGGCGCTGGCCTGGGATGCCGTCGGTCATCGCCTGACCGCGGCTGTGGCACTGGAATTCATCAGTGATAGCAGACGGGATCAGCTGCTTGAAATCCTGGCGGCCCATCCTCGTTATCAACAGGACTTCCTCGAGCAGATCCCGGCCTTTGTCGATCAGGATGACCGCGACGCATTGGCACAGTGGCTGCTGGGACAGGCTGCATACTGGCCGGATATTGCTCGCGGTCTGCCGGCCTCGGCTCGTCAACAATACAATCGCCCACCCTGGCACTACACCGATGGCGCCTGGGTACGAGGCGCTGCCGCCTTTCAGGGCAATCAATACATCAATACCGATCCCTTTGCGGATATTGAGGGTGAAGCAGCCAGCGGCATCGACCGCGAAGCCGATGCCCACAATGTGGTCACCGCACTTGATTACAATGCCCGCCTGCTCAGCGACGCCGATGCCGATCCTGCTGCCAGAGCGGTAGCCCTGTGCTGGGTGCTGCATCTGATCGGAGACATCCATCAACCCCTGCACACCGGTTCCATGTTTTCCGACAGCCTGTTCTCTGGCGGTGACCTGGGTGGTAATCGCATCCCTGTGGGAGACAGTAATCTGCATGCCGAATGGGACTCTGCGCTACGGGAATTCGGCGTGACCGACAGTCTGCCAGTCATTCTCCAACAGATATCTGGTTTCAGTAGACCTCGCATTGAGGGTGTCGAATCTGACTGGACCGCCTGGATGAGCGAGAGCCGGCAGATCCTGACATCGCAGGTGTATACGCCGGCAATCAAGCAGGCCATCGCCGCCGCCGATGCCAGTGGTGCCGAGGAACTGGACAGTCTGGAACTGGATGCCAGCTACCGTAATCAGATGCAGCGTCTGTCACGCATGCGGCTCGGCCTGGCCGGACTCAGAACCGCCATCTTCTTCGAAAACGAACTTCCCTGAGTCAGACCGCCAGCCGTTCTGATCGCGACCGCTTCACCACCAGTTGATTCACAACGTTTGTGATCAGGCGCATGCCGGCGCCCGCCTCCAGACTCATGATAGATTCCGGATGGAACTGCACAGCGGCGACTGCCAGTTGTTCATGTTCCACCGCCATTACCTGAAAATCAGCACTGCGAGCCGTCACTCTGAGGCATCTCGGCACTTCCCTGGCCACCAGCGAATGGTAACGCCCGGCGGTAAAGGAATTGTCCAGGCCCTCGAACAGGGCACTGCCTTCATGTCTGATGCGGGATGGCTTGCCATGGACGGGATAGTCCAGCGCCGCCAGGCTACCGCCAAAATATTCCACAATTCCCTGCAAGCCCAGACAAACTCCAAACAGGGGCAACCCGGCGGCGAGGGCCGCCTCGATGGTTTCCGCCATGGCAAAATCCTGCGGCCGTGAAGGCCCCGGTGACAGAACCACCAGATCCAGCTCCTGTTGGCCTATATACTGGCGGGCTGCCTCTGGCCGCAGCGTCAGCAGTTCGGCGCCGCAGCTACGAAAATAGCTGGCCAGGTTGTGCACGAAGGAATCCTGATGATCCACCATCAGTACTCGCAGCCCCTTGCCAGGCAATGAATCTCCGGTGCTGTTTTCAGGCACTGCGTCTTGCTGCCCGCCTCGCACCGCCTGCAGCAAAGCCGACGCTTTCAGGCGTGTTTCAGCCTCTTCTGCCTCCGGATCCGAATCAAACAACAAGGTGGCACCGGCACGTATCTGGGCCACGCCGTGCTTGATGCGCACAGTACGCAGAGTCAGACCGGTATTGAGATTGCCATCGAAACCGATATGGCCCATGGCACCGCCATACCAGTGTCGGGGAGATTTTTCGAAGCGCTCGATATATTGCATCGCCGCCAGCTTGGGTGCGCCGGTGACAGTAACGGCCCAGGTATGGGCGAGGAAACCGTCCAGGGCATCAAAGCCCTGCTTCAGTACTCCCTTGACATGATCGACGGTGTGAATAAGTCGTGAATACAGTTCGATCTGACGCCGGCCTACGACTTCAACCGAACCCGGCTCACAGACCCTGGCCTTGTCATTGCGATCTACATCGGTGCACATGGACAGCTCCGACTCATCCTTCTCGGAGTTAAGCAGTTCCCTGATCTGCCTGGCATCACCGATGGCATCCTCACCCCTGGCGATAGTGCCGGATATGGGGCAAGTTTCAATCTGTCTGCCATCCACCCGCACAAACATTTCCGGAGAAGCTGCCACCAGATATTCCTGTTCACCGAGGTTCATCAGGGCACCGTAGGGGGCGGGATTGGATTCCTGCAATCTTGTAAAAATGTCCGCTGGCGAGTCGATACAGGGCTCGAAAAAGGTTTGACCCGGCACTACCTCAAAAAGATCACCGCGTCGAAAGTAGTCGATTGCCCGTCGTACCTGCTGGGCAAATTCACCCGGTTCATGATCACAATGGCTCTGCTGCCCGTCAGCCGCCACAAAGGCCTGATCGCTGCCGGAGCGCTTGAATCCGCCGGTGGTTTCAGTGCGCCTGCCGGAATCTGCAGCGCGGCAGACAAATTCATAGCGGTAGCAGAAGCTCTGTTCACTGCGATGATCAGTGACGGTGATCTGATCGGGCAAATACAACAGCAGATCTCGCTGATCGGCAGCGCGCTTCTGGTATCGATGCACATCCTCAAACTGAAATGTCAGGTCATAACCGAAGGCGCCATAGAGTCCGAGATAGTGATCCTCGGGGCTGGAAAAATGGGCCACAATTGCCCGCAGTGCCGTGAACAGGCTGGCTTGTCGGCTGCGCATTTCCTCACTGACAAGTTCCCTTGATTCCGGGATATGCAGTTCCAGTCCCGAACTATCCACAGCCAGAAGCTCCACTTGTTCCAGATCAGCAAGAGACTCCTGTATTTCCGGCAGCAGGATCTGCCCCCGCTGATTCAGAGCCTCAATCTGCAGGGAACGGCCACGGCCGGTCAATTGCAGTGGCGGATTCACAAAACCGATGTCCCAGCGGCTGTAGCGACCCGGATATTCAAAGCCTGACGCCAGAAGAACGCCTTTCCTGCTGTTAAGGGCTCTGGCCAGTTGCGAACTGGCAGTACGGTACTCCACTGCCGAAACCGTGCGGCGCACGGTCATGCCGCTACGACAGCGGTACTGAGTTTGTTGTTGAGGTTTTGGCACCATGATGTAGCTCCTTGCTGGGCACAAGGGTCATGGCGAACAGGATGATTTTTTCTGGACAATAGGCCGCCACAACCCGTGGGCGGCCTGAAGATGGGATTAGTCTGTCATCTCCTGGCGGCCCGGATTTTTGGACCACCAGAAAAAAATATTGGTATTCATAGGGCCGCGATAATGCGCCACTGCCGCTGGCAAGTCAAGCCTGAAGCTACCCGGCAGTCGGCACAGTCGCCAAGCCATTGAATCTTCTTCGGTTTATATCAGGGGACCGGGATCGGGAAATAACCGCAAACTATTGACCACAGATCGGTCACGGAGGCTATACTGGTCTATTCTGCCCGCTGCAGCCAATCGCCTGTCTCTGCCTGGTGCGCGATTCGACTCGGTACCTGGCAGACCAGCAACGCTCTGCAACAACTACAATAACAACGATTGGGAGAACAACGTGCGCCTCACTTTTCTGCTACTGCTCTGCCTCTTGCCCCTGGCAAGCCATGCCCAGTTAGCCAGCCCCAATGAACAGGGCCTGAGCTATGGCCATGTCCATTTGAATGTGACAGATATCGATACCCATCGCCAGATCTGGGCTGATCATTTCAATGGCGTGCCAATAGAAAGAGGAGGCCTGCGCGGCATACGCCTGCCCAATATGGTCATCCTGTTCAGTGAACAAGCAGCCAGTGCCGGTTCACGGGAAACGGTAATGGATCATTTTGGTGTCAAGGTACGAAACATCCAGAAATGGATAGACCAGTGGATCGCGGCTGGCTATGAAATGGGACCGGTGTTTACCGGCGCCGAGGGCCAGACCAATGCCTATGTCACCCTGCCCGACGGTGTCTATGTGGAACTGCAGGAAGACCAGGGGCTGCATGAGGAAATTACCGGCTATCACGTGCATTTTTACTCGCCCCGCTCAGAGCAATTACTGAACTGGTATACCGAAGTTTTTGACCTGGAGGTTCGCCCCCGGGGCAGCATTGCGCACACCAGCAATGTGCCCGGCATGAATCTGAGTTTCAGTCATAGCAACAATGAACGCCTGCCCACCCAGGGCACTGCCATTGATCATATTGGCTTTGAGGTGGAAAACCTGGAGGCTTTTTGTGAGGCGCTGGCTGCCAAGGGAATCGAGTTCGATGTGCCCTACCGTGAAATTGAATCCATCGGTCTGGCCATTGCTTTCATTACCGATCCCCAGGGTGTTCGTATCGAGTTCACCGAAGGACTGGTGGATTACTGAGCAAGCCTGCCTCAAAGC
>JALEHB010000191.1 GCA_022763285.1 Pseudomonadales bacterium | reverse complement strand
TTCACCCTTGCTTCCTCCTTGAATTCTGATCTGTCTGCCAGCAGGTCTCGTAGTGTGAATACGAGTGATTGAATTCTAAAGTTCATTTTACCTATTGCCATAACAGGAGAAAGCCATGTCCGATACCACACAAACGACTCAAGACAAGCCAGTACTGCGGGAAGTCGTTGGTGTCTTCTTCGACGGCGACAGTCTGGAAAAAGCCATCGACCAGCTCAAGGCCAGTGGTTTCACCAACAACTGCCTCGGCCTCATGGCCCACAGTAGCACGGTAAGCGAAAAGCTGGGACATCTCTATGACCAGGTGGACTGGGATTCGAACTCCGACTCTACACCAGAGACCCGCTTTGTAGAGAAACACACTGCCAAAACCTCAGCCAATGCCTTTCTGGGCGGTCTCGGCCTCATTGCCTCTGCTGCTGCCAGCGGCGCGGTAGTAGCCTCCGCCGCCATCATCGCCGGCCCCGTGGGAGCTGCTACGGCAGGCGCCGCAGTAGTGGGCGGCATCGGCGCCCTGGCCAGCACCATCATCAGCGAGAGTGACTCCCAGCAATTGCAGAACTGGCTGGAGGAAGGTCATATGCTACTGTTCGTGCGACCCAAGGACAGCAAGCAGGAAGAAGAGACCAAAGATATCCTTGCCGAATTCAGCGGCATCGACAGCAAGGTGGTGGAATTAAGAAAGGCCGCCTGATCAGGCAGCCTCAAACGAGCCGGCTAGCGGGAGCGCTGCGGACGACGGCCGCGGCCGCCCCGATCACCCTTGCCACGCTTGTCGCCATCTTTGGCCTTGAAACGCGAGGCTCTGGAAAAAGGCGGCGCCTGCTCCAGTTGGCTGTCCTTGGGATGAATACAGTCCAGCTTCGCGCCCAGCTTTTCTTCGATGTCCGGCAGCAAAAAGGAATCTTCCTCACAGGCAAAGCTGATAGACGTGCCAATTGCACCGGCGCGGCCAGTACGGCCAATGCGGTGCACATAGTCTTCCGCTTCTTCCGGCAGGGTGTAGTTCACCACATGGGTCACATCATCGATGTGCAGGCCACGGCCGGCCACATCGGTAGCCACCAGCACCCGGGTCTTGCCTGATTTGAAATCATCCAGGGTACGGACACGCTTGTTCTGGGCTACCTCACCCGAGAGCATGCCGCATTCGATACCGTTGCGATGCAGGTTGTCCGCCAGCTTGCGCACCTGATCGCGGCGATTACTGAACACCATGACCTTGTCGGTGCCGGGTTCGGTAATCAGGTTATAAAGCAGATTGTATTTGTCGGCGGTGGTCACCAGATAAACGATCTGGTTTACTGCATCGGCAGCCACTTTCTCCGGCTCAATCTCCACCATGATGGGATTCATGGCCCAGCGATCCGCCAGCTCGAAAATCTCAGGCGTAAAAGTGGCACTGAACAAAAGGGTCTGACGGCACTCTTTCTTGGGTGTGCGGGATACCACCTGACGCACCTGGGGAATAAACCCCATATCCAGCATGCGATCGGCTTCATCCAGCACCAGCAATTCCACCAGCCCCAGGTACAGATTGTCATTGGAGACAAAATCCAGCAGGCGGCCGGGTGTCGCCACCACAATGTCTACCGGCTTGGCGTCCAGGGCCTTGTGTTGCTTCTGGTAATCCTCACCGCCCACCAGGGTCACGGTGTGCAGATCGGTGAATTTGGTCAGGTTCTTGGCGTCATTGGCAATCTGGATGGCCAACTCGCGAGTAGGAGCAATCACCAGGGCCCGGGGCTCGCCGATAAAACGCTCTTCCTCAATGGGATTGCATAACAGATCGTTAATGATGGTAATCAGAAAGGCAGCTGTCTTACCCGTACCCGTTTGCGCACGGCCGGTAACATCATGGCCCTGCAGGGTATGCACCAGGCTCTGGGCCTGAATAGGCGTGCATTTTTGGAACCCCAGTTCCCGGATCGCATCGCGCAGGGGCTTCTGCAATTCGAGCTTGTCGAAGGAAAGATCCACGACGGGATCGGGGGTGGATTCGGGGCTATTGGTCTCGCTGTTTACTTCTGTATTCATTGGTTGGTCTGTTGGCTACTGAGTGCCGAAGCGCAGGCATAATAGCGGTATGAGCCGGGGACTGCAATGAATGCCGCTTTTTTGACCTGTTTCGGACCAGTTTATCGCCGCGAACAGATCTCGCAATCCGGGTCTCTCGGCAGCTTCATTTCCCGCCACTGCATTCTTTGGGCATCCAGTAATAACAGGCGGCCGCTCAGGGTCTGCCCCACGCCCGCCAGCAGCTTGATGGCCTCCATGGCCTGCACTGAACCGATAATGCCCACCAGAGGCGCCATGACCCCATTGGTAGCACAGCTGGCATCGGCATCATCGCCACCACGGCCATAGAGGCACTGATAGCAGGGACTGTCTTCGACCCGTGGGTCAAAAACGGCCACCTGACCCTCCATGCGGATAGCAGCACCGGAAACCAGGGGTTTACCCTGAGTCATGCAGGCGCGATTGATATCAAAGCGGGTAGTGAAATTGTCACAGGCGTCCACCACCAGATCCACCCGGCTGACAATGTCGTCGAGGCGCTCGCCCTGCAATCGCTCGGCAATGGCGGTCACCTCGACTTCCGGATTCAGACCTCGCAAGGTTTGCGCCACGGAATCCACCTTGGCCTGACCGATATTCGCCTCAGTATGGGCTATCTGTCTTTGCAGATTGGTCAGCTCGACCCTGTCGTCATCGGCGATCAGTAGCTGCCCCACGCCCGCCGCGGCCAGATACATGGCGGCAGGACAGCCCAGCCCACCCATGCCAACGATTAATACCCTGGCATCAATGAGGCGCTGCTGGCCGGCCACATCCAGCTCCGGCAACATAATCTGGCGCGAATAGCGCAGCAGTTGTTCATCTTTCATAAGCATTCCCGCATTTACGATGCCTTTACTCCTGGCCCACCCAGCGACCCATGGAGACCCTGGGCTGACCGGAATAATCCCGGACATTGCGCAGGTCTCTGTAACCGGCCGCTGTCAGTAATTCCGCCACCGCCTGCTCCTGATCGAAACCATGCTCCAGAAGTAGCCAGGAATCATTCTTCAGGCAGCGGCGCGCCTGCTCCGCAATGCAGCGCAAATCCGCCAGGCCATTTTCTTCTGCCACCAATGCGCCCTGGGGCTCAAAATTCAATCCGTCTTCGTCGAGATGCGGATCACCCGGCACCACATAGGGCGGATTACTGACAATCATGTCGAAATGACTGGCGGGCAACCCGGCGCACCAGTTGGATAACTGAAAACCGATATTGCTCACAGCAAGTTTGTCGGCATTGCCCCGGGCTACCGCCAGAGCCGCTTCTGATTCGTCTACCGCAGTCACTTGCCAGTGACGACTCTGCCGTGCCAGGGCAATGGCGATGGCGCCGCTGCCCGTGCCCAGATCAGCCAGTTGCAGGGGCTGCCCTTCCCGGCCCTGCAGCAATTGCAGGGCCTCGCGCACCAGCACCTCGGTCTCGGGCCTGGGCACCAACACTGCCTCATTAACCGTCAGGTCAAAATCCCAGAATTCGCGATGCCCGAGAATATAGGCAATGGGTTCCGCTTGTTGCCGGCGCGTCAGCAGTTGCCGATAGTACTCGGCATCAGCCGGCGACAGACTCTCATCACTGTGGCTGATCAGCCATTCCCGGCGTTTGTCCAACACATGGCCCAGCAACAACTCGCCCTCCAGACGCCAGTTGTCGGAAACCGGCTCCAGTACGCGCGCCTCGTTCACTGCCGCGGCAATACTGAGGGCCATCCAGCCTAGTCCTCGCCGGCCAGTCCGGCCAGTTGGTCCGCCTGATATTCATTGATCAGGGGCTGAATCACATCACCCAGGGCACCGTTCATGATTTCCGCCAGGTTATAAAGCGTCAGCTTGATGCGATGATCGGTCACCCGGCCCTGGGGATAATTATAGGTACGAATCTTTTCTGAACGGTCGCCACTGCCCACCAGCTTGCGCCGGGTATCGGCTTCGTCCTGCTGCTGTTCCTGTTGCGCCACATCCAGCAGCTTGGCCTGCAACAGAGACATGGCCCGGGCGCGGTTCTTGTGCTGGGATCGCTCATCCTGACACTCCACCACGATGCCGCTGGGCAAGTGGGTCAGGCGGATAGCCGAGTCGGTCTTGTTGACGTGCTGACCACCGGCACCGCTGGCCCGAAAGGTATCCACCCGCAGGTCGGCCTTGTTGATTTCCACCGCGTCCACTTCTTCCAGTTCCGGCATGATGGCCACGGTGCAGGCCGAGGTATGAATGCGGCCCTGGGTCTCGGTCTCCGGCACGCGCTGCACACGGTGGGCACCGGATTCGAACTTCAGCTTTTCAAAAACATTATTGCCTTCGATGCGAACCACGATTTCCTTGTAGCCGCCATGCTCACCCGGGCGTTCACTGATGATTTCCAGCTGCCATTTCTGCAGCTCACAGTAACGGGCATACATCTTGTACAGATCGCCGGAGAAGATCGCTGCCTCATCGCCGCCGGTTCCGGCGCGGATTTCCAGAAACACATTGCAGCTGTCTTTTTCATCCTTGGGCAACAGCAACTTCTGCAGATCCAGTTCCAGCACCTCCAGCTCTTCACTGGCACTGGCAATTTCATCCTCGGCCATGGCGCGCATGTCCGGATCGCTGTCCTTCTGCATTTCACGGGCGCTTTCCAAGTCTTCTGTCACCTGCTTGAAGCGATTGAAGGGTTTGACCACGGATTCCAGTTCCGCATATTCCTTGGACAGGCCACGGAACTTGTCCTGGTCAGCGATGATTTCCGGATCGCTCAGCAGCGCTTCCACTTCCGAGAAGCGGTCCTGCAGGTTTTCCAGTTTGTTCAGAATCGACTCTTTCATAATTTCCCGGACACTCAGTCCTGTTGTTCATCATCCAGCTCAAACAGGCGCCTGGTGAGACTCACCAGTTCGTCTTTGCCTTCGGCACTGGCTTTTTTCATCTGCACGCTGGGGGCATGAATGAGTTTATTGGTCAGGGTCCGGGCCAGGCCTTCCAGCACCCGGGCAGGATCATCGCCTTTTTCCAGCGCCCGTTGGGCGCGCTGCAATTCGGCCTCGCGTATTGCGTCTGCCTTTGAGCGAAACACTTTCAGAGTGGCCACGGCATTAAGACTGCGCAAATGCTGGCGGTATTCCTCGATGCCCCGCTCGATAATGGACTCGGCCTGGGCCGCCGCTTCTTCCCGACTCTTCTGGCCGTCTTCGATCACCTCGGAAATATCATCCACGGTGTACAAATAGGCATCGGCGATCTGCCCCACTTCCGGCTCGATGTCCCGCGGCACTGCCAGGTCAATCAATAACATGGGGCGATGCTTGCGGGATTTAAGGGCCCGCTCCACGGTACCCTTGCCCAGCAGGGGCAGCTGGCTGTTGGTGGAAGACACGACGATGTCGGCATTGACCAGTTGTTCCGGTATATCCGACAACAGCACGCCACGGCCGTCAATCTTCTCTGCCAGATCGATGGCATTGTCCAGGGTGCGATTGGCCACGGCGATATCCCTGACACCTTTTTCGCGCAGATGCCTGGCCACCAGTTCCACCGTGCGCCCGGCACCGATGAGCAGCACATTGAGATTGTCCATGCGCGAGAAGATGCGCTCTGCCAGGGTCACCCCGGCATAGGCCACCGACACCGGGTTTTCACCGATGGCGGTATCGGTACGCACCTGCTTGGCAATGGAAAAGGCATCCTGAAAGGCACGCCCCAGGGTCGAGCCCACCAGATTCAGATCCTTGGACACGGCATAGGCCGACTTGATCTGGCCGAGAATCTGCGGCTCACCCAGCACCATGGAATCGAGGCCACATGACACCTTCATCAGGTGCCGCACCACATCATCATCACCATAGAAGTAATGACATTTGTCCAGTTCCTGCAGATTGAGCTCGTGGTAGCGGGCCATCCAGTCCACCATTTGCTGACGGCGGTCCACCAGCTTGCGATTGGCCTCCAGCGGCTCCGGCTCTGCCGCGGCCTCTGTCTCTTCGGCCCCGGCTTCCAGAAAATCCACATACAATTCGGTGCGATTGCAGGTGGACACAATCACCACTTCATTCACTTCCGGCAGGCCATAGACATCGGTGAGGGCCGATTCGACGATTTCCGGCCCAAATGCGACCTTCTCCCGCATGTCGATGGACGCGGTGTTGTGATTGATGCCGAGCAGGAAAAGTGCCATGCAAATCCGTGAGTATTGCCTGAACCCCCGCCACAGTCGGGGGCATTCGGTAAAAAGCCCGATATAGTACGACAATTCAGGCCCGGACCCCAATTTCTGATGCGCCAGGCGCGCTAAAAATCGGTCCTGGCAGCCTGTGGCCAGAACGAGGCAAGAGCAAGGCAAGAGCGCGGCGAGAACGAGGGAGAGCGCCCTGTTGCCGCCGTGAATGCCCGATTGGCGCTGTGCCTGCTTTTGGCCTAGCTGCTACAATGGGCAACTATGCGAAATTTAACAAGCCCCGTTCTTTCTGCCCTGCAACTGACTGCCTTCGGTCTGCTGCTGGCAGCCTGTGCCAGCAGCCCTGCCCCGGAAACCACCGCCCCTGACGCCGAAGCGACGCCGGAGGCCGAAACTGTGGCCGCGGCCGCGCCTGAGCCAGCGCCTGTCGAGGAAGCAATTGAATACGGCAGTTTCACCGAAGACCAGCTCTATGAGGCCATCATCAGTGAAATCGGTGCCCGCCGTGGTCATCTCGGCGAGGCCGGTGAAAACTACTTCAAGCTGGCCTTCGACACCCGCGATCTGGGCATTATTCGCCGCGCCATCCAGTTCGCTTCCGCCAATGAAGACAATAATGCCCTGCTGCAATTGGGCCTGCTGTGGGCGGAAGTGGCCCCGCAAGATCCCCAGCCGCACCTGATGCTGGCCTATGAATTTCTCGAAGGCGGCAATTTCGAGCAGGCCCTGAATCATATGGGTCGCCTGGTGGACCTGGGCGGTGAGTTTGATTTCACCAATCTGGCAGCCCGCACCGGTGAGCTGGACCCGCGCATCCGCAATCAGCTGATCGACAGCATGGGGCAACTGCAAAAGGAATACAGCGAGCGTCGCTCTATCCACCTGGCCCTGGTGCAGTTACTGGCCCAGAACCAGCGCTTCGATGAAGCCCTGGCCGAACTGGATGCTCTGGTGTCCCGCCACGGCGATGCCGCCATGCTGGTGAGACTGCGGGCCCAGATTCAACAAAGTAATGGTCAAAGCGAGGCCATGCAGCGCACCCTGCGCGAGGGTGTAGAAGCCTTCCCGGAGGATCGTAATCTGCGCCTGAGCTGGGGCCGACAATTGATTCAGCAGGAAGACTTCCGCGCTGCCCGCCGACAGTTTCAGATCCTGGTGGATCAGAATCCCACTGACTGGGAGACCTGGTACTCCCTGGCCCTGCTGGACATGGAGATGGAGCGCTATGATTCGGCCAAAGACATTCTGATGCGCCTGGTGGGCGTGGACCAGCGCGCCGACGAAAGCCAGTACTATCTGGGCTTTATTCACGAAGAACAGGACAATCTTTCCCGCGCCATCGGCCATTATCGCCAGGTGCGCATCGGCACCAATAATTACCTGGCCGCCCAGCAACAGGCCACCCGCCTGTCCATCGAACTGGGCGAGTTGGACGAGGCCCATTCCTGGCTGGTGAGCCAGTCCCGGGGCCAGCCCCGCCTGGAGATCCTGTTTACCACGGTGGAATCGGGCCTGCTGATTCAGGCCGGCCACAATGACCGCGCCCGCGAATTGCTCAATGAAGCTCTGGATGAACACCCCGGCAATACCGACCTGCTGTTTGCCCGGGTACTGCTTAATGACAGCGAAGGCAATCTGGCGGGCTCGGAGAGGGACCTGCGCAGCATCATTTCCCAGCAGCCCGATGACTCCCGGGCCCTGAATCACCTCGGATATATGCTGGCCAACCAGACCGAGCGGCACCAGGAAGCCCTGGAGTTGATCGAGCGAGCCATAGCCTTGTCTCCGGAAGACCCGGCCATTATCGACAGCCTGGGCTGGGCGCAATACAAGCTGGGTGACTATGAGGCCGCCGTGGAAAACCTGCGCCGCGCCTATGCCGCCTTCCCCGACCATGAAGTGGCTTCCCACCTGGGCGAGGTGCTGTGGCAGATGGGCCGTGAAGAAGAAGCCCGGGAAATCTGGCAGCAGGGTCTGCAGCAGACGCCCGACAGTGACATCATCAACGAGGCCATGGACCGACTGGTACCGGGCCGCTAGCACTGGCTTCTGTCTTGCTTCTATATATGCACAAGTTTTTTTGCCTGCGGCTTAGTTCGCTCCCCGTTTTACTGTTACTGACCTTGATGCTCGGTGCCTGCGGCAGTATTGCCCCGCCGGCTGGCAGCAATGACAACTGGAACCGCCACAGTCGCCAGCTCCAGGCCCTGGATCACTGGCAGCTGCGCGGCCGGGTGAATGTGCGTTATTACGATGAGAATCACACACCCCGTATCCAGTGGCAGCAAATGGATGAGCAATACCATATTCGCCTGTGGGGCACCTTCAATGCCGGCAATACCGAAATCGAAGGCCGGCCCGGGCGGGTGGTGATGGAGCAGGACGGTGAAGTGCTTAGCGCCGAAAGCCCGGAGGACCTGATCCTGCAGCAACTGGGCTATGAGCTGCCGGTGTCCTACCTGGAATACTGGATCAAGGGCCTGCCGGCACCCCAGGGCGAAGCGGATTTGCAGTTTGACGAGCTCAACCAGTTACTGGCCATCAACCAGCAGGGCTGGACCGTGCAGTACAGCGATATGCGTCAGTATGGCGAAGTGGCCCTGCCCCGGCGGGTGGAGGTGTTTCGCCTCAATGATGAGGTGCGCCTGCGTTTTGTCGGCCTCGAGTGGACTCTCGACTGAAGCCGCCAGGACCCAGTGATCATGCCAACCCCTCGCCTGCTGGCCCCGGCCAAACTGAATCTGTTCCTGCATATCCTCGGGCGTCGGCCTGACGGCTACCATGACTTGCAGACCCTGTTTCAGCTACTGGATTTTGGCGACTGGCTACAATTCGATGTCAGTGAGGAGCCGACCCTGTCCCTGCATGTGGACCCTGCCTCCAGCATCAGGGACATTCCCCTGGAAGGTAATCTGATTTTGCAGGCTGCCACGCGACTGCAGGCAATCTGCCCCGAGCCCCGTGGCGTAGCTATCACGATAGAGAAGCATATCCCCATGGGCGGTGGTCTGGGGGGCGGCAGTGCCGATGCCGGCATCACCCTGCGGGCACTGAACAAACTCTGGGAGTTGAATCTGCCGGCCAATGAGTTGATGAGCATCGGTCGCGAGCTGGGCGCCGATGTGCCGTTGTTTGTGTTCGGCCAGTCGGCCTGGGCCGAAGGCATTGGCGAGCAACTGGAACCGGTTTCCCTGCCGCCCGCCTGGTATCTGGTGCTGACCCCGGCCTGTGAAGTGGCCACCGCTGCAGTTTTTAGTCATGAACATTTGACACGGAACTCATCTGCCATCAAAATGGCCGACTTTCTGGCGGG
>JALEHB010000190.1 GCA_022763285.1 Pseudomonadales bacterium | reverse complement strand
GAAATCAAGGGGCCTATCATGGACAAGCTGGGCAAAACCGGTTTTTTCAAAACCCTCACCGGCAACAATTACATGAGCCACAATCAGGCAGTGGAAGATCTGCGCCTGCAGAACTGATCGGCGCCAGGCTCAGCCCTGGGTGGCGATGTAGCCGATATAGGCGGCGTAGGCAATCAGCAGTATGGCGCCTTCGCTGCGGGTCAGGGTAAAGCTGCTGCGGGCCAGGGGCAGCAGAACACAGGCAAATACCAGCATGGTGCCAAAATCCAGCAGTGAAAACTGTTCCCCGGAAATGCTTCCCACCAGCGAAGTCAGTCCCAGCACACAAAGAATATTGAAGGTATTGGATCCGACCACATTGCCGATGGCGATGTCGCTCTGGCGGCGAAAAGCCGCCAGTACCGAAGTGGCCAATTCGGGAATGCTGGTGCCAATTGCCACCAGAGTGAGCCCGATAATGGCCTCGCTGATGCCCATCAGTCGGGCGATACTGACAGCCTGCTCCACAAACATGTGACTCCCGAACACCAGCAGGGCCAGGCCGGCGATGATGAACAGAATATTCAGCCAGGTGCTGCCCGGCTTCCTGGGTGCCACGACCTCCGGCAGGGGAATCGCGGACTCAGCCGGCAATTCGTTTTTGCCCTGGCGGTAGTTGAGAAACAGATAGGCTGCCAGGCCAGCCACCAGCAGGATGCCGTCCAGTCGGGACAGGCTGCCATCAAGCAAGAGCAGGCCCAGCATCACCGAGCAGGCGATGACGATGGGGATCTGCTTGCGTACCAGTTCCAGTTCGATGTGAATTGGCTGGATCAGGGCGGTGACACCAAGGATCAGGCCGATGTTGGCAATATTGGAACCGATCACATTGCCCAGGGCCAAGGCGCCCAGGCCACTGAGTGTGGAGTCGATACTGACCGCCAGTTCCGGCGCACTGGTGCCAAAGGCGACGATAGTCAGGCCCACCACCAGCGGCGTAACTCCCAGACGCAGAGCCAGGCGACTGCTGCCACCGACCAGTAACTCGGCTCCGGCACCCAGCAGAATAAAACCGATTATCAGAAAAAACAGTGAAGACAGCATCACAATTCCAGTGCTTTCATGACAGTGTAGGGCCAGTTATTCAGTACGTCGATGACTGAATCCGGATCAGTTGGCGGCCATGGCCCTGTCAGCCACTTGCCGGCGTTGGTAGAAGATGATGCCAAACAGAATGGCAGCCCCGGCAATATGGTAGGCGATGGGAAAGGGAGTCCACATCAACAGCGCTGCGGACAGAATCAGGCCGCCGGCAATGGGCAGATTGATGCGTGTGTCCAGATGCCACTGCAACAATCCCGCCAGGGCATAAAGCCCCATACAGGACCAGATAAACACTTCAATACGTTCGGGCCAGGTGCCGGATATCAGGGGTGAATAGGCAAACAGCACCGGCACCAGGTACAGGCCCTTGGCCACTTTCCAGCTGGTGAGTCCGGTTGCCATGGGGCGGGTGCCGGCAATACCGGCGGCTGCGAAAGAGGCAAGACAAACCGGCGGAGTGACATTGCTGTCCTGGCTCAGCCAGAAAATGACCAGATGGGCACTGAGCAGCATCCCGGTCAACAATTGTGGGTCCAGCATTTCCTGGCGAATGAGTTGCTTCATGGCCAGCGGCATTTGTTCCAGAGCAGCAGCGGTGCCGCCTTCGAACAGGCTCAGGGCGGCAGAGACATTCTGGGGCAAACTGCCATCGGCCGTGGCGGCCTGAATAGCCTGCAAGAGGGCAGACTGGCTCACCAGATCGAAAATCAGGGGAGCCGACAGGGTTGCCAGCACGATATAGGAGGCTGTCACCGGCAGGCCCATGCCCAGCACCAGTGAGGCCAGGGCCACCAGGATCAACGTGATCAGCAGGCTGCCATTGGCCCACTCCACGATCATCAGGGAAAAGGCATTGCCAACCCCGGTGGTGGTCACGACATTAATGATAATGCCTACCGCCACCAGCAGCAGGGCCGTGGAGACCATGGTCTGTACTCCCTCCACTACGGCATCGAAGATGTCCCTGGGGTACATGGGATTCTTCGATAGCCAGGAGGCGCCGATGACACTGAGAATGGCGAAGGCGGCCGAGGTGGTCGGGGTGCGTCCAGCCACCAGAAAGGCCACCAGCACCACCATGGGGATGATGAAATGCCAGCCTTGTTTGACCACATCGGAAACCTTTTCGGTATCTTCCACCTGGCTGGGCTTGAGGCCCAGGCGCTTTGCTTCAATGCGCACGAAGTAGGAGACGGTGAGGAAATACAGAATGGCCGGCAGGGCAGAGGCGGCGATAATGGTGAGATAGGAGATCTGGGTGTAACTGGCCAAAACAAAGGCACCTGCCCCCATTACCGGAGGCATGAGGGCGCCACCGGTGGAAGAAGCGGCCACGACACCGGCAGAAAAGCGGCCTTCGAAGCCTGATTTTTTCATCATGGGAATGGTGATGACACCGGTGGAAACTGTGTTGGCCACGGCTGAGCCGGAGACCGAACCCATCAACCCGGAGCCAACCACGGCCACCAGGCCCGCACCGCCCGTGAATCGTCCGGCCAGACACTGGGCCAGACGGACAATGAAATCCCCCGCACCGGAGCGCAGGAGAAAGGAACCGAAGATGATGAACATGAAGACGAAGGTGGCGG
>JALEHB010000189.1 GCA_022763285.1 Pseudomonadales bacterium | reverse complement strand
ATGCCGCGGCGATTGCCGATCATGACATTACTTATTTCATCGAGGTTTTGTAATTGAGCAGGCGAGCGCACCAGGAGCTGCTGGCCAATCCGTTCTATGTAACCGGCACCGGTATTGGCGTTGTTGCTCCACAATGCGTTGACAACATCCTGCATTGACAGGTCCCAGCGCAATAGCTTGGCGGGGTCGGGCGTGACATGAAACTGCTTCTCATAGCCACCACTGGTATTCACTTCGGTGACGCCATCTACCAGGATTAGCTGGCGCTTGACGATCCAGTCCTGAATTTCACGAAGAGCGAACAGGTCATAGGGTTCGCCATTCGGCTGACGAGCGCCTTCTTCGGCTCGCACCACATACATGAAAATCTCACCCAATCCTGTCGAGATAGGGCCCATCTGCGGTTCAAGGCCTGGCGGCAACTGGCTCTTGATCGGGCCCAGCCGCTCGTTGACGAGATTGCGGGCAAAATAGATGTCCGTGCCTTCCTCGAAAACCACTGTCACCTGGGACAGTCCATAGGCAGAGAGCGAACGGGTATAGGACAGTTGGGGAAGTCCGGACAAGGCCGTCTCAATGGGGAATGTCACTCGCTGTTCAGACTCCAACGGCGAATAACCGGGTGCCTCAGTATTGATTTGCACCTGAACATTGGTAATGTCCGGCACTGCGTCTATTGGCAGGTTTTGATAATTCCAGATACCGTAAGCACAGACAGCGAGTACCGCGCTCAGAACGACCCAGCGATCCCGGATCGCCCGATTTATGATTCTGTCTAACATGATCCAATCTCCTAGTGGTCGTGCTCCACGCCTTCTTTTTCCAGATCGGCTTTGATCAGGTAGCTGTTTTCTACAACATAGCTTTCACCTGCCGACAGGCCATCCAGCACTTCGGTAAATCTGCCATCGCTTCTTCCCAAAACCAGGGGGCGTGGATAGTAGCGGTCGCCTTCCTGCACGAACACCACCTGGCCGCCTTCAAAAAGCTGAATGGCATTGTTGTCCACAAGCAGATCAACACTGGCCTGCTCCGTTACCACTTGACCCTCAACAAGCAAGCCCGGCGACCAGAGTCCCTGAGGGTTGTCCAGTGGAACCCGTGCTATCAGTGTTGGGGAATTGGATTGACTGGGATTCAGATAGCTGATTCTTCCGTCCGCGGAAAGGTGGTCCATAGTTACATTGACATTCAAGCCAGCTTTGACATGCTGTGTGTCTCCGGGGAAAACAGTAAAATCAACCCAGAGCCTTTCGTAATTGGCAATCGTCATCAGAGTCTGTTCCATGGCCTGCTCGCCCGGATTGGCATGTTTGTCGACTACTGTGCCGCTGATCGGAGCGCGGATCTGATAGGTCTGCAAACTGCTATTGGCCTCGATAGTGGCAATAACTTCACCGGCTTCTACGGTACCACCCAGCTCAGGCACAATTTCTCGTATCATTCCTGGATAACGTGCAGTCACGTGGCTGACCAGCTGCGGGTCGGGCGTGGTTCTGCCGAAGAGTTGCAGTGTCAACTCGAGTTCGCCACTGCTCACAGTGGTGGAACGAATACCTTGTTCTGCAGCCATGGCTGCAGAAATTTCAGCAAACTCGGTGTGTTCTTCTTCCTCATGCTCTCCTTCTTGATGTTCGTCTTCTGCAGCAAACGCTGAGAACGCAAGTCCCGCAAAGAATGAGGTAATAGTGAGCAGCTTTAACAATCTGAATAAGCTTTGTGTTTGATGTATTGGATTCATGATGATCTCCGAATTAGCGGGCAAGCAATGGCTCACCACTGAGCCGTTCTATTTCTGCTCTTAATTTATGTGCTGTGGTGGCGCTGTTGATCAACGCCAGTTCCGCATCCAGGTATTCCTGTTGTGCGGAGATAAGTTCAAGATAGCTGTAAGTGCCATTTTCATAGGCGTCTCGAGACTGTTCCTGAACTGATTCAAGCCGTGGCAGGACTTCATCCTGGAGCAGATTGACTTCGGAAATGGTTTGATTGAGACGCTGATAAAGCGAAGTAATTTCACCGGTGAGCCGATTCAGAGTCACAGCACGCCGCGCTTCCACTTCCTGGAGCCTGGCGCGAGCTTCACGAATTTGCCCTTGCGCCCGCGATTCGGCGAACAACGGCATGCTGACACCAACAGTGAATGCCGTATCATTTAGTTCCCGAAGATGGCGAACCCCGGCAGACCATTCAATATTGCTCTGTTGCATTGTGTTGGCCTGTCGCAATTCAGCTTCATGCAAGCGCTCTTCACTGGCATAGATCGCAATGTCCGGATTGGAATCCAGATTCGACAGTAAGGTTTGCAATGACCCGGCAGCACCGACCGCAAGCAGATTGGCGTCCACTGTATCGAACTGTGGCTCGCTGATGGCCCACATTGCCGACAAACGGATGCGGGCGCTGTCCAGCATAGCCACAGCCATGGCTTGAGCGGCCTCGGCTCTTATTCTTGCTGCTTCAGCCCGATCCTGTTCCAGTTGTGGAGATCGCCCTGCTGCAACAAGAGGTTCCAGTAATTCGATCGTCTGGTTGGCAATTTCAGTAGCGCGCCTTTGTAATTCAAGTAACTCCTGAGCTGCCACTACATCAACAAATCGCTGGGTTGTCTCACCCAGCAAGTCCAGTTCAACAACGCGCTGTTCCGCTGCGAGCAGGTCAATGCGGCGATTGGCCACGCCCAGCCGTGCCTGGCGCTTGCCGCCGAGTTCGATGACCTGTGACAGGCCAATATTGAGCTCGGTAGCTGAAAAATCCTGCAGGTTTCCGGTCCCCAGAAACTCTTCAATACCACCATTCGCGCGGAGTGGTGGATTGAGATTTGCCGATTCCCGTTGCCCCAGCAGTGCCTCTTCCCGAAACTGGAAACTGCGCAGGCGTGGATTGGACTGCATGACTGCTTCAAATGCATCACGCAAACTAATAGTACCGGTCAAGGCTTCTTGAGCATTGACCCATAGACTCATGCTGAAAAGAGTTAACACGAGCAACAGATTCCTGAAGCTCATTCTTGATTCTCCTGAATAAAAATCTGACGAACGCCAAAATCACCGGCT
>JALEHB010000188.1 GCA_022763285.1 Pseudomonadales bacterium | reverse complement strand
TGTTGAAGGGCTGAATAGTGCCGCGGATTGGAATCAGGTCCTCGAATGCCCCGTATTCCACAGTGGAAATAATCAACTGCTCCTGGGGCACCCGGTAGCTGCGAATAGAGGCATCCGCCAACAGACGGTAGACCAGCCACAGACCCGCCAGCAGCAGCAGGGCAAACAGGGCGAATTGCCAGGCGGGTCTTTTGGGCTTTTCTATGACGCGATCCATGGCCATGGGATCACCATCCTGTAAGTTCTGATTTTAATGTAGCTTCGAGTTCTTCCTGCTTAGACGCCCTTTCCCCGGATTAAGTTACATTTTAAAACTGCGTTAATTAGCGGCGCTCCACAATTGCTGCATCCACCAGGGTCTTGAAATTTTCGCGGAAGCCACCGCCGCTGGAGGGTGAGACCTGGGCCATGATGACCATGATCATGTCCTGCTGTGGGTCAATGAAATAGCGGGTGCCCGCCGAGCCGTCCCACCAGATGGTGCCCTCTGATACGGGATAGCTGTAGGTGTCGGGGTCCATGACCAGATTGAAACCGCCCAGGGTCCAGCCGGAACCTTGCCAGTAGCCGCGCTCACCAATGGGCATGGCCTGATCGGGGACTGCGTTCTCATACATCAGATCCGCCACTTCCGGCGAGAGGATCTGATTGCCAAACAGGCTGCCGCGATTAAGAACCATCTGGGAAAAGTGCATGAAGTCCATCACCGAGGACAACAAACCCACGCCGCCTTCGATCAGGCGCGGACGCATGGTCCAGGGCACCGATTCAATCTGGTAGGGCAGCAGGCGCCCGTCGGTGGGCCGGTAAAGACTGGCCAGACGCTCTGCATCCTCGCCTTCGGCCCAGAACATGGTGCTGTTCATGGCCAGGGGCCGAAACAGTTCCTCGGCCAGATATTCCTCAAAAGGCCGACCGGACCAGACCTCGATCAATTTACCCAGAATAGTGGCATGAATGCCGTAATTAAACTGTGTGCCAGGATCGTAAAAAAGTGGGACACGTGCTGCGTTGGAGACCATCTGGTCCAGAGTAATATTGCGATCCCTTACATTGTTCTCGCGATAAAGCCGTGAATTGCGGCTGCCCAGGCCAGAAGTATGGGTCAATAGCTGGGCTACGGTGATATCACCATTGCGTTCCCGTACCGGCCATCCCCCGTCGCCATCGGCATTGGGGTCCACCAGAACCCTCTGCTCCTCAAACTCCGGCAGATACATCTTGATGGGATCGTCAAGCTGGAAGGCACCCTCTTGATAAAGCTGCAAAACGGCGACACTGGTGATTTCCCGCGCCATGGAATAGATGCGGAACAAGGCATCTTCCCGCATGGGTTTGCGCTGTTCGATATCCATCAGACCCAGGGCCTCGAAATAGACTACCTTGCCATCACGGGCCACGGCCGCCACCACCCCGGCGATATCCCCTTCGTCCACATGCTGCTGCAATCGTTGTGTTACTGCATCCAGGCCCTCATCGGAAAGTCCGACACTGGACGCTGAGGCGAATTCGAGGGACTGACCCTGAACTGCCAGCGGCAGCAGACAGAGCAAGGACAGGAACAGCGAAACCTTGTTGTTGTTTTTCATCTTCAATTTAATCCTCTGCAGACAGACTTTCTTCGATCCAGCGGTCGACCCGCTCTTGCATCATGGGCATGGGAACACCACCCGCCCCCAGGATCACATCATGGAAGCCACGAATGTCGAATTCGCTTCCCATGCGCTCTTCCGCCCGGGCCCGCGCCTGTTGAATATTCATCATGCCGATCTTGTAGGCAGTAGCCTGCCCCGGATTGGCGAAATAGCGTTGTACTTCCGAACGCACCGCCGACTCGGGGATGGGTGAATTTTGCAGGAAGTAGTCAACTGCCTGTTCTTCGGTCCACTGCTTGGCATGAATGCCGGTGTCCACCACCAGGCGTATCGCACGCCACATCTCACCGGTCAGACGCCCGAAGTTTGAATAGGGGTCTTCATAACCGCCCATTTCCAGAGCCAGCCATTCAGAATAGAGACCCCAGCCTTCCACATAGGCGGTGGTGAAATACTGGGTTCTGAAACGGGGAATATCGGTCAGCTCCTGCTGGATGGAAATCTGCATATGATGACCGGGATTGCCTTCATGGTAGGCAATATTCTCGATCTGCCATTTGGCCAGGGAAGACATATCGGACATATGGGAATAGAAAATGCCGGGCCTGGAACCGTCCGGAGAGCCTGGAAAATAATGTTGGGCCGCGCCATCCTGTTCACGGAAGGCCTCAACCCGGCGCACTACCAGCGGTGCCTGGGGCAAGCGCCCGAAGAACTGCGGCAGCTGTACATTGATATTGTCGAGATACTGGTTGTTGATATCGAGGTAGTCCTGGCGCCCCTGTTCGGTGTTGGGGTAATAGAACTGCTCGTCCTCGCGGATAAAAACGAAGAATTCCTGCAGACTGCCAGTGAAACCGGTCTGTTGTTTGACCGCCTCCATCTCGCCCAACAGGCGTTCTACCTCCGCCAGACCAATGTCATGAATTTCATCGGCGGTCAGCGGCAAGGTAGTCATGCGACTCAGACGGTGCTCATAATAAACATCACCCATCGGCAAGGCCCAGACGCCGCGTGACTGCTCATCGGCAAACTGCTGATCTTGTTCCAGCCACTGACGCACTGCCTGATAGGCATTCATCACTTCGCCCGCCAACACCTCCCGGGCCTCGCCCAGATAGCCCTGCAACTGCTCATCAGTCAGTTCCCCGGCCTCCACCAGCGCTTCGGCCTTGCCCTGAAAATCTGCCCACAGGGGAGAGTTCGGTGTGCCGTCATTGCTGTTAAACGGAACTCCGGAAGTGACTCTATTGATTTCCTCCAGGGCAAAACCATAGGCAAAGCCCGGCTGGCGAATCCCGTCGGCAGCGGATTGTTGCGCCCGGTCCAGTAACTGATAGAGCACATCATCCATCTGCCGCAAACGGGACACATAATCCGCCAGGTCCTGTTCGGTCTCTACCCCATGGTAGGTAATCATGAAAGTGGGCAGGGAGGCATGGGGTCCACCACGACCAAAGATATAGGCATGCTCGCGCCAGGGCAGCGCCGCTTCGGCCTGTTCCAGGGTGTACAACCACATATCCCAGGACAACTTGCCATCTTCGGTGAGGCGATCGTATTCGAATTGCTCGCGCATACTGGCGACACTGCTTTGCAGCCACTCCAGTTCTTCATCCAGGGCCGCCAGGGACTGATCATCCAGTTCTCCGTAATCGGTCTTGTCCCCCAGAGTGGTGCGGGTCTGGGGACTGAATGCCAGTTGCTGCTCATACTGCTCATCCAGCCAGGCAGTGAGATTGGCGGTCTCTTCATCCTGGGTGGGTTCCGGGGCTTCGACCGGCGCCTGCTCTACGGCATTATTCGGGGCCTCGGCGGGGCCGGCAGATTGATTGGAAGACTGGTTGTCACAGGCTGCCAGCAAAACGATGGGCAGCAATACTAGAACGCGCATGAGTAGACTCCTGGGCACTTCGCGGAATTGGCAAAACGCTAACCCTTTTATCTGGGCAAGTCCAGAAATGGCCGCTCTGGCGGCAGGCAGGCTCAGGTGAACAGCGGACTCAGAAGGTCGGACCAGGGATAGCTGGGATCGGCCAGGCCCAGAAAATGGGGATTGAGGATGTCCGCTTTCTGATTGTAATGCAGTGCCTTGAAATCGGTGTCAGTGATTTCGCCTCCGGCTGCCAGCAATACCGCATGGGCCGCGGCAGTATCCCACTCGCTGGTGGGGGCCAGACGTGGATAAAGATCGGCTTTCCCCTCGGCCAGCAGGCAGATTTTCAGGGAACTGCCCATGCTTACCACCTCCACGGCACCGAATTTGTTTTCCAGCAAGTCAATCAGACTGTCCAGCAATTCACCCCGATGACTGCGGCTGGCCACCACTCGCACCGGTCGGCTGCTGTCCAGATTGTCGCTGCGGATGGCTTGCAGCTCGCCGTCGGCAGACTGCTTCCAGGCACCCAGGCCCTGTTTGCCCAGATAACTGTCACCACTGACCGGCACATGGACTACGCCCGCCACCGCCACGCCATTGTCTACCAGGGCAATATTGACCGTGAATTCGCCATTGCGTTTAACAAATTCCTTGGTGCCGTCCAGAGGGTCCACCAGCCAGTAGCGACGCCAGGAAAGGCGCTGTTCGGTGCTGATAGCCTCGGACTCTTCCGAGAGCACCGGTGTGTCAGGATCGAACTCCTGCAAGCGGGCGACAATGGTTTCATGGGCCCGGCGATCGGCGTCGGTCAGTGGCGAATTATCAGCCTTGAGGGTGACATCCGGCTGGTTCTGCTTGTTATAAACATCCAGGATTTCCCGCCCGGCTTCCCGGGCGATGGTCTGCATCATTTCAAGCTGTGCGTCCGCTTGTTTACCGTGCTGCTCGCTGTTCACACTACCTTCCTCTTTACCGCCTTGCTCTTCACTGCCTTCGCCTTGGTGGCCAGCGCCCGTTTCAATCGCTCGCCAGCTTCAGTAAGCTAATCACCACAAGGCCGGTCCCCTGACCACAGAGTCCGGCAGTGTGCCCCAGCAACGGCCACAAGCCAAGCCCGATTTGGGTGAGGCCGGACAAAGTCGAGCCGAAAGAAGTGGAGTTAGCCAGTGACAATGACCAGACAGATAACAGCAGAGTAAACAGCATGATTCCCTGGACTGAAATAGACACCATCATGTTCGACATGGACGGCACCTTGCTGGATCTGCATTTCGACAATTACTTCTGGCAGACCCTGGTGCCCCAGATGTATAGCCAGACCCATGGCCTGGAAGAGCAGGCCGCCCTGGAACTGGTGATGCGCAAGAATGCCGAGGCAAAGGGCCGGCTGGACTGGTATTGCCTGGACTACTGGGAAGAGGAGCTGAAGCTGGACATCAAGGGCCTCAAGGCCACCATCACCCACAAGATCTGTATTCGCCCCAATGTGGAACAATTGCTGCAGGAATTGCATCTGCATAATAAAAGGCTGCTGTTGATCACCAATGCCCATCCCGCCAGCCTGGCCATCAAGATGGAACACAGCGGCATCGCTGATTATTTCCACGAGCGTATCTCTTCCCATGAGCTGAAACGGGCCAAGGAGCATCACGGGTTTTGGGAAATGCTGAAACAACAGGCGCCCTATGATCCCGAGCGCACGATACTGTTCGATGACTCACTGCCGGTACTGCGTCAGGCCCAGCGCGAGGGTATCCGCCACCTGTATGCCATCAAGCAACCGGACAGCAAGCGGCCCGGGCTGGAGGCGGAAGACTTCCCCCAGATCGAGGACTTCCGCCACATCATGCCCTCGGAACTGGCCAGGCTGGACAAGTAATGAGTAAAGCTGAAAGTCCGGCCATGCTGCGCCTGCGAATCGACAAATGGCTCTGGGCCGCCCGCTTCTACAAGACCCGCGCCATCGCCAAACAGGCCATCGAGGGTGGCAAGGTGCAGGTGGATGGCAATCGCGTCAAACCCGGCAAGGAAATTGAAGTGGGCTGCGAAATTCGCCTGCGCCAGGGCCATGACGAAAAAACCGTCCAGGTGCTGGCCCTGTCCGACCAGCGCCGGGGAGCACCCGAGGCCCAGCAACTCTACAGTGAAACCGAAGCCAGCATCGAGCAGCGCCAGCGCCTGGCCGAGATGCGCAAGGCCCAGCCCAAACACTGGCCCACGCCGGGGCGCCCCACCAAGAAACAGCGCCGCCAGATTCATCGCTTCAAGCAGGGGGAAGAGTGAGTATGCCGCGCCAGTGCTGGTCGCCATGGCTGGGCATATTTGCCATAATGCAGCCCCGTGGCGCCCGCGCTACCTTTAAATAACAAGGCGAGCCCCCAGGCAGGGAGTGACTTTGACCAAGCAATACAGTGATTGCCTGCAGCGCTATCAATTAACGGAGTTCCCGCGCCATTGGGGCAGAATTCACCGGGGCATCGAAAAAGAGAGCCTGCGGGTTACCGGCGCCGGCAAGATATCCCAGGCCAGCCATCCGCAAGCCCTGGGTTCGGCCCTCACCAATCCCTATATCACTACCGATTTTTCCGAGGCCTTGCTGGAATTCATCACCCCGGTGCATGAAGACATCGACAGCTGCCTTACGGAACTGGAAGAGATTCACCGCTTTACCCTGCAGCATCTGGAAGACGATGAACTGCTATGGATGGCCAGCATGCCCTGCCCGCTGGAGGAAGAATCCATTCCCATTGCCCGCTATGGCAGCTCCAATATCGGCCGCATGAAGAACCTGTATCGCCGGGGTCTGACCCTGCGCTATGGCAGCCTGATGCAAGTGATTTCCGGCATTCACTACAATTTCTCCATGCCGGAAACGTTCTGGCCGGAGTTCCAGCAACTCAAGGGTCACGCCGGTTCCCTGCAGCAATTTCGAACCGACAGCTATCTGCATCTGATTCGTAATTTCCACCGCTATTCCTGGCTGCTGATCTTCCTCTTCGGCGCCTCCCCGGCGGCCTGCAAATGCTTTGCCCGGGGCCGCCAGCACGCCCTTGAGGACTTTGATGAAAGCAGTCTCTATCTGCCCAATGCCACCTGCCTGCGCATGGGCAATCTTGGCTACAAGAGCGAGGCCCAGGATTCCCTTTTCGTTTGTTATAACGAACTGGACACCTATATCGAATGCCTGCACGAGGCCATTCATACTCCCTATGCCGAATACGAAAAACTGGGACAGAAAAAAGATGGTGAGTATCAGCAGATCAACACCAACCTTTTGCAACTGGAAAACGAGTTCTACAGTACCATTCGCCCCAAACCCAGCCTCAAGTCCGGCCAGCGACCACTGGATGCACTGCGCAGCAGCGGCATCGAATACATCGAAGTCAGGGCTCTGGATCTGAACCCCTATCTGCCGCTGGGCATCGATGCCGAGCAGATTCGCTTTCTTGATACCTTCCTGTTGCACTGCCTGCTGGCCGAAAGTCCGGTCTGTGACCAGCGTGAATTCTTCGAGGTAGCCAGCAATATTGGCAAGGTGGTGGAACAGGGTCGCGACCTTGAACTGCAACTGAAGGAAGCTGACCAGCCGCGCACATTACAGGACTGGGCCGGTGAATTACTGACAGATCTGGAACACACTGCCGCCCTTCTGGATGCCGACAAGGGCGATGGCGCCTATGGCGCAGCACTGAAGGCCCAGCAGGCCAAGCTGGCCAATCCGGACCTGACTCCTTCTGGCCGCATGCTGAGGGAAATGAAAGAAAACAGTATGAGCTTCTTTGAATTGGCCATGGACAAGTCCCGCCAGCATCAGCAATTGCTGGCCAATAATGGCCTGGACCAGACGACCCTGGCCAGGCTGGAAACCGCGGGCCGGGAGTCACTGGAAAAACAGCGGCTGATAGAGGCCGCGGACGAAATCAGTTTCGATGAGTTCCTCAGGCAGTGGAACGACCGCTGAGCCGCGGCAGCCGCCCTTGAAACCTCACCGGCGATTGCCGCTATAATACCGCGCCTGCCTGGCCGAACTGCTTCGCAGTGAGCCGGCAAGACAATGACTTAACGGCCTGACACAGGTCTTAACTGGAGAGCCCCATGGCAATGACAATACCTGGCAATCGCGTAATCAATCTGGCCGTGTTTCTGGTCTGTGTGATTACTATCGGTATCGTCTTGTACATGGAACATGTGATGCTGCTGTCCCCCTGTGGCCTGTGCATCACCCAGCGGGTTTTTGTCATTCTCTGTGGTCTGACCTGCCTGGCGGCGGCGATTCATAATCCTGCGTCGGTGAAGGGCCAGAAAATCTATGCCCTGGTGGCGGCAGCCATGCCGGTCGTCGGCAGCTATTTTGCCGGTCGCCAGATCTGGCTGCAGCATCTGCCGGAGGATCAGGTACCCGCCTGTGGCCCGGGTCTGAGCTATATCTACGAAAATTTTCCCTTCATCGAAACCCTGAATTTCCTGCTCAAGGGCGATGGTAACTGCGCTGAAGTGCAATTCCGCTTTCTGGGCCTGTCCATTCCGGAGATGTCCATGGTGGCCTTCGTGCTCCTGTTTGCCACCTGTCTGTACATGGCCTTCCGCTACCAGCCCCAGACAGCCTGATCTGTTAGCTATTGCGATATAGCATTAATCAGTTGGCTGTTGGCCGTGCAGCTAGTGTTAAATCGACGCATAGCAAGGGGATAGTTTTGAGGACAACCACACTCCTCACCTTATATTGACAGTGTATTGTCTAAGATATTTGTATAGCACCATAACGAAAACAAATTCGCTATTCAGCTGACTATAGAGTGAGCCGGTGATGGGGGTACTTACTCAATTTAACGCTATGGAAGAAGCGTCATAATAGATTTTGATAACGTGATTGCTGACACGAGGTCCTTCTTTGCAATATCTTTTCGCAACTCATAATCGCTGATTTTGCGTTTATATCGTAGATCCTTCAATTTGTTTCCGATTAGCTGATCACTTCCCTTTCCAGATGCTGAATAATGATTTGCTACTTGGCTGTGAACATCTGAATTGCTGAATGCCTTATTCGCTCTATCACGGGCAGCACAAAATGCAGCGTAATAAGCCCGCCCAATTCCCGCACGATAGCTTGCCTCAACATACCCCAGTGGTTGATTGTTATTGATACCGATTGCCAGTTCGAGCACTTCGTTCGGTGTAGTTGGCATTGTCTAATTTTAAAATGAAAGAGTAATCTTACTTCTTACTTCCGCAGATTTATTGGTAAAGAAAGCATTATAAATGCTGTCTGTTATAGCCATCGCAAGCTCTGGAGACTCAACGCCATAATTCGGAGTGACAACAATACTTTTTAAATCAGATTCTGGGTCTTCAAAGAAATCTAGCGTGATCTCACTCACCCCATAAGTCTGCGAAACAAACTTATAAAAATCGTTTAATGTAGTAATTAAACTATAGTTCGTCCCGACGAACGAGTTGACAGCCAATGAATCGGTTAGCGTGTAAGTTTCTAATAATGCGGGGAATTGACAGAATCCAGTTGTAGTAATAGCGTAAAACCCTGAATCCACAGTCTCATAATCACCGCTTACTATTTCGATAATGTCTACACTTTTGGCGAAGTCTTCTGCACTGATGACAGGCTGACTAGCAGAACTTTGCCTAGTTTCAGCGACTATATTCGCGTCTTCAATTACAGGAGATCCAGTGCTATCTGCTCCCGTTACCACCATATTCATTATTTGTACCGCTCCAGAGCCTTTCGTTCCATAATTGTCTCAAATACTTCCCGTTCAGAAGCTCTCAGTTCTGCTAGGATATTTTTATAATTGGACCAAAATTCAGTTAACTTCTCAGTTCTATATGTATCAATATCTAGCAACAACCCTGTAATCGCTTTCATAGTCTGATTGTTTCTAGCTTCAGTTTGATTTGATACTTTAATAACGTGATAGATATCGTCTTCTTTGAGATTGACCTGCAAAAATGTATCCTGTTGTTTTAGATCTAATCCCATTAAGTTACCTTGAAATTTTATCGCATCAAAATCGCTTTCATAATCAGTATCTGGCTCAACTAGATTGATGTATCTGAATGCAACACGCTCTACCACCAAACCGAGTTTCAGACTAATTAGTTTTTCTAAAACTTCATAAATTGACTCAAGGAATTTTTCGCCTCCAATATACGGAGCAGTCACATTCATGCTTAGCGAATTGCTCCCAATAGAAATTGAAGAATTGTCTTCTGCTCGAAGCCTAAATTCTGGCTGATGGCTGAATGCTTTATCTGATCGACGAACTACAAGGGGTATATCGGCAGCAGCTAATCTTTCTGTCTTTGTATACCTATCGCCTAAATGAGAGCTAGAAAGGCACCCGAGGATTATCGAGGAAGTCGCAGGATTTGATGATGTAAATCGAAGTTCGAAAAGGGCCTCTAAAATCGGATCGGATGCCATTGTTTTCAACATCTTTTTGAGTCCCAGTCAGATTAGTAGAGCCTGTATTCTAATCGGAATTACGACACAGTTCTAGCTGCGCTTGAGAAACTTCACTATATATAGATTAAGGATATAGCAATTTCATCAATATATGGTGTTTCTCAATATGTAACTTGAATTTGAGCTATCAGCACTGAATTCCTTGAAGTAAACGGGAACTATATTGAAGCGGCGACCTCACCCCACGAAGTTAGCTAGCTGCGCCGCCAGCGAAAGAAGCGTTCCATCCAGGGAAAATATTTCTCCGGCAGGCGGGCACTACGCCAGGCATTGGCGCTGAACTTGTTGGCCTCCAACCAGGTGGGATAGATGTGGGTGACCGCGGCGATTTTTTTCAGGCCCATGTTGTGGGTCATGGCGAAGACGAACTCGCCGATCAGCTCGCCGGCATGGGAGCCGACTATGGTGGCCCCCAGAATCCTGTCCTTGCCAGGAACGGTCAGCACTTTGACGAAACCTCTCGCTTCTCCGTCCGCCAGGGCGCGGTCGTGATGATCCAGCTCATAGCGGGTGATTTCATACTTGACGCCTTTTTCCCTGGCTTCCTGTTCACTAAGGCCCACTCTTGCCACTTCCGGGTCAGTAAAGGTGGCCCAGGGCACTACCCGGTAATTGGTACGCAAACGCCACAGGCCACCCAGCATGGCATTGGCAGCGGCAAAGAACGCCTGGAATGAGGCCATGTGGGTGAACTGGTAGGGACCGGCCACATCGCCGCAGGCATAGATATTGGGATAGGCGGTCTGCATGAAGGGATTGACGTTGACCGTGCCGTTGTCATTCAGCGGCATGTCCAACTCTTCAAGACCAATGCCCTCGGTATTGGCCTTGCGGCCGATGGCCAGCAAGACCTGATCGAAGGCAACTCGTACCGTTTTGCCTTCATGTTCGGCTTCCATGATTTTTTCGCCGTCTTGCTGCACAAAGCGGGTCAGTTTGTGACTGGTCAATACCCGAATGCCCTGCTCGGCAAATTGTCTGGCCACCAGTTCCGACACTTCCTGGTCTTCCCTTGGCATGATGCGCTCGGCCATATCCACCTGGGTCACTTCGCTGCCGAGACTGGAAAAGGCCTGGGCCAGTTCGCAACCGATTGGCCCGCCGCCAACCACCAACAGGCGCCCGGGCAGTTCCTGCAATTCCCAGATGCTGTCGGATGTCAGATAGCCCACCTCATCGAGCCCTTCGATGGGCGGCACCAGTGGGCGCGCGCCGGTAGCCAGAATAATGGAACGGGTGGTAATTTCCTTGCCATCGACTTCGATACTGTAGGGCGAGGTGATTTTCGCCTCGCCCTGCACACAGTCCACCCCCAGAGAAGTGAAACGCTCTACCGAATCATGGGGCTCAATGGTCTTGATTACCCCCTGCACTCTGCCCATGACACTGGCGAAGTTGACTTTGCCACTGGCGTCTTCGATACCGAACTCGGCAGCCTGGCGAATGG
>JALEHB010000187.1 GCA_022763285.1 Pseudomonadales bacterium | reverse complement strand
GGCCGCTATCGTCATTTCAAGGGCATGGAATATGAGCTGTTGCATATCGCCCGCCACAGTGAGACCCAGGAACCCCTGGCGGTTTACCGCGCTCTCTATGGCGATCACGGTGTTTGGGTAAGACCCCTGGCCATGTTCACCGAAACCGTAGAACGTGAAGGCAAACGCTTCCCCCGCTTCGAATTGATCGACCCTGCCTGACTGGAAAGACAGCTTCTCCGGACTTCACGCGAGCTGTGAACCAGGTCGCAAACCCACTCCGCGCGCGGCAATACTGTAAACCCCTGGCCACCGGGGGCGTTCTAGATTACAGCAATGAATTCCGCACTGGCTGTGCCAACAGCTTTCAGGAGTGAAGACAATGAACCGACTCTGGTATTTCCTGCGCCTGACCCTGTTCAGCCTTTGGCTCTGCAGTCTGGCTGTCAGCGCCCAGGCACAATCCGGCAGTTCCATCCCGGTCTTTGACACGGACAGCCAGACCCTGATCATTCCCCGGATTGATGTGCAGGGCTATGGCGCACTGAAAATCACACTGTTACTGGAAGACGAGATCGAGCTGACCTTCAGTGTCCTGGAGGCAGTACCGGCAGACCCCGGCAACAGTCCTGGTGCCACTTATGATCTGGACAGCGAACTGTTGGCCATCCCCCTGGCCCAGGCAGATTTCCAGTTCTATGAATTGCAATTGCAACTGATTCCCGGGGACCTGTTTCAGCTCAGCAGTGCAATCGAGTCCAGCCTGCCGGGACAGGAAGACTACAACAGCCAGTGCGCCAGTTGTCACGGCATCGACGGCCAGGGTGCTGCGGTGGCGGTATCGATGATCAACTGTGCCAACTGCGCCGACATCGACAGTCTCACAAGCTATATTGAAAACGTCATGCCCCTTGGCGCCAGCGGCAACTGTACCGGGGAATGTGCCAGCGATGTGGCCAGTTATATCCAGACTGTGTTTCAGGTGGGCGACAGCCCCATGGTTGCTCAGACCCTGGCGGCACTGGAGATACTGCCCCTGGATGACGCGCTGCGCAAGGCCAGCCTGCAACTGGTGTCACGGCTTCCCACCGAGGCCGAAATCGAATTGCTCGCCAGTGCCGGCGAAGACGGTTTTCGCCAGATTCTCGACGATATGATGACCGAGCAGGCCTTTTATGACCGGCTTGCGGAAATATTCAATGACCTGATACTCACCGACCGCTATCTGCAGGCCAACAGCCGCCCCGGTGAGGCCCTCAATCTGATGCGCCCCTTTGCCGATGCCTTCTGGTTTGATCCGGGCGAAGACAATCGCGATGCAGAATTTCTCAACCTTTTGCAAATCACCAATGACAGCGTTGCCCGCGAGCCCCTGCAATTGATCAATTACGTGGTGCGCAATGAACTGCCCATGACTGAAATTCTCACCGCCGACTATTTCATGGTGAATCCCTACTCCGCTAAAAGCTATGGCGTGTTCGATGAGCTGGCTTTCAATGATGAGTGGGATGCCCAGGAATGGTTGCCGGCACAATTGAGTCTGTATCAGGTACCCCATGCCGGCCTGCTGAGCTCATTCATATTTCTCAATCGCTATCCCAGCAGCGACACCAATCGCAATCGCGCCCGCTCCCGGGTGGTCTATGACCTTTTTCTGGATGTCGACATCCTGGCACTGGAAGGCTCCCGCCCCGATGGTGAGGCGGTGGACATTTCCAGCCCGGCACCCACCATGGATAACGATGATTGCGTGGTCTGTCATGAGCTGCTGGATCCGGTGGCTTCCTCTTTCGAGAACTGGAGCCAACGCGGTTTCTATATGCCAAATCTGCCCTGGTATGACGATATGTTCCAGGCTGGCTTCGCCGGAATCGACCGGCCCGCCGATCAGGAGTTCACATCCCTGCAATGGCTGGCCGGGCAGATGGAGTCTGATCCCCGCTTTAATGATGCCATGGTGAGAATTGTCTATCGCGGCCTGACTGGCACAGAGCCACTGGACCCACCGGGTGAGTTTGGTACCGACGCACAGTGGGATGCCTACAACGCAGAATCGGTGCATCTGGATGAGCTCAAGGCAGCCTTCGTGGCTGACAATCAAAACCTGAAAACCCTGATCAAGGAAATTGTCCTCAGCCCCTACTGGACAGCCAGCGGGCTCAATGACGAAGGCTTTGCCCTGGTGCACGAAGAAACCGGTGCCGCCCGCCTGCTGCCTCCCGAGCAATTACACCGTCGCATCGAGGCAGTACTGGGTTTTCAATGGCGCTCGCCACTGGATTATTACTTCATCGCCAAAGACATTCCCTCCCAGGCCCGCCTGCTGGATAACCGCAACTACTATCACCAGATCTATGGTGGCATTGACTCCTTTGTGGTCACCGAAAGACTGGAGGATCCCAATGGCCTGATGGTGGCCGTACAGGAGCGCATGGCCAATGAACTGGCCTGCTATGCCGTGGCCAATGACTTTCTGGCCCCGGCCGATGAGCGCCTGCTGTTTCCACTGGTTCAAGCTGACATGCAGCCCCTGGGCACGAGCAATCAGAATGCCATTCGCGACAATATCCGGCATTTGCATGAGCACCTGCTGGGCGAATCCCTCGATCTGGATGCGCTGGAAATAAACAACAGCTACGCCCTGTTCGAACAGGTCTGGAGCAACGGCAAGGCCGCCATTGGCAGCAGCGAAAGCGAAGCCTTGCCGCCACTGTGCCGCCGCACGAGAGATCTCAAAAGCGGCGAGCTGCTGGCCCAGCCCATCAGCGATGACCCCGACTATGTCCTGCGTGCCTGGATGGCGGTCACCGCCTATCTGTTGTCCGACTACCGTTTCGTTTACGAATAGGAATCTCGAAGGATTCCCCATGAGACGCGCTGCCAAGAGAGAACATCGATAAGAGGTACAGCCATGAACCGACGTCAGTTTTTCAGGAAAATATCGACTCTGGCTTTGGCGGGCGCCCTGCCTGCCAGCCTGATCAGGCCCGCCTTCGGCGCCATCGCCGAACGCTTTGTAATTACCGTCAGCGCCTCCGGAGGCTGGGATCCAACCAGCCTGATGGACCCGAAAGGCAATGCCCCCAGGGCCGATGGTCTGGGGCCGGTGAATAACTATTCTGCCAGCGCCATCAAGAGTGCCGGCAATCTGATCTACGCGCCCTATGGCGAGACAGTCCTGCCCCCCGACAGCGACTCGGCCGGAGACTTCGATAATTTTTTCAACAAGCATGCCAAACGCTTGCTGATCATCAATGGCATCGATACCCAGACCAATGGTCATGACAGTGGCCGGCGCTTTGTCTGGAGTGGTCAATTGCAGGAAGGCTATCCCTCGCTTGCCGCACTGGCCGCAGCACCGTATTCGGATCAGCCCATGGCCTTTATCTCCAACGGCGGCTATGACTATACGGCCTCGCTGGTAGCGCCGGTGCGAACCGCCGAGGTCAGCACCTTCAGTCAATTGGCCTATCCCAATAGCCAGTTCCCCAACGACAGTGAACTGCAATCACTGGGTTTTTTCAGCAGCACTGCCTATAGCCAGCTACAGACAGCGCGGCAGGCACGCCTGGATCGCCTGCTTCTGGCCGAGACACTGCCCAAACGTCAGCAGCAAATGGAGGTGCTGGCCAATGCCCGCAACAGTGATGCCGGCCTTGAAACATTGCTGGGCTATCTGCCGGAGGAAGTCTCAGATGGCATTTTCGGTCAGGCGGAAGTCGCCCTGGCTGCCTTTGCCAGTGGTCTGGCGGTCAGTGCCAGCCTCAATCTGTCCGGCTTCGATACCCATGGCGACCATGACCAGGACCATACCGATAGCCTGGTGGAATTACTGGCG
>JALEHB010000186.1 GCA_022763285.1 Pseudomonadales bacterium | reverse complement strand
GTCGACATGTATGTCGGCCTGCGTAATGCCTTTGCCGATGGCTATGATGACCTGGATATCGGTTCTTCCATGCCGCCGCTGGTGATGAACGACGTGATTGTGGTGGGTCCTGCCCACCGTGTAGGCATGCGCCCTCGCTCCAAGACCAATGTGGTTGGCGACGTGCGTGGCTATGACGCCCGTACCGGTGAGCATCTGTGGACTTTCCATACCATTCCCGAGCGCGGTGAAGTGGGTTATGAAACCTGGCTGGATTCCGGTGTCGAATTCACTGGTAATGCCGGTGTCTGGGCCCAGCTTTCCGGTGATCCGGAACGCGGCCATGTCTATCTGCCGGTTGAGTCCGCCACCGGTGACCGCTACGGCGGCGACCGCCCGGGTGACAACCTGTTTGCCAATGCCCTGGTCACTGTGGATGTGAAGACCGGTGAGCGCATCTGGCACTATCAACTGATTCATCACGATATCTGGGACTGGGACAATCCGGCTGCACCGATTGCCGCTACTCTGCCCAATGGTCGTGATGTCGTGATGCAGGTGACCAAACAGTCCTGGGTCTACACCTTTGATGCCGATACCGGTGAGCCGGTCTGGCCAATCGAAGAGCGTCCGGTTCCCGCCGGTGACGTGCCTGGTGAGTGGTATTCACCGACCCAGCCCTATGTGACCCGTCCGGCTCCGTTTGATCGTCAGGGCTTTACCGAAGACGATCTGATTGATTTCACCCCCGAGCTGCGTGCCGAGGCCCTGGAAGCGATCCAGGAATTCCGCATGGCGCCAAGCCTGTATTCACCACCGTCACTGGCCGATGCCGACGATGGCACTGTAGGCACCTTGAGCCTGCCTTCTGCTACCGGTGGTGCCAACTGGGAGGGTGCAGCTCTGGACCCGGAAACTGGTCTGATCTATATCCCTTCACGTACTGCCTTGTCAGTACTGTCGGTTGCCAATGACCCCGAATCTGACGTGGCCTACAGCCAGTCCTTCGGGGTTCGCGTTCCCCGTGTCCAGGGTCTGGATATCGTCAAGCCGCCCTACGGTCGCATTACCGCTATCGACATGAACAGTGGCGACCATGTGTGGATGATGGCCAATGCTGATACCCCCGAGCGTATTCAGAATCACCGCGCCCTGGAAGGCGTAGAAATCCCTCGCACTGGTGTGCCCACACGGGCCGGTCTGGTTCTGACCAAGACCCTGTTGTTTGCCGGTGAAGGCGGCGGTGGCCCCGGTGCCAGCCCCATCTTCCGTGCTTACGACAAGCAAAGCGGTGAAATTGTTGCTGAAATCGATCTGCCCAATACCCAGTCCGGGCAGCCGATGACTTACGAGCATGATGGCGTGCAGTACATCGCCATGTTTGTCAGCGGCGGTGGTGGTGCCACCGAGCTGGTTGCTCTGGCGCTGCCTTAAATTCATTATTCAGGAGTAATGTAGTATGCGAACTTCAATTTTTTCTGCGGCCCTGACGTCGCTGTTTATGGTCGCTGGTGCGGCCCAGGCTGCCGAGTGGGAGCTCGAGCCCCGCGAGTCCAAGGTGATCTTCAAGTATTCCTATGAAGGCACGCCTTACCAGGGTGAATTCCGCAACGTTGAAGCCACTTTCGACATCGATCCCATGCGTCCGGGTTCCTGTGACTTCCAGGTCACCATTCCCATTGCGGACATCAGTGTCGATTCCCGTGAAGTGCTGGACTATCTGCTGGACATCGAACTGTTCGACGTGGATCAGTTCCCCACGGCTTCTTTCAGCGCTGAAAACTGCGAATTGCAGTCCATGAATTCTTTCATCGCCGACGGCACCCTGACTATTCGTGACCAGACCCATCCCATCGAATTCCCCTTCGAGTTCGACGTGGAAATGGTTGACGGCCAGGTGCGTTTTCATCTGACCAGCGCAGTCACCATCGAGCGGCTGAAGTATGGCGTTGGCCAGGGCTACTGGGCAAACACCGCGGCTATCCCCAACGAAGTGGAAGTGGAAGTCGACGTTTACGCGGTACAGAAGTAACACCGCCGGAAAGTTAAACGGGCCAGGCCCGGATAAGGTAAATTCAATGCAAAACAACATGTTCAAAAATCTCGGTCGGTTCTCACTGATCGCCGCCTCATCAGTTCTGCTGATGTCCTGTGAGCGCCTCATCACTCCTGACTTTGAAACCGAAGTCACCGAAATGCGCTCCGGTGCCTACACCCTGGACCCGGATCATGCTTCCCTGTCCTTCAAGGTGAATCACCTGGGTTTCTCAACCTACCTGGGTCGCTTCAATGACTTCGACGCCTCACTGGATTTCGATCCCGAGAATGTTGCCAACTCTTCCGTGGAAGTGATTGTCGACATGAGCTCTCTGGATGTGAACAACCCCGAGTTCGCCGATGACCTGCGCGGTGATTCCTGGTTTGACGTGGAGAACTTCCCGCAAGCCATTTATCGCACCACCTCCCTGGTGGAAACCGTCGATGAAGACTCCTTCATCTTCGCCGGCGATCTGACCTTCATGGGCGAGACCCACCCGGTGAACCTGAACGTTAACTTCCACGGTGGTGGCCGTAACTTCCTCACCCGTCGTTACACACTGGGCTTCTCCGCCGACACCACCTTCCTGCGCTCCGAATGGGGCATGGATACCTTCACCTCCTTCGGTGTGGGTGATGAGGTAGAACTGGAAATCCACGTGGAATTCCAGGAAGCCGAAGAAGAAAGCTAAGCCAGGCTTTCTGCTCGATCACAATACCCCCAAGGGCTTTGGCCCTCGGGGGTATTTTTTGTCCTTTGTCCATGCCTGATAATGTGGGGCAGGGCGCCTTGAATCTCCACAAGGCACGTGGGATTATTTGGCGCGTCCAGCCAATAAGAACAAGGTTAAATCCTTGGATTCCACAACTCTTTCCTATCAGTACATAGCCCAGCTTTTTGTCGTTGTCCTAAACGGCGTCATGTTATTGCCGCTGGTCCTGAACTGGCTTGGTAAGCACAAGCCCTACCTCATGGTGTTTGTGGCAGCCGGTGTGCTGGAGATTTGCCGGCAGATACCCAATGCCTATCTGGCGATTTATGTGGATGATTTGGCACTGGTGATGGTTTCGCTGTTGTTGCAGTACACAGCCACCGCTGTTTTTCTGGTCGGGCTCTATTGTATCGGCGGGCCGCTGCGCAAGAGGCAATACATTGGAGTGTTATTGCCTTCCGCCGGGTTTCTGCTGGTCATGGCTTCGATTGGCATCCAGGGCCTTCCCGATAATCGCGCCCTGTGGTTGATCTATTCCATCCCGATGTCACTGCTCAGTCTGCTGCTGATGTGGCAGGCCTGGCAACTGCGTCAGGGCCTGAGCGCCGGCAAGATCCTGCTGGTTGCCACCGCCCTGGCCCTTTTGGGGCTGCGTCTGGCCGTCCCCTTCATGGAGGTATCGGATCTCTTCTATCTGCTGTACTACCTGGAAAACATGCTGTTTCCGCTCTTGCTGGCGGCGGTCACGGTGCTGGAGCTGGAGGATGCCAATCGACGCATCTCGGACATGCATGCCCGCCGCAAACAGTCAGAGCAGGAGTTGCAGTTCATTGTCGACAACGCCCTGGATGTCATTCTGGTTACCGATCAGGTGGGCCTGCTACAGAGCTGGAATAAACCCGCCGAGGCCATTTTCGGTTACACCGCCGAGCAGATCGTCGGCAAGATGCACATCGATGAATTGTTTTGCGATGCCAATCTGAACAGCAAGTTGGATGATTATGCCGAATTCAGCAGCCGCATCGAGCACCTGGAAGGTGGCGTGCACGAGGTAGACGTGCGTATGCGTACCGTCGTCGGCAGCCGTGAGAGCCACATGGTGTTTGTAATTCGGAGCCGGAAAAGCAGCAGTGATAATGCGGCAGAGCCATTGGAATTCAAGTCCATAAAGGTATGAAGAAAGTGCGCCAGGCTATTGATTCCCATAGATAAGTCAGGAAAAGCGAGAGTCTACTTGAACTTGTAGCTGTTTGCGGATCACTGTGTCCCGGCTTTACAGGAGTTGAGCCAATAAAAACCCGGCTTGGCCGGGTTCTTTTTATTTGCTGTTTTTTCCATTGTAGCAGCCGAAAGGATGGTCAGAGCTTTTAGATGGGGTGTCCTCCACCAGCTTGTGTTGGTGGGACTATTACAATGGGATAGGCGCTGGAGCGATCCACAATCAGGGCGCTGCAGGCAAACAGGTCCGGTGGCCAGATGGGGTAGTGTTCGGTGTGCTGATCATTCGCCCGGGTGCCGTCGGGGAACATGTAGTCGATGAGTTGTCTTACACGCATACTTTGGCCCTGTTGTTCAGTGTGTAGTCCTGTTGGCTGTGCCCAGGCTGACTGCCTTGCTAGTCATCCCCGGCCTCCGTCTCGCTGAAGCGGAATAAGGCACGACTACGCTCGACGTAGCTGGTCATGGCGTGATCACCGGCGGTCTGTTTGAGGGCGTCCTTGATCTGTTCCCGGTCCAGGGGGACAACCAGCGTGTCCAGCTTGCGGTACCAGAACTGCGGGTCGACGATGGCCCGGCCGAGATCATTGAAACAGATCACCCGACCGCCGTGGGCGTAGCGGTAGTCCTCCTGCTTGCCAATGTCGACGGCCTCGGGGGCGATTGTGTGGGTGTCTACTTTTTCCTCTATAATTCGAGGCGCTCAGGTGGCCGGTTCTGGTTTGGGGGTAATTGGCCCGTTCTTTTCGCTCTCTTCACTCTCTTCAGTAAGGGGGCTATCGTCTGGGGAAGATGGCGGGATAATTGGATCGCCATTTTGACTCACCCGAATCTTGTCCAGAAAATAAGATAGTCCAAGTAATTGAATTATAAAGCCGGTGGCAATGGCCCCCCAGAAGTCCTGCACATCAATGCTGATAGGAAAATCAGAATTTCCCATCCTTGAAAGCAACACAGTACCGATCATGCATAACAGCATGGCACTTGGAAGGCCGAATGCGAGAAGTTTGAAGTTGATTTTCTCCTTCTCTCTCAGCCTGTCCACATAGCGCAGGAAGAAGCAGATGATTCCGCCCAGCATGGCACCCGCCATAAGCACGGGCTGTGGCGGGCTGATCTCCAGTACTGTAGAGGCAGTGACGGTGGTTGAATCGCCAATATTCTGTACTTCTTCGGAGGAGTTGTATTCGGGTGGAACAGACCAGACATGGACATTGGCAGTTAATGGATAGCTGTCGGGCCGAAAAAAGAGAAACCGCCAGAAGGTCGAAGTAAGAAACCTGAATGCTCTGCCGGAGTTGTTTTCCGCATTTTCCTTGACAGATTCGGCTCTGATTAGTGACTGAATCGAAGTCGGCCGCGTGTCTGCTTCATTGTCATTGCTGATTTCTGTTGGTTCGATGAACCAGACCAGAGAGTGGCTGCTTCCACCTTCCAGCCTTAGTACAGCTTCGTTCATCTGTGGTGTTGTCGTAAAGAATGCATTGATTCGAAGGGCTCTTTGCCTGGTATTGCCCCAGATTTCCATTGGGATGGTGAGTTGGCTACGCACGTTCACCAGCCAGATTGGCTCCGAACCCCGGTTTGTGATTTCACCAAGAACTGTTATTTGCTCACCGGCTTCCAATGACTCTGGAGCCGTGAGTACGAGATCGACATTGTGTTGGGGGAGGGCTTCAGCTCCGCCCACAAGGTCATATTCCTCTTCATTCATTGCTTCAGACAATATCGTCGCGGGGCTGTAAATATCGATGAGGGGCATCATGACCTGTCGGCCAAGTTTTTCTTCCAGGTCTACAAGGATTCTCGATTCTTCCTCTGAACCAGCGGGGGCGGCCCAAAATTGGTTCAGCAAGTCATGTAAGTCTGGGTCGTTGATATTGATCGAATCCTTGATATTGGCCTCCATAATGGCTTCCTCTATGGAATTTGCAGGCGTATCAATCCAGTTATCAACCTGAGTGCCGAGTGATTCGAGAAAGGTAGAACCAGGTTCTTCCTGGGCAGCGGTTGTCGGGTTTACGAAAATAGCAATGACAATAATCAATGCGTAACTTGGAAAACCGCAGTAGTGTTGTTTTGAAATCAGGTTCATGGCAGTCACCTGTGTATTGATATGTTGATTATGGCGTATCCAATTCAATGCTGCGCTCGCTATGGGGTGGCCTGCCGTTTTGAATGGCATACAACATGTGCAGTAGAACGGGGCTGACCACACCTTTGTCGTCTTCCAGAAAATAACCGTGGCCGACCGGCGGGTCGAAGCGGTTGTTGAAGCTGGAGCAGTTCAGTTCGTAGACATTGCGCGGAGTCTTGTCGAGGTTTTCCGGGCCAGTCATGCCCAGTCGCCTTGAGAGGGTTTTTTCGCCTACATTGGCCACCTTGCTGGCGGGCATGGCGAAATCATCATAGGCGTAATAGACAAAAACATTTCTGGCGCTGTCGGGGATAAACTGGCCATCGCCGTTTTTCTCCAGCGCTTCATTCTTGATATCCGGGGCAGCCATGAAGACATTGCGAAAGATGCTGGGCATCTGGCCGCCGGATTCCTTGATGGCCCATTCATTGAGTGCGCCTCGCAGGACCCGGTTACCCATGGAGTGAGCCAGCAGATTAATGCGGCGATAGCAGGGGTCCTGCTGCTGGGCCTGTTGCCGGCGCCAGGCATCGAACTTGCCCAACAGGCGGGCGAAACCATTAGCGCTGGCGTCAGCGGCGCGGCGATCGTCCCAGTAGTCATCGGCAATGGCAACGATTGAGTCGTCATCGCAGGGCCAGATCAGGGGGATCACCCGGACTCTGTCTTTGTCTTCTTTATCCAGCAGTGCCTGTAGTTTCTCGGCATTGCGGAACACCTGCTCTTCCATATTGTTGTTGAACCCATGGATGTAGAGCAGCAATTGCGTGTCATCATCCAGGTCGTCTTTCAGGGACTGGAAGAAGTCCTTGCTGCCGATTTCCGTATACTTGTCTTTGTCATGGCGTTTACAGAAATAGATGTAGCGAGAGACATCGGTATTCTGCAGGTCAAAACTCAGGTCGCGATTCTTCTTGAAGCGAACGGATTGTCGGGGGCTGCGGTTGGTTACAAATAACATGCTGGAGTCTCCGTTAGACAAGGGTGGTAATTTTCTTCTTGTTGCCTTCGCCCACACTCATGGTGATGGACAGGGCGCTGTGTTCGCTGTCCGGCCCGGCAGAGAGGCGGTTGAGAATCTTCAGCAGAGCCAACATGCTGGCTTTGACCTCATCGTCCTTGCTGTTGTCGGTGAAGGGCAGCAGGCTCCAGGCCATTTCCAGCAGGCTGGCGCTTTCGATCCAGTCGCGGAAGGCGTTGTTGATGTCTTCGGAAAGCTCGTGATATTCAGCCTTGTCCAGCTCGCCGCCGGAGTAATAGACCTCGCTCATCAGCCCCAGGGCCTGGTGCAAGTCCAGAGCCAGTTCATGCCATTTGGCCAGTTTCCTCACTGCCGAGGCGGAGGTGCTACCCAGGCCGGCATCGCGCTGCTGCATTTGTTTGAACAGACTGGTGAGTGGGTCGGAGGTGAAATAAGTCAGAGCCGTGCCCGGGCGGGATTCGTCGAATTCCACACCGCGCACTTTCAGGTCCATGCGGATGTCCCGCTCCAGACGTTTGAGATGGGATTGTTTGATCACTTGCAAGGCATCCATCTCGGTGCTCACTTCACTGAGCAGATCCTTGAAGGTGGGCTGCCGGTCCTTGCTCAGCAGTGTGGCCAGTTGGGCCTGATCCCAGCGTAAGCCGGCCACTAGTTCGGCCTGCTCCACCAGGGTGTCGGTGCCCTGGAAAGCGCGGGCAATGGCGGTGGTGCTTTGTTCGGCGGTCAGCAATCTTGCCTTCTGGAAGGAAGCGAGAAAACGTTCCAGTTCCCGCTTGTCCAGTTCATCTTCCTGGCGATTGAAGGTGACGCCGATGGAGCCGCTGCCGGTCTGTTTGGCATTGGAAAGCTGGAATATATTTACCAGTTCGATAGAGCGGCTGTCCTTGAATACATCCTTGCTCTTTTTGATGCTGTTCTTCGTGCCCACGGTGATAACGCCGGTCACCGGATTTTCACTGAATACCACCTCTTCGGTGAGCAGGCATTTGCTCTCCATCTTGAAATCCAGCACTGCCACACTGAGGCCGCTCTGGCGTGTGGTTTTGATCAGGTGCTTGAACTGGCATTCATTGACGGTGATGCCGGCTGCGTCGACCTTGCCCAGGGCGATCACGGCATCGGGGTTGCCGCAGAGCAGGGCGTCGATGGCGGCGGCATGTTGCTGGCAGGCGGCGTGGCTGAAATCCATGTCGATCAGCTTGCTGTCGGTGGTCTGTTTTGAACGCATCATGCTGATGGCCACTTTCAGTTCGTTTTCCGACAGAGCCTTGCTGATGTTGGCGAGCTTTTGCAATTGCTTGAGATAGTTTTGCAGGTAGGCGGTGACGCGCTCGCGCACCTTGTCCACTTTGTTGTCTACATTCTCCAGACGTTTCACCAGGGGGCGGAATACTGCCAGATTGGGCTGGCCGATGAGTTTGTCGACTGTGCCCTTGGTGTCCTTGCTGAGCGCCTCGATAAAGGCTTCGCTACGTGCTGTCAGCAGTTCCTGCACTTTGCTGTGGGCGGTGTCGATGGGGTCGCTGCCTTGAACCAGATTGTTGATCTTGTTGCGGGCCTCAAGGGGAATGTCGTCGAAGGCGTCTTCGAGAATGGCGGTAATATAGTCGCCCAGCTCGGTATTCACGTCTTCGGCCACGGCATCGATCTGTTCATCAAGATCTTGTTTGGTCTGTTTGATGAAGTCTTTGGCGGCCTGATCGGAGAACAGCGAGTCCACCAGGCTGTTCCAGTCGTTACCGCTGCCCAGCTTTTTCAGCTCTGTACCCAGGCTGTTGACGAATTCCTCGCTCAGGCTCCAATCGAACTGCAAGCGGTCTACAAGAGCCTTGCCCTTGTCCAGACCCACCGAGAGCAGTGAATGCACCTTGCCCATCTGTTTCTGGATGTCGATGCCGATAGTGGCGGTGAGGCTGGCCTCGGCCTGTTGTTGGTCCACGCTCTCCACCTGGACATTGATTGTGTGGGTGTCCAGTTTTGAGAGCCGGGTGCGGAAGCTGCCTTCCAGTTGCAGGGAGGCGCTGAGGTCCAGTGACAGACTGGAGATTACACCGCCGGCGACGGCCGCCGGGGCGGCGAGACCCAGCTCGGCAGCGCTGCTGAGTTTGCCCTGGCGATTGAAGCTGGACAGCAGCAGGCTGGGATGGGGAATGAAGTGCCCGGCTACCACGTTGTCATTGAAAGGCAGGGGCAGGGGGGTGAGAGCCGCTGCGGGCTGGGTGGCCAGGCTTTCCAGTACTGCCATACCGAACAGATCGGCTGGTTCATGGCGGTAATAGTTCTCCAGCGCCATGCTGGCTTCGCCGCTGCTGCTGAATTTGAAGCTGCCGTTTTCCAGGTCACCGGCGGCCTGGGCTTTGGCCTTGATGTCGGTGCTGCTGCTGACACAGAGCACTGCCTGATCCTGGGCCAGCAGCTCGCTGACAGCCTCCGGCGGTGAGGGATAGGCTCTGAGCAGGGCCGTGTGATTGAAGGACACCGAGAAGCTGGCACTGATGGCGCTGTTGGCCGGAAAGTCTTTTTTATAGTCCAGCGGCCATTCCACGCTGCCGGGTTTGGCGGCCTTGAATTCGGCAAAAGATTTCAGCAGTGGTCGCAGTTTCTCCGGAATCTCGTCTTCAAGTTCTTCTTCCAGTTTGGCCCATAGTGACTTCAGTTTGGCGTCGGTGATTTTCACCTTCGAAAGAGCCGCCTTGATATGATCCCGGGCTGCCTTTTCCAGATCGCTGTCCGCATCCAGGTAGTCACTCAGGGTCTGGAAGATATTGCTGCCGAGGTTCTGGCCGATGGTGTCAATCTCATCACGGAGCTTGAGAATTTTGCCGAGTATGTCGATGTCTGGGAGCATGGCGATACCTATTGAGAGCTTGGCCAGTAAAGGCTGTTTAAACTAGGTGTCATGGCGCCGCCGCTTGTCGCAGCGCGTTGGTCTTTCAGTAGAGAAACCAAAAGAGAAACCAAAAGAGAAACCAAAAGAGAAACTGGAAGAGCAACAGAGAGAGAAACTGAGCGAGATACCGAGTGAGCAATAGAGCGTGAAATAGATCGTGAAACCGGGATAACCGTCTTAGCCACATCTCCCAGGGCCGCTGGCACGGACACGCTTGCGAATATCACCGGCAAACGGGGCAGGCAGGATAAGGATGGGCGCGCCCTTTCCACTACCACCGAAGCAGAATGGTAAAGCAGGACTGCAGGAGAAGCTGGGTTCATGGCAGTCACCCGGCGCCTGGGGCGCTCTGTTGTTCTTGTTATGGGCTCAGCTCTTTGCTGCAGGCTATGGGCTGTAGTTTTTTACGGAAAGTTCCAGCAAGCCTTTTCTTGAGCCGTGTTTTCAAGCTAGCACAGAAGTTCTGACAAAAAAATTACGGCCACTGTAAGAAAAGTCCCACGCTTCGATGTTATGCTTGACCTGTAAAAATCTGCTGAGTGGCAGATAAGTCATGGTATTGCAGGCGATGGGGAGTAAACTGTGTTCCCGAGCCAGCAAGGCCACAGCCGAATTAAAGATGTTATTGGAAGTACCAGTTAATGAACAAGATCAAAGAAGTTACCGTTCGCCCCTCCCGGACTCTCGACCTGCTGTCCCATCAGGAAATCATGGCCACCCTGCGCACCGAGGATCAGGTGTTTCAGACATTTCGAGATACTGCTCTGGCGGTACTCAATACCGGCAATGACACCGACGATGCCGATGAGCTGCTTCAGGCCTATCAGGATTTTTCCATTGAGATCGAGCAGGAGCCGCGGGGTGTCAAGCTGCATATTCGCAACGCCCCGGCCTCGGCCTTTGTGGACGGCAAAATGATTCTGGGTATTCAGGAGCATCTGTTTGCGGCGCTCAGGGATATTGTCTATACCCGCGACAAGATTACCCGCCTGGGTGGATTTAATGTGGATACCGGCCCCGGCATCACCGATGCGGTGTTTCGCATTCTGCGCAATGCCAAAGTCGTCAAGGCCAATATCAAGCCTAACCTGGTGGTGTGCTGGGGTGGACATTCCATCAATCGCGAGGAGTATGACTACAGCAAGCTGGTGGGCTATGAGCTGGGCCTGAGGGGCATCGATATTGTCACCGGCTGTGGTATTGGTGCCATGAAGGGGCCCATGAAGGGCGCCATGATTGGTCACGCCAAACAGAAGAATCAGGAAGGGCGCTATGTGGGGGTGACAGAGCCGGGCATTATCGCCTCGGAATCGCCCAACCCGACAGTGAATGAGCTGGTGATTCTGCCGGATATCGAAAAACGCCTGGAGGCCTTCGTGCGCCTGGGGCACAGTTTTATCGTCTTTCCTGGCGGGGCCGGCACTATGGAGGAGATCCTCTATCTGCTGGGCCTGGCCATGCATGAGGACAATAGCGATAACCCCTTGCCGGTGATTTTTGCAGCACCGGAGGGTGGCAAGGACTACTTCACTGTCATCGACCGTTTTCTGCGCAATGCCCTGGGCGATGAGGCGGCCGATTACTACGAGATTGTCATCGGCAGTCCGGAGCAGGTGGCCCAGTTAACCAAGCGGAATCTGAACCGGGTGATTGCCCATCGACGTCAGACCCATGAGTCCTATGCCTTTAACTGGTCTCTGACGATTCCGGAGAGCATGCAGATTCCCTTCATCCCCACCCATGAATCCATGGCGGCGCTGAATCTGGACCCGGCGCTGCCCAATGGCGAACTGGTGGCGCAGCTGCGCTGTGCCTTCTCGGGCATTGTGGCGGGCAATGTTAAAGCCGATGGCATTCGCCAGATAGAGCGACATGGCCCGTTTCAGCTTTCCGGCGATCCCGCCCTGGTGGAATCCATGGCCATGGTGCTGGAGGATTTTATTGCTGCTCGCCGGATGAAATTGTCGAGCGAGGATTATCGGCCCTGTTTTGAGTTGGCCAGAGTCGGTTAGAGGGTATTGTCCTGATTTTATTCAGTGCCCGGATTGTCCTTCAGTTCAGTAATTGCTAATACTTTGATGCTGCCATCACGCCACTGCCACTTGATGTTCAGGTCATACAGTGCCATTCCGTATTGCTTGTCATCGTCTTGCTTGACGCGCCAGGCCGGGCGCGGATCCTGATTGAGCAGGGCGCGGATCAGGGCTTCCAGGTTCGGGTACTGGTCTGCATAGTCTTTGAGTTGTTCGGCTGCGCTGTCCGTGAAGTCGATGGGGAAGCTGTTGGCGGGAGCCTGCTGGGCAAAGCCGGCTTCTGCCTCGGGGATGGCGTCTACGTAGGGTATGTAGGGCTTGATGTCGAGGATGGGGGTCTGGTCGGTCAGATCAATGCCGCCCACATGCAATACCGGCTTGCCGCCAATCAGTTCATGACCCAGATTCTTCACCACCGACAGGCCGATGTTATTGGGCCGGAATGGCGAGCGGCTGGCGAAAACGCCCACCCGTTCTTTGCCACCCAGTCGCGGCGGCTGCACCGTGGCCGACCAGCCTTTGTCTGCCACTTCATGAAACTCGAACAACAGCCACAGATGGGAGAACTGCTCAATCTCCCGCAGGCAGTTGGGATCGTCATAGCCGGGCAGAAACTCAATGCGGCCCAGCGCTTCTTCCACCAGACCCGGCTGCCGGGGTACGGCGAATTTCTGCTTGAAGGGGCTGTGGATGCGGGCGATGGCAGTGAAGGAATTATTCATGGGATTGGTTGATTCTGAGTTCGAGAGCGATTGTACCCGAATTCTGGCGAACTCAGGCATTGCGTCCTAGGCTTTAACTGAGCGTTTTATTCAGGGAAGGATTAAGCGACATGGATGTCCTGTCATCGAGTCCTGCCATCAAGCCGCCATACTCAGGCCTGACGCTGGTTGAATTGCTGGTGGCACTGACCCTGTCTGCCATCCTGCTGGGTCTGGCAGCGCCCGGTTTTGGTGATTTGCTCCAGCGTCACCAGGGAGAGGTAATCAGGGAGCAGTTGGCCCAGGCGATTGAACTGGCGCGGGTAAATGCCATCCGATCGGCCTCGCTGGTAACCCTGTGCCGGTCTGACGATGGACTTGGCTGCGGAGGCAATTGGGCCGATGGGGTACTGGTGTTTGTAGATGAGGACAATGACCGGGAAGTGGATAGCGGCAAGCAGGCACTGCGTTATTTTGATTTTGAGGCTGACCAGGGGCGACTCTATTGGCGCTCCTTTGGCAATCGGCAATACCTGCAGATGACGCCGCTGGGCTTTACCAAAAACCAGAATGGCACGTTTACTTTCTGCCCCGATAACGGCGATCTGAGTCTGGCCTGGATGCTGATTCTGAATCGCCCGGGGCGGGCGCGCATCGCCGTGGACAGTGACGGGGACGGGCTGGTGGAAGACAGTCGCGGGCGACCGGCGCGTTGTTAAATACTTCTTGAGGTGTAAAAAATGGGGTATGGTATGGATATGAGTAATCAATATACCGCAGTGATTAAGCAGGACGGTGACTGGTGGATTGGCTGGGTAGAAGAGGTGCCTGGAGTGAATTGTCAGGAAGCCAGCAAGGAAGCCTTGATCAAATCCCTGTCTGATACCCTGAAAGAAGCGCTGGACTTCAATCGGGCAGATGCCATTAGCGCGGCTGGCGATGGTTTTGAAGAATTGATTATCGCTCCGTGAAGCGTCGCGACCTGATTCGCTATCTTGAGTCTTGCGGATGTGAATTATTGAGAGAAGGTGGAAACCACTCCTGGTACCAGAATCCGAACCAGAATAAACGGTCTTCTGTGCCACGCCACCGCGAGATTAACGAATTTCTCGTGCGTAAAATACTCAGTGACTTGGGATTGCCGCGGCCATAAGATGTTCACCGGGAACGCGCTTGACGCGATAAATTTGCTAGCGAAGACAGTTTTGAGCAGGCACGAGTTTGCGAATTCAGCCATTGAATAATAGCGCTTTATCGCCGCAAGCTATTCTTCGAAATCGCTAGTGCTAGCGACCCCAACACTCATCCACCGTGCTGCCAGTGGCGCCACGTTGGCCGGTATTGGTGATGGTGAGGGTGGTGCAGATGTCATCGGTCTGATCGCCCTGGGGGGTGGCGGTGGCAACAAAGCTTGAGCCAATACCGCTGCCGCCGGCGGCGACGCTGATGACATAGAGGCCATTCTGGGTAGTGCGGGTGCGAGCGGCCACAGTGGGTGTGACCAATGGGGTGGCATCGGTGATATAGGTATTGAAGGAGGAGAAATAGCGCTCCTGGTCGGCCGCTACCTGCAACAGTTCACCCTTGGCCTCGGCGCGGCCGCCGCGCAGTACACTCTCGTTGTAGGCGGGCAGGGCAATGCTCACCAGAATGCCGAGAATGGCAACCACAATGAGAATCTCGAGAAGGGTAAAACCGCGTTGGGATGCTGGGGTCATGAACCTGGCCTGTTGTTATTACATGTTATGAGCAATGGCTGGCAAAGCTCATTTGGCTGAATGTCTGTGCTGGCACGGAACAGGCCGGTCCAGCACAGTGATACATTCTAGTATGCTAGTTCTGATCCAGCAAACGCAGCATGCTTTGCGGACCGAGTATATCGATGCGCAGCAGGTTGCCCTGGGCGTCGATGCTGATGCGCACAGACAAGCCTTCCTGAATCGTGACCGAATCTACCAGCTCGCCGCGCAGATAGACCTCGGTCTCTTCCGAGTAGCCGTAGTTGCTACCGGAAATGGTGATAAAGCCATCATCCTGGGCCAGGGCATCCACTGTGCCCACCAGTACCTGGGAAGCCACCTGGGCATGCAAATTACTGCTGCCCAGATTTGCCAGCACAACCAGCAGAAATAGCAGTGGGCGCAGGGCGCGCAAATCCAATACTGACATTTTCATAGCATTCATCCTGGGTAATGGCGGCAGGGATTATTCAATCTGCCGCCAGGACTGACGACCGTAGGACTGGTCGCCAACACTGATTTCAATCACGTCGATGTCACCGCTCGCGCCAGAGCCAAAGGCCACATCCTGGGCACCATCGGCAAGAATACTCACCGTCGGCATAATACCCACGTCAGAGGCCCGGCCAGCCGCCAGGGTGTCATCGGCATCGTACTCGCCATCGGCATTGAGGTCGAAGGCGGGGTATTCCAGAGCGCCGCCGTCGCGGAAATCGATCTCCATGACATAACTGGTGCCACCGAATTCACACTCTACGGTGGAGGGGATCAGGGTAGTGAAGATAATGCGGCCGTTACGCACAATGGCATTACTGACCTGGCGCTCACCGTAGTTATTCAGATTGGGGCTGCCTTCTATTTTTTCCGGAAGCAGATCCAGTCGGAAGCCGTCATGACTTCCCCAGCTTATGGCATTGTCGGAGACATCACGCAGCAGGTAGGTGGTGTCCAGAGTACCATCGTCATTGGTATCGAATTCCTTCTCATACTGGTTGGTGATGGATTGCATCAACAGATCTGTATCCGGGTCGATATTCGGTGCGGTGCCGGTGTTCTTGTCCCAGATGCCATAGAAGGCCTGTGTAGTCTGGCCGGAACCGATATTGTCGGTTTCTTCCAGATATTTGCCGGTACCGAAGTAGACCATGAAGCCTTGCAGGTTGTCCGGATGGAAGGTGGCCTGGGGCTGACTGGTAATGGGCTGGTCATTTTTGGTGGTGAACAGCGGGTCCGGTGAGCCGGAAGACCAGGCCGGGCCCCAGTTGTTGGGGTTGGCATCGGTGACGTCAAACTTCCACATATTGCCCAGCAGGTCACCGGCATAGATGTAGTCGGCATCGAAGTCACCGTCGGCGTCCACCAGCAGGGGAGTGGCCAGGCCATTGGGGGTGCCGGCAGAGCCAGCTTCGGTGTCCAGCTTCTTCAGAATATCGCCGGTTTCGATATCGACGATGTAGAGTACGGCATGACCGGTGGCGCTGGCATTGCCGTCGGCTTCGGTGTTGTTGTAACCGTTACCGAATACTGCCGCCCAGGTGCCGTCGTTCATCTTGGCCATCTGCACCTTGCCGTAGGAATAACCCATGTCGGCGTCTTTTGAATCATCGAACTCCCACATGACGATGTCGTCGGCATTGGCTTCATCGAAGGTGGTGGGGTCGGTGACATCCAGGGCAAACACCGCCTGGCCACCGCCGGCCAGACCACTGGCCAATACGGTGCGCCAGACACCGCTGGAGCCATCATCGGGATCGGGCGTGTTGGGCAGGTAAACATCAATGATGTTGGGGCCGCCGTCTACATAATAGCGGTGCTCGTAATCCAGAGAAGCCAAGTGTTCCAGGTTTTCATACACGGCGGCGGGCACATAGGCGATCATTTCCTCACCGGTGTCATCGTTGAAACCATGCAGCATGCCGTCATTGGCGCCAACATAGACCACACCCTGACGGGCATTGTTGGCACTGACAAAGTCGGCATAGGATTTGGATTCCAGCGCATTGGGGTAGCGGAAATTGGGCTTCTCCACAAAGCGCGGGTCAGAGTTGACGATGTCGCCAAGAATACTGTTGCGCAGGCGGAAGTTCTCGCCTGTCAGCTCATTGCTGTCATCGCCGCGCAGGTAAGCCAGCAGGGCTTCACCGTAATCCTGGTTGTCATCGATCTCATCGGAGACGCCGGTGCCCACCGAGTAGGGGGCATTGGCCAGCAGATCGGCAATCTGATCGCTGCTTATCTCGGTGGTAGCGCTGGGGCTGGTGTAGTCAGTGGGGAAGCGGAAGGGAATACCCTTGCCTTCCACATCGCCGCCAGCAGGGTCATCGATGTTGGGGTTCCAGGTAATGATTTCCCGGCCGGTATCCCAGTCTTGCTGGTTCAGTGCATCGCCGGCTTCCCAGGCTTCCTCGGATTCGATGGTGCCATCGGCATTAATCTGGAAAGCCAGTAACTGACCCTTCCAGTCGGAGCTGTCAAAGCGGGCCTGGAACAGTTTACTGCCGGCATTCAGCGAACCGGTGTTGGTGGCAACGGAGGCCGCTGAACCGACCCGGTCGGCAATTTCCAGCAGGGCTGAGGCAATGGCGGAGGCCACTTCGTCGGGTGACTGGGCTGCGACATAGTAGCCCTTACTGTTGTAAGCAGCGTGCCAGAGGTCATCCACTTTGTCCTGCAGGGTGTCGATGGAGTTACCCTCATGCCAGTCGTCATCGGACTCCAGCTCCGGGTTGGGGTATCCGTCATTGTCCGTGTCTACCAGGTTACCGGTGATACCAAAGGCCACGGTGAAAGACACCATGTGCTGGGCATCGTTGGGGTCGATGGGGGTGGTCGGCACATCGTTGTCCATGGGGCTCAGGTCTTTCTCGTAGAAATACATGGCCACGTCTGCCAAAGAATCGTACTCGCCATCGCCGTCTTCATCGCGGATCGCAGACAGGTAGGGGGCGGAACCGTTGTACTCACCATCGGTAAACAGTACCGCGTAGTTTTGCTGACACTCGGAGATGATGGGGTCGTCGAAGCCGCTTAAGGTGTCGTCGTAGTAGCGACCCACACGTTCCAGCCCGCGGCGCAGGGGAGTGCTGTTGCTGCCCCAGTTATAACTGAACATTTCCTCCAGCAGATCGGCGTTGTGGCCGCTGTAGTCATCCAGCACAGCGCTGGGGACTTCCACGAAAATATCGTTGTAGTCATTGATCTGGCTGTAGCCAAAGCGGAAGCCGTCATTGGAGTTGATTACCAGGTCTACCGCACTCTTGGAAACAAAAGAGCGGCGACGGTGGTACTGGTACCAGTTGGCGATGTTCTGCTTGATCTGGGTAATGGTGCGCCCATAGGGGTCGGTGGTGGTGTCACCGCCAAAGGCAGCGATGGTGTAGGTGTTCACCGTTGTGCCATAACAATCCTCGTAGGGAGGGTTGTCGGTGGCATCGTTATAGTCACAATTGACATTGATGTCGGCGATATTGCTGGCCGTGGTGTACTCGTTGACCGTGACCTCAGTGGCACCGACGATATACTGGGTGTGGGAATCCCACAGGTCGGGGTGGCCATTGGGCGTGTCAGTCGCCACGTCCGGTCCTTGTACTCGACCGCTGCCATCCAGATCAGCGCCATGATCATCGATCCAGTCTTCATAAATGAAGCCGGTCAGATTGCGGAAGTCATTGTAGCCATAGGTGCCGGGCTGGGGGTTGGAGTAGGCATTGGTGAAGCTTGCATTGGCAAAGCCGATCCAGGGGCTATAGGTTACCGCCGGGTTGTAGAACATGACATTGAGGCCGGCAGAAAAGACGCGCCAGTCACGGGTGTAGGTCTGCGGGTGCTCTTCAATCGATGAGTAGGTGCAGGAGTTATAAACGTTGTCATCATTGCTGTTAGCGTCGCTATCGAATAGATAGGCATTGTTCTGGCGGCCGGTACAGCTTCCGGAACTGGAGTAACCGCGAAAATAGCCGGAATCCACAATACCCACCGCACCGGAAGACCAGTAGTCGGTGTAATAGGAATAGGGGATGGTCAGAATCTCCCAGTCCATGGAGCCGGAATCGTCCATCATGAAGAAGACGTTGGGGTCGATCTGGGTACCAAGAAACAAGGGCTGGTCCGCCAGGGCCAGTTCCGCAGCCTGATTGGCTGTAGACCAGGCCAGCAGGACAACTGACCCCATCCAGGAAAGCAGTAATCGAAGATGCTGTTTGAAACTCATGGTGTTCTCCAGGGGCAAGGCTCGCCCGGAATCCCTAGTCGGCGCTAGTCGTAGGTTTGGACAAAGGTTGATTGCACAACCGAGGTGGTAGTGGGGTTGATACCGACACCACGGGCGGTAATGCGATGAAAAATTCGGGGCACGGTGATTTCGCCGCTGCCAATGGCAATGGACTGGCCGGTATCCACCGTGCGGTATTGTTCGATCAGGTAGCGGGGCTGGGCTGCCACTTCGGCCACATCACTGATGGCGTCGCCATTATTGGTCCACCAGGTGTTGTCGATGCCATTGTCGTGCCACCAGGGCAGCCCATCGGCATCATCCGGGTCCATGGAGTCTTCAGCCCAGACATCGGTGGAGTTGTCGGTGGCAGTAATAGGCAGGGTGTTCTGATTGACCAGCCAGGCTTCGGCAGCCTGCAGGGCTGATTCGGCCGCATTAAATGACAGCTCATGGTCACGCATATTGGCGGACATGCGCTCTTCCAGGGTGGCTGACTCCATGCCTGAGACGCCCATCATGGTGAGCACTGCCAGGAATACCAGGCAGAACAGCAGAATAGCGCCGCGTTGGCGCTGCTGGCCGGGAAAGCGATGACTGTGTCGTGGCATTTTCATGGTGCTATTAATAGTCAATTATTGGTCGTAAATCCGTGAATTGCTGCATGGTTCAGCAAAAATCTCTGTAATCAGGTGCCCAGGGCGCGATTACGCAGGCTGATTGTGGCGGTAAACACGCGCCGTACCCGTTCATCGGCCGGTAATTCGCCATTACCCACGCCGCCGTCATAGGTGACTCCGTCAAAAGTATAGGACTGGGGTGCCGGTACCGTGCCGTCGTTAACCGATTGCAGCAGCAGGCTGACCCTGACCGAAATGACTTCATCCCAGTTGGTGACCTGGTCTGCAGTCAGGTAGGCATCCACCGTGGCGCGGACATCCTGGTCCACATTGACACCGTAGAGCAGTTGCATGGACTCCACCCCTTCGATCAGTTCCTCGGCCGGGCCGGCGGTGCCAATGGCGGTGAGGGTGCTGCGCATCAGGGTGGGCGGGTTATTGGCGTCGTTGTTTCGCTTGCCTACATAATAAAGGGCACCTTCCAGGCGGATTACTTCTGCCGGATCCTGGGAGGTCACAAAGGCGGCGCCGATGTTACCGGGGTTACAGGCGGTACTGAGGGTGATATTTACCGTGGTGGCAGGGCCGCCAGTGGGGGCCACGGCGCAGGCCTGGACGAAATCTGCCTGTTCGCAGTCGCTGATAATCAGAAAGTCGTCAACGCTGATGCCTATGGAGGCCTCGGCCTGGATAATGGGGTCGGAGCCGGAATTGTCGATATCGGTTACCGGGCCGGAATTACCCCAGCCGCCCCACAGGCGCATGATGTCGGAATTCGGCACTGCCTGCACATTGGGAATGTTGAAACCGGCACCACCGGTGCTCCATTCGGCCGAGGTGGAGGCTACGGTGGCGACATTATTGGCGCTGTTATTGATTTCACCCGGTGCGGTGCCGTCGGCTTCCCAGCCCTGAATACCGGTTTCCGGCTGCAGGGTGGCGGGCGGAGCGCTGAGGGTGTTGTTGACACTGGAGCCCTGAATTGAGCCCTGACAGCCCAGATAGCCGGCCATGCGGACTTCATTGCCGAGGAAGTTCAGGGCAAAGCGGCCGTTTTCCTGCATGCGCAGGCGGGCGTCCTGATCTCTCTCGGTAGTGCTGGTGCCCACATAGATCTGTACCACGCCGGCCGCCAGGGTCAGGCCCAGTACCATGGCAATGAGCAGTTCGATGATGCTCAGGCCGCTGATCTTGTAAAATCCTGGAGTTCGCATGAATTCTTTATTATCTCTGTAAGTGTCAGATTATATTATGTTTATAGGGGCTGCATGGTGGTGACATAACGGGCATTGGAGACGCCGTCACGGTCATCATCCCACCAGATCTTGATGGCATAGACACTGCCCAGGCCATCGCAGGCCGGAGCGGCCGGGGTGCCGTCATCACCGGTGGAGTCCAGGCATACCACGCCGGCACCGCCGGGCAGGGCCGCTACCACCATGGCTGACCAGTCCAGTACATCCTGACCCGCCATTTCTGCGGCGGTACAGCCGCCGGTGGTGAAACAGTCAGCTGTGGCGGCGCCAGCGGCATTGTCATAGGCGCCGTTGTCCACGCCGGTCTTGTTGGCGCGCATGCGCTCGATGACATCCAGGGTCAGGGTGGTGGCCTGGGTGCGAAAATAGGCAGACTGGTTATTGCGCAGGCTCACCGCCTGCACGCCGGCCATGCCCATCAGGCCGCCGGATAAAATAAGCAGGGAAACCAGCACTTCGATAAGTGAAGTGCCGACTACAAAGGCTTTTGTAAGTCTTTGTTTTTGAGTGATTTTTGCTGTTTTCTTAAAGGATGACTTTAACATGCCAGACCATCCTCCACCCGGCGCCCGCGACCGGAGGGGCCAATGTCGATGGAGCGGGCATTGGCCGCATTGCCGCTGTCGGGGCACAACAGAAAGGTTTGATTACCGCCGGTGGCGCTAAAGCCCAGGCTGTTGTAGGAGTAGATGTCGGTGGTGGACGTAAGGGTGCTGGCGGCGCCCAGGGCATCGAAGACGCGGATAATCTCGTCGCCACCGTCTACTGAGCCGGCGGTGCCGTCGGCATCGCCATTATTGTCCACAAATACGATCCAGCCCTCGGACCAGGCGTCCTCATCGCAGTCGGCGCCGTCGTCGCTGGCGCAGATGGACACATCCTGACCCCGCTTGATGGCTTCACTGCGAGCCAGATTGAGGGTGGTGAGCATCACCTTGATCTGGGAATTGGTATTGCTGGCTTCGATGGTGTCCTGAAAGGCAGGCGCAGACAGGGCCGCCAGGATTCCGATCATGGCCACCACAATAAGCAATTCGATCAAAGAATAGCCTTTGATTTTATTGATGTTTTTTGTCTCTGCTCGTTTCACGTCTTGACCCTGCCAGGTTCTCTGAAGCACCGGATACTATAGGGTATCGGTTGAAAATCAGTCAATTGGAGCCGGACTGGCAAATCGGCCGCTATGCCCCGGATTATCTGGCTTTGCGCTAAAAAGACTGTGATATGTCTTAAAGAACGGGCAATTGCTGCTGATGCTTTAGCGGATTCGTGAACTGGCTCACGCCAAACCCGCCCTTTGGCTCCGTTCGCTGGATGATTTGCAGCGTGCTGCCCGGGCCTTTTGACCCTGTTGTATCGCTCCAAGCGTGAGAATTGTCTCAAATTATACGCCGGGACTACTGTAAACTGGCAGCTATCGATTAAGATTGCGGTTATGGCGATGCGAAATTCTACTGTTTTACTTTCCCTTTTCTGTGTTTTGTTGGCCAATGGCGCCGTTCAGGCCGCCGATAACGGCTGGTTGCGGGGCAGTTGCGCCAGTGGCAACGGCACCTATCGCTGGACCGATGGTAACCGCTACGAGGGCCAGTGCCGCAACAATTACTTCGAAGGCCAGGGCACCTTGTTTATGAATAACGGGGATCGCTACGTCGGCCAGTTCAGCAATGACCAGAAAAACGGCCGCGGCACTTACTATTTCAGCAATGGTGATCGATTCGAGGGGCAATTTCAGAACGGCCGACGCAACGGCCGCGGGGTTTTGCTGCGGGCCAATGGCGAGCGTTATGAAGGCAGTTACCGCAATGACCAGCGCAATGGCCGCGGTACTTACACCTTCAGCAACGGCGACCGCTATGAAGGCAACTGGGCGGCGGATCGCTTCGATGGTCAGGGCACTTACTACTACAACAATGGCGATCGCTATAGCGGAAGCTGGCGCGCCGGCCAGAAGCAGGGCAGCGGCAGCTTCATCTGGGCCAATGGCGACCGTTATGAAGGAAATTTCAGCAATGACGAGCGCAATGGCCGGGGCACCTTCACCTGGGCCAATGGCAACGTCTATGAAGGCATGTGGCGCGGCGGCCAGCAAAACGGCCAGGGCACCAAGCGCTGGCGCAATGGTGACCGCTACACCGGCAGCTGGCAGAACGACCAGATGAACGGGCAGGGCCGCTTCCAGTTCGCCAACGGCAACCGCTTCGAGGGTGATTTCCGCAATGACGAAATCCACGGCAGAGGCATTTACTACTATGCCAACGGCGACCGCTACGAAGGCCCCTGGGTGCGAGGCGAGCGACACGGCCCGGGCCGTTACATCGACCGCAACAACAACGTCGAGCTCATGGAATTCATCAACGGCCGACGCCAATAACCCACCCCTCCAAACATGGGCCTCCTAACATGGACACCCACAAATTTCCCGCCGAAATTGGGCAAAGCTTGTTAATCGGGCTATAACAGATACTGAGGGTGCTTGCCCGTAGGTTCATTTCTGGGAAAAGGTTTTCGATTTTTGGACGATTTTTGGACACCCACAAAACTTTATCCGCCAAATTTGGCGAATTCGAAAATACTCATCTATAACAAGCATTGAGGATTTCGGTTCACGGAGGAACCATGCCCCAGGCTCGTTACCGTTTGGTCCATACCCCTACAACGCCGTACTATCACTGTGTCTCACGCTGTGTTCGTCGGGCCTTTTTGTGCGGACTTGATCGGCTGACTGGCAAAAATTTCGATCATCGCAAGCAATGGATACTGGATCGGATCAAGCAGATTTCGGCGGTGTTTGCGGTCGATGTATGCGCCTATGCCATCATGTCGAATCATTTTCATCTGGTTCTCTATGTGGATGTGGAGGCGGCAGAAAATCTGTCATTCGATGAAGTGATTGACCGCTGGTTGCAGCTGTTCAAAGGGCCACCGGTAGCGCGGAAATACAAGTCAGGTTCACCGCTGTCTACAATTGAGCAAAATGCATTGGCCAGTTGGGTAGAAGTCTGGCGCGATCGCTTGCAGGATCTGAGTTGGTACATGCGCTGTTTGAATGAAAATATAGCGCGACGGGCCAATGCAGAAGATGAATGCAAGGGGCGATTCTGGGAGGGTCGCTTTCACAGCCAGGCCTTGCTGGATGAGGCTGCGTTGGTTTCATGTATGGCATATGTTGATCTCAATCCTATCAGGGCTAATCTATGCCGGTCACTGGATGACTCCTCATTCACGTCTATACAGGAACGGTTAAAGCATTACAGGTCTGTGCGTGTTAAGGCGGATGACAGCCCCTGGTTGAAGTCATTTGCAAGAAACGGAGTTGCCAGGGGTGTGTCGGTTCTGCCTCTTCGGGAGTCAGATTATTTTGCCCTGGTGGATTGGACCGGACGAGCCATTCGTGATGATAAGCGGGGCGCCATTCCATCTACAGTTCAGCCAATACTGCAGCAATTGGGAGTTCACCAGGACAATTGGGTGATCAATACCCGACATTTTGGTAGTCGCTTTCACAGAGCCCTGGGCCGAGTAAATCAGATCAGGCGTCTGGCCAGGCGGAGTGGGCAACAATGGGTTAGCGGCTTGACTCAAGCTGGCGCATTTTATCTCTGACCTCAATATCCACTCACCAACTAACCAACTAACCAACCCCGGCTTGTATCGAGCTGCTGGGTCTGGTTACGTTCCTTGATAGTTTTTTTTCATTACCCTTGAGCAGTTAGATAGTGGTTTGTCTGTTTCTCGCCATATAAGAAGCTGACAATTGATAGCTGTCGCCTGCTCAAGATGTGGGTGTCCAAATTGAGAGATCAGGGTCCAGAATGTGGGTGTCTAGAGAAGGGGGTGTTGGATGGCGAGGGGCAAGGTGTGGGTGTCCAGTTATAAAAAAAGCCCCACTCAACGGGATTGAGTGGGGCTTGGTAGTTCACCTGTGATACTCCCGGAGGGAGGAGTACCTGATCAGATCTAAGGGGGCGACCTGGCTCAGTTACAGGTGTCCAGTTGCTCTACAGGCTTGGCATCAAGCTGTTTTCAGTTCCTCATGCTGAAATTCGACAATATTGTCAGGACCGGCAATGTCCTCAGCACCAGCGAGTCGGAAGTAGGCAATCAGGGAATCCAGGGTACGGGCCTGATCGCTCAGCGATTCGCTGGCAGCGGCAGATTCTTCCACCAGGGCGGAGTTCTGCTGGGTGATGTCATCCATGCTGATAACAGTCTTGCTCACTTCGGAGATACCCATGGCCTGCTCCTGGCTGGCGTTGGAGATCTCACCGACGATAGTGGCAACCTTGTTGATGGAGGCGACAATTTCTTCCAGGGCTTCACCGGAGTCGTGTACCGACTTGGTGCCCTGATCCACTTTGACCATGCTGTCTTCAATCAGACCCTTGATCTCACTGGCGGCCTGGGCGCTGCGGCTGGCGAGGGTACGAACCTCATCGGCCACTACTGCAAAGCCCTTGCCCTGTTCGCCGGCACGAGCGGCTTCTACCGAAGCGTTCAGAGCCAACAGGTTGGTCTGGAAGGCAATCTCATCGATAACAGAGATGATATTGGCCATCTGCTTGCTCGAATCCTCGATGGCTTTCACAGCAGCCACGGCTTCGGTGACCACGCGCTTGCCCTGTTCGGCAGTGCCAGAGGCACCCTTGGCAAGCTGGTCGGCTTCGCGGGCATTGTGGCTGGTTTGCTCGGTGGTGGAGTTGATTTCATTCATGGTGGATGAAGTCTCTTCCAGCGCCGCAGCCTGCTGCTCAGTGCGCTGACTCAGGTTGGCGTTGCCCAAAGTGATTTCCTCGGCGCCAACACGTACCTGACCAGAGGCATTCTTGATGTCCACAACCACTTCGGTCAGCTTGTCGACGGTGCGATTGATATCCTGCTTGAGGATATCGAAACGACCGGCATAGCTGTTGTCGATCTTGCGGCTCAAATCACCTTCGGCCAGAGCGGACATGACGTCAGAAGCATCCACAATAATGGACTCACACTGGCTAACCAGTTCGTTGATGGATCCGCCCAGGTCGGCATAGAAGCCTTGCTTGCCATCCATGTCGATACGCTTGGCCAGATCACCGCGAGCGGCAGCTGTAGTGATGGAGTGAATCTCGGTCTCGATCACATCACGGAGCTCGTCCTGCATGGTGTTCACATTCATGGCCAGGCGAGCGAAGCTGCCTTCATAGCCCTTGCTCATCTTCTGGTCCAGTTTGCCCTTGGCCATGGCGCTGACCACCTTGACGGCATCGTCAACGACTTCTTCGTTGGTGCTGACCAGGTCATTGATGCCCTCACAGAGATCGCCGTAGAAACCTTCCTTGTCGGAAAGGTCAATGCGCTTACTCAGATCGCCTTTACCGGCGGAGCGAACCAGGTCGCTGACATCTCTGGTAATAATGGCGTCCAGCTTGTCGCGCAGGGTGACAACGGCATTGCCCAGTACGTCTTCGCCGGATTTGGCTTCCACTTCGACGCTGGCATCACCGTGGGACAGGGCATCGACGGTGCGTGCCATGGATTTCTGATAAGTAAGCATCTCGGAGAAGGCATGTCCCAGCTCGTCCTCTTCGGACTTGGGATGAACGCTGACACTGACATTACCTTTGGCCAGTGAGCGGGCAGCCTTGGCCATTTCCTGCATATAGGCAACCATGTTGCGGAAAGCATTGGCCATCTCGCCCATTTCGTCGCCGCTATTGATGGTGATGTTCTGATTAAGATCACCTACCGACAGGGACTGGGCCGACGCGGCCAGGCTCTTGACGATGTTGGAGAAGTAGCGTGCCAGAAAGAATGCGATACCCAGACCAATTACCGCTGCCAGTACACCCAGGGCAGCTATGATAATGGTGCTGGTAGCCATCGCGGCTTCAAGGTTGCCACGGGCCTGGTCGCGGCGTTCAACCATGACGTTATACACTTCCTGCAATACCGGTTCGATATTGCTGGCCTGTTCCTGATAGCTCTCGCGGAACAGCACCATTTCAGAATCCAGTTCCAGATACTGCATGAACAGTTCACGGTAGTTCTGGGCGGCCTCGATCACGATGAAGGAGGCATCTTCAGACAGATCACTGCCTTCGACGATGGAAATAAAAGTGTCGATCTCACCGGACAGGCGCTGCAGGTAGTCCAGATCGCCGCGCAGCATATAATCTTTCTCATGGCGACGCAGGGTAAGCAGGGAAATCTCCAAAGGGGGCAGGCCGGCTATTTCGACGATGTCTTCGATCTCATGGGTCACGGCACGGAATTCACCCTCCAGGCCCACGTCGTGAAATCCTTTCTGTTCCATCAGATCCACCACCGCCAGAAAGTCGCCCTGATAGGACTCAACACCGGCGATCACGGTGTCGATCTCGGCCATGATTTCCGGATCCGTAGTGAGCTCGCGGAGTTCTTCCAGTTTGCCCATCATCTCAAACAGTTCCAGCTCCAGACCCACCACAAACTGTTCACGGGCGGCTTCGAAACCGACGTCCGTGGCGTGCAGCAGATAGGACTGATCAAAGTTGCGGGCACTGGCCAGGGTTTCCAGTGAACCCTGGGCCAACTCGGCACGGCGGCCGTCCACGTCTAGCATGGCTTCCATGGAATTGTTGACGGTGCCCTGATTGAAGACCGTGATCACGGTGACGATGGCAATCAGCACAATCATTGATGAAAAAGACATCAACAACTTGTTGCGAATGCTTAAATTATTAAACCAGTTTTTCATAACTCTGTTTCCCCACTTGCGCGGCAGAAGCCCAAGGAACGTGAAGGCTTGCCGCCAAGGCTCACCTTCTGCAATAAACTAAAATCAGGAATGACTACGGATGCC
>JALEHB010000185.1 GCA_022763285.1 Pseudomonadales bacterium | reverse complement strand
GGGCGCTGGGCGAACAAGCCATTGGTCACCACTCCCACGATCTGATTCAGTTCCTGTTCCAGTTTGCGCGGTTCCATGATCTGCAGATTATGGATATCGATAATGTGGTTGCCATTGTCTGTGGTGCAGCCCTCACGCCACACCGGATCCCCTCCCAGTTTGACAATTTGCCGGGCGACATGGCTGCGGGCCATGGGAATGACTTCCACTGGCAAGGGAAATTTACCCAGCAGCTTGACCATCTTCGACTCATCGGCGATGCAGACAAATTCCCTGGCCACGGCGGCGATGATTTTTTCCCGTGTGAGTGCTGCGCCCCCGCCCTTGATCAATTGCAGGTGATCATTGCTCTCGTCGGCGCCATCCACATAGATTGCGATATCGCCAGCGGAATTCAGGTCGAGAACAGGTATACCAAGTTCTTTCAGACGCCGGGCAGATTCTTCCGAACTGGCCACCGTGCCTTCCAGGTCATTCTTGATCTTCGCCAGTTCAGCGATAAACAAGTTGGCGGTTGATCCAGTGCCAATGCCGAGAATCATGCCGCTTTCCAGCTTCGACTCAACATAGTCAAAGGCTTTCTGCGCTACCGCTTTTTTCAATTCGTCCTGATTCATCCTGCCTCTCTCATCTGTAAACTGTGTGTTGGTTTATCAAGCCTGCTCGGGGCCAAGCTGCTGTGGGTGCCGATCTGCCAGGCGCTGGGCCAGGGGCTGACCCATGCGTATTGACGTTTCTGCCTGCCAGCGGGAATCAAACTGCAGTTGCCCGCGTTCGAATAACAGAATAACGGTTGAACCGGTTTTGAACAGCCCCAACTCCTCACCCCGTTCGAGTTTCACACTGTCATTACCGCTAGCGTACTGTTTCTCAAATTGCTTGCCGGCGGCAGGGCCAGGACAAACCGGACCTGACCAGACTGTCTCGATGCCGGCGACGATCATGGCCCCGACCAGTATCACGGCCATGGAGCCCAGTTCGGTGTCGAACTCACAAACCAGGCGCTCATTGCGGGCAAACAAACCGGGGACAGCGGCAGCGGTGGCAGGATTGACCGAGAACAACCGTCCCGGCACATAACGCATGCTCCGCAAGGTACCGCTGAGGGGCATATGGATGCGGTGATAATCCCGGGGTGCAAGATAGATAGTGGCGAACTGGCCATGGTCATAGCGAGCAGCCTGCTCGGTAGTAGCGGCCAGTAAGGCCTGACTGCTGTACTGATGTCCCTTGGCCTGAAAAATCTGGTCCTGCTCAATTGCGCCAAGTTGGCTGATGGCTCCATCCACGGGACTGACAATAACCTGTCTGTCATCTGGCAGTGGCCTGGCACCTGTTTTGAGACGACGGGTAAAAAATGCATTGAAATCGGGGTAGTCCTGAACTTCGGTATATTCGGCTTCACTGAGGTCGACGCCATAGCGACGGATAAAAAAGCGAATGAGAAGATTCTTGTACAGACGGCGCGCCATAAACCAGGCCACCAGGCGGGAGAAGGCCTGATGGGGCAACAAATACTGTACAGCAATGAACAATCGCGACATCGCCCGTATCAACTGCCTGTCTCGATGGGGGTGTCGGGGTCATTGCCCCACTCGGACCAGGAACCATCATAAGCTGTGATATCCAGGCCCAGAGCCTTGCCAAGCAAATAGCTGAGCCCGGAGCGGTGGTGGGTCTGGCAATGGGTAATAATCTGTTTGCCCGGTTCGATGCCCAGATGCTGGAGTTTGTTCTTTAGCACATCCATGGGCCGCAGACGCAGATCATTGTCCTGATCCATCAATTCCAGCCAGTCCAGATTCACTGCACCCGGGATATGGCCGTTGCGCAGGGCGGTAATCTTGCTGCCGGCATACTCCTGGGGCGAGCGGGCATCCCAGATCACGGTATTGTCATCCCCCAGACTGGCCAGCACATCCTGCTTGCTGCGCAACTGGCTCTGGTCGATGTGCGCCTGGAAATTACTGGCTTGCGTCTGGGCCATGCCGGATTCCACCGGCAGGCCGGACTTGAGCCAGGCCACCAGCCCGCCATTGAGACAGGAAACACGCCGATGTCCGAGAATGTGCAGGGTCCACACGAGGCGCCCGGCCCAGCCGCCACCTTCATCGTCATAGGCCACAATATGCGTGTCTTCGGTCAGGCCAATGCGGCTGAACAGGGCTGACAAACGCTCGGCGGAAGGGAGTTTGCCCACCGCTGGCTTGTCGCCACTGACCAGTTCGGCAGGCTCAATCAGCACGGAACCGGGAATATGCCGGGCCGCGAAAACCTGGGCCTGACAAACCGCCACCGGCAATAGCTCGGCATCGGCCGACAGGGCCTGGAATTCTGACGTTTCTATAATAAGGGGCGGTGTGCTCATGGATGCATTGTACTCTTGCAGGGTGGCTCTTGTTTAGCTGCTGGCATCGTTGAGCAGGCGTTGAAAGCTTAGCCAGCGCCGTGGATCAATAGCCCCGGACTCGGCGGCACTACCCAGGGCGCAGCCAGGTTCACTCTGATGACTGCAATTTCTGAACTTGCATTGGCCTGCCAGTGCCCGCAGTTCCACAAAGCCCTGACAGAGTTGGGCCGCCGAGAAAGGGGACAGGTTGTACTCCCTGATGCCCGGCGAATCCACCAGATCACAGTGGCTCAGATGATAGAGTCTGGCGGTGGTGGTGGTATGGGTACCTTTGTCCTTGCCCACCGACAGATCTCCCACCAGGGCCTGCTGGTCTCCGGCCAGTCGATTGAGCAGCGATGATTTGCCAACGCCGGACTGGCCTACCAGCACGGTCGTGCGGCCTTCCAGATAATGGGTCAGATCCTGGATCCCGGCGCCGGTTTCCGCCGAGACCCGGAACACCGGATAACCCAGCGATGAATACATCGACAACATTTTGTCAATGCTTTCTGAGTCTGTAGAGCCGAGATCAATCTTGTTCAGCACCAGAGCCGCCTGCAGGTCGAGGTTCTCGATGGCCACCAGATAGCGGTCGATCAGATTGGCAAAGGGCTCCGGTTTGCAGGCGATCACCACCTGCACCACATCCAGATTGGCCGCCACCGGTCGCTGGCGACCCTGACTGTCGGGCCGGGAAAATTCGTTGCGGCGCTGTGCCACGGCTGTGACCACCCCGCTGCCGTCGGCATTTTTTTCCCAGATCACCATATCCCCTGTCACCGGGCTGGGGAGATTGGCGCGTTGGTGGCAGCGCACAGTCCTGCCTGAATCATCCGCGAGATCTTCGACTTCCAGCTGACGGCCGTAATGACTGACTACCCTGCCATTGCATTGCTCAAATGCGGGTGCAGTATCTTTCTCGCTGCCGAGGCTTCGCTGCCGGGAAATTCGGCGTTTCTGTTGTTCACTAAGGCGTCGTTTGGACATGGCTCATTCCGATTAGCGACGCATTATCCCACAGTGCAGGCTGCAGGTGCGGATTCGAAGCCTGCTTAATCTGCTACACTTGCTGTGTTGCACAATAATTTACTGGAAAGCTGCAGGCAGACCTCACATGGCAGACATGGAAAACATGGAGAACATGGAAAGTTCACTCAATCTCATCTGGCTGGATCTGGAGATGACCGGCCTTGAGCCGGCAACGGATCGCATCATCGAAATCGCGACACTGGTGACCGATGCCAATCTGAATCTTATTGCCGAAGGACCGGTATTGGCGATCAAGCAGGAAGATGCGGTGTTGGAGGCCATGGACGACTGGAACCAGCAGCACCATGGTTCATCCGGGCTGGTAGAGCGGGTCAAGGCCAGCAGGCTCAGCGAGCGCGATGCCGAGTTGCAGACGCTGGAATTTCTGAGGCAACACACGAAGGCCAGGACATCACCCATGTGTGGTAACAGTATCTGTCAGGACCGCCGCTTCATGGCCAACTACATGCCTGAGTTGGAGGCCTATTTCCACTATCGCAATCTGGATGTGAGTACCGTCAAGGAGTTGGCGCGACGCTGGAAGCCGGACATACTCGGCGGATTCAGCAAGAAGGGTGCTCACCTGGCCATGGACGACATCAAGGATTCGGTGGCCGAGCTGCAGTACTATCGCGAGCATTTCATCGACGTCTAGTCAGTCTCGCCGGCTAGCTGCTGCGCCAGCGCCCAGTCAATATGTTCACGCACCAGTTCAGAGACCTGGGCCCGCCTTTGTCTGAGCGCAGAGATAATGGCCGCATCCGGTGCGGCATTACCAAGTGCCACTGCCAGATTTCGCAACCAGCCTTCATAACCGGTGCGGCGGATGGGGGAGCCGGCGGTACGCGCAAGAAACTCCTCCTCGGTCCAGGCAAACAGATCCAGCAGGGCGGCATCATCCAGACCATGCCGCGGTGAAAAATCCCCTTCATCACTCAGCCTGCTGAATTTGTTCCAGGGACATATCAACTGGCAGTCATCACAGCCAAAAATTCGATTACCCATGGGCTCGCGCAACTCCAGGGGAATGGCGCCTTT
>JALEHB010000184.1 GCA_022763285.1 Pseudomonadales bacterium | reverse complement strand
GAGTCCGCCATGCCACGAGCCAGGGCATTGGCCTCAAGTACATTGTCGGTTTGCAGGCGCAGGCCATTGGCAGAACTGCGCAGGCGAAACAGGGCCCGGGCTGCAGTCTGGTTGATGATTACCAGTTCACTGTCCAGCTCCTGGGTGCCAACCCGGAAGATGCCAGTCACGGTGAACGGACGAAAGGTGGGCAGCGCCGCCAGCGGGTTGATATTGAGGCTGGTGGAGAACAGGTCTATCTCATCCCCCACCGACACACCCAGATTATTGGCCAGGGTCTGGCCCAGCACGATGCCCCAGCGCTGTTCATTGAGGGCATCGATACTGCCGCTGCGGACAAACTGTTGCAGGGACTCGAGGCCGGCGTCATTGGCCACATCCAGACCATTGATCAGCACGCCCTTGCTGAAGTTATTATTGGCTATAACACCTGTTACCTGGATAAAACCGGAAACCGAACTGACACCACTGGCAGCACTGGCCAGATCCGCCAGCTCCTGCCATTCCTGATCGCTGAGATTTTCCTCGGTACTGAATGTGATATGTGGCACGATGTTGAGGATGTTATCGCGCATCTCCCGGTCAAAGCCGTTCATCACCGACAACACAATAATCAGAATAGCCACACCGAGAGCCAGACCGGCGATGGAAATCGCAGACATGAAGGACACCAGATGGGAACGCTTGCCGGCACTGACATAGCGTGTCGCGATAAAGCGCGACAGAGCCAGGGAAGCCTTGCCATTGCCGGCCGATGCCATCAGCCCTGCTCCTGCAGACAGCCGTCTTTCAGCAGCAGCTTGCGTTGGGCCGCATTGGCCAATCGCTCATCGTGGGTGACGATGACGAAACTGGTTTGCAACTCCCGGTTCAACTCCTGCATCAAATCCTGAATATCTTCGGCGGTGCCGCGATCCAGATTACCGGTGGGCTCATCCAGCAACACACAGCGTGGCTCGGTCACCAATGCCCGGGCAATGGCCACCCGCTGCCTCTCGCCTCCTGACAACTCCGCCGGTTTGTGCTCCAGCCTGGCCGCCAGGCCGACCCGCTCCAGCATGGCCTTGCCCCGCTCGGCGGCACTGGCCAGGCTGTCACCCCGAATTAACAAGGGCATGCAGACATTTTCCAGCGCCGAGAATTCCCCCAGCAAATGATGGAACTGATAAACAAAGCCCAGATAGCGATTACGCAATTGCCCCCGCTCTGTCTCGTTCACCTCGGCGAGGTTGCGCCCGGCCACCAGCACCCGACCATGACTGGGAAGATCCAGGCCGCCCAGCAGATTCAGTAGCGTGGTCTTGCCGGAACCGGAACTGCCAACGATGGCGATCTGTTCACCGGCCCTGACTTCGAGCTGCACGTCCCGCAGCACCTCCACATCCTGAGGGCCCTGCACATAGGTTTTGCCCAGATGCTCACAGGCCAGCACCACTTCAGAATTGTTGTCCTTTGCCTCGACGTCCATTGACTTCATTGCTCCTGGCATTTTCCAGCTGGCCAGCGGCCCGGCTTATTCATAACGCAATACCTCCGCCGGTTGCACCTTGCTGGCCCGATAGGCCGGATACAGCGTGGCCAGAAAACTGATTAACAGGGCCGCTGCGCACACCAGCAGCACTTCATTCCAAAGCACCTGGGTATCCAGATGGGATAGCAGATAGACATTGGCATCCACCAGGATGGAGTTGATCAGTTGTTCCAGCCACAGGCTGATGGCGCTGATATTATTGGCCAGGATCACTCCCAGCACTGAGCCCAGGGCGGTACCAAACACGCCGGCTATCATGCCCTGAATCACAAAGATCACCAGTATGGCCTGGCGGCTGGCACCCATGGTACGCAAAATGGCGATGTCGGCGCCCTTGTCTGCCACCACCATCACCAGTGTGGAAATAATATTGATGGCGCCGATGAGCACGATCATCAGCAGCATAAAACCGGTTAATACCTTTTCCATATTGAGGGCATTGAACAGGCTGGCCTGGGCCACGTTCCAGGGCAGCACCTCGATATCAGGTCTGTCCATCAGACTGGCATTGACGATTTCGCCAGCGCGCAATACGTCACTGACCCTTACCCGAAGTTTAAGCTCGGCGCTGGCAAACAGCTCCCGCGCCTGGGCCAGATTGACCAGGGCAATATTGGCATTGCCATAGACACCAAAATCGGCAAAGCCGATGGCTTCGAAAGCCTGGCGCACACTGAGATCGCGGCGCAGCAGATTATCCAGGGCCGTGGCACTGACCTCACCGCGGCCGAAGATGCCAAGCTGGGCCGCCAACTGGGTTCCAAGCACAATGCCGTTATCCACCTGCGCCAACAGTTCAAGCTGCTGTAACTGGTGAGAACTGGCGCTATCAAGCACCGCCGATTCCAGCTCTGGCATGATGCCACGAAGCTGCACGAAACGATCCACACCCTGATGGCGCAGTACCGCCTCGGCTTCGATATAGGGAGCCACCGCCAGGATCTCGGGATTGGATTCCAGTTCGGCCGCCAGACTCTGCCAGTTCTCATTGAGATCCGGCGCACTCAAGGTGACATGGGGCACGGATTTAAGCGCCTCAGCACGCAGGGTATCGATGGAGCCATTGATCACCGCCAGAGCCACAATCAGGATCATCACCCCGAGGCTGACCCCCAGCATGGAAATCAGGGAAACAAAGGAAAGCAGGAAATTGCGCTTGCGCGCTATGGAATATCGCAGGCCGACGAAGAGAGAAAAGG
>JALEHB010000183.1 GCA_022763285.1 Pseudomonadales bacterium | reverse complement strand
CCACGTTTGTTCCGGAGAGCAAACGCCTGAACGTATTGCTGCGTGAATTCCGTGAGACCCGTCAGCACATGGCCATCGTCATAGACGAGTACGGCAGTGTTTGCGGCGCCGTCACCATTGAGGATGTACTGGAGCAGATCGTCGGTGAGATCGAGGACGAATTCGACGTCGACGATGACAGCTTCATCAAGAAATTTGATGAGGAGAACTTCATCGTCAAGGCACTGACCCCGGTGGCCGAGTTCAATGACTACTTCGAAACCGACTTCAGCGACCAGGAATTCACCACTGTGGGCGGGCTGGTGCTACAGCAGTTTGGCCATATTCCGGAACGGGGCGAGACCATCAATATCGGCCCCTTCCTGATTACGGTGCTCAATGCCGACAGTCGCCAGATCAAATTGCTGAAAGTTACCTCAACCCTGGTCAATACCCGCAAGAAGCGCAGCTAGGGCCCAATAGCCCCCTTTTTCAGCCTGCCCTCTACCTGTCCTTGTGTGTCTGGGTTATCCTTGCGGGTTTTCCGAAACTCCTCTTAACGGGCTTCAGAGCCCCTGAATCAGTAAGCAGGCATGAGCAGCATTGACCCCCAGTACAAACCGCAGGAAGTAGAAGCGGCTGCCCAGGACTATTGGCAGCAAAATGACAGTTTTCGCGTCGTCGAGGACCCGGACAGGGAAAAATTCTACTGCCTGTCCATGTTCCCCTATCCCAGTGGCCACCTGCATATGGGCCATGTGCGCAACTACACCATTGGCGATGCCATCAGCCGCTACCAGCGCATGCTGGGCAAGAACGTGCTGCAGCCCATGGGCTGGGATGCTTTCGGCCTGCCGGCCGAGAATGCCGCCATGAAGAACAAGGTGGCTCCGGCAAAGTGGACCTATAGCAACATCGACTATATGCGCGAGCAGCTCCAGAAGCTGGGCTATGCCTATGACTGGTCCCGGGAAATCGCCACCTGCCATCCAGACTATTACCGCTGGGAACAGTGGTTCTTTACCCGCCTCTATGAAAAGGGCCTGGTGTACAAGAAAGAAGCCGAGGTCAACTGGGACCCGGTGGACCAGACCGTACTGGCCAATGAACAGGTGGTGGACGGCCGCGGCTGGCGCTCCGGCGCCCTGGTTGAGCGGCGCAGCATTCCCCAGTGGTTTCTGAAAATCACCGACTATGCCGAGGAATTGCTGACCGAGTTGGACAAGATGGAAGGCTGGCCGGAAAAAGTGCGTACCATGCAGAGCAACTGGATCGGTCGCTCGGAAGGCGTGGAGCTGGATTTTCAGGTAGCCGGCGAAAGCGATGCCGAGCTCGCGCGTCTTTCCGTCTATACCACCCGACCCGACACCCTGCTCGGAGTCAGCTATGTCGCGGTGGCACCGCAGCATCCGCTGGCGGCCAGGGCTGCGGCCGACAACAGCGAACTGGCCGAGTTTGTCCAGCAACAGATCAATACCAAGGTAGCCGAAGCAGAACTGGCCACCATGGAAAAACTGGGCATGGATACCGGTCTCAAGGCGATTCATCCCCTCAGCGGCGAAGAGGTGCCCATCTATGTGGCCAACTTCGTGCTGATGAGCTATGGCTCCGGCGCAGTGATGGCAGTACCTGCCCATGATCAGCGGGACTGGGAATTTGCCCAAAAATACGGCCTGCCCATCAAACAGGTGATCAAACCCCTGACTGATGATGCCGACTGCGACCTCGACCAGGCCGCCTATACCGAACACGGCCTGCTGGTGAACTCCGGTGAATTCGATGGCCTGGATTTCGACGCTGCTTTCAATGCCATTGCCCAACGTCTGGAAGACGAGAACAAGGGCCATCGCAAGGTCAATTATCGCCTGCGGGACTGGGGCGTTTCCCGCCAGCGCTACTGGGGTGCCCCCATTCCCATGATCAATTGCCAGGACTGTGGCGCTGTTCCGGTACCGGAAGAAGACCTGCCGGTGTTATTGCCGGAAGACGTGGACTTCGATGCCAGCGGTTCACCGTTGCCGAAGATGGAGTCCTTCGTCAATGTACCCTGCCCGCGTTGCGATAAGCCGGCGAAACGGGAAACCGATACCTTTGATACCTTCATGGAATCATCCTGGTATTTCGCCCGCTATGCCTGTCGCGACCAGAATGACAAGATGCTGGATGAGCGGGCCGATTACTGGCTGCCAGTGGATCAGTATGTCGGTGGTATCGAACACGCCATTCTGCATCTGCTTTATTCCCGCTTCTATCACAAGGTCATGCGTGACGAAGGCCTGGTGAGCAGTAATGAGCCCATGACCAATCTGCTGACTCAGGGCATGGTGCTCAAGGACGGGGCCAAGATGTCCAAATCCAAGGGCAATACCGTGGATCCCCTGTCCCTCATCGAGCAGTACGGCGCCGACACCATGCGCATGTTCACCCTGTTTGCCTCGGCGCCAGACCAGTCCCTGGACTGGTCCGACAGTGGCGTTGAAGGCATGTTCCGTTTTCTCAAACGCTTGTGGAAGCTGGCAGCAGAGCACCAGCCGGTGACCCTGAACAGTGATATCAGCCAACTCGAACTGACCGCCGAACAGAAAAAATTGCGCCTGAAAACCCACCAGACCCTGGACAAGGTAGGTGATGACTTTGGCCGCCGCCATGCATTCAATACTGCCATTGCCGCCACCATGGAACTGGTAAATGCCATCAGTGACTTCGGCAAGGCCAGCGCTGGCAATGACAACGACGCCCAGGTGGTCCAGGAAGCACTGGAAACAGTAGTCTTGATGCTGGCCCCCATCGTCCCCCACGCCTGTCATGTGTTGTGGCAGTATTTGGGGCATGAAGAGGCAGTGATCGATGCCCGCTGGCCAGAAGTGGACAAAAAAGCCATGCAACAGGATTCCATGCTGATCGTGCTGCAGGTCAATGGCAAACTGCGCAGCAAGGTCGAAGTGCCTAAAAACATCGGCAAGGATGAACTGGAAAAACTGGCCCTTGCCGATGAAGCCGTGCAGAAATTTACCGCAGAAGGAACCATACGCAAGGTAATCGTGGTACCGGGCCGTCTGGTCAATGTGGTGGTTAGCTAATGCAGACTCTGCTGCGCGCCGCCCTGCTGATGTTGGTGCTGGCCAGCACTGCCTGCGGATTCAGTCTGCGTGGCAGCGAACAACTCGCCTCCCGTTACAGTGAGCTGCAATACCTGACCCTGCAGCCCAATAGCGAATTTAGCCGACTCCTGCGTCGCGCTCTGGTCGGCGCCGGCATAGAACTGGATGTGATCACCGATACCGCAGCCACTGATCCCGGGCGACTGGTGCTGGCGGTCAGCGACGAACAATTGGCCCGCCGCCCGGTATCGGTCAATCCCCGCGCCCGGGCTGCGCAATATGAAATGCGTCTGTCAGTGGACATCCTGCTGGCCAGGGGCGAGACTGAACTCATCCCGCTGCAGGCACTCAGCGTCGAACGCAGTTATTTCGAAGATATCGAAAACATCGCCGGCACCCAGGAAGAAATAACCATCATTACCGACGAGATGCGCCTGGAGCTGGTGAATCAACTGCTCAGGCGTCTGCAGGCAGCGCCGTCCTGACACTTCTGACAGAGAGGCAAAGAGAGGCGAGGCAAAAATGAAAATCAAAAGCGAACAACTGGCCCGCAACCTCAAGGGCAAACATTCGCCCCTGATCTGGCTGAGTGGCGATGAACCGCTTTTGATGCAGGAAGCGGCCGATCTGGTGCGTTCCCATTACCGTGCCCAGGATTTTCTGGAACGGGAAATCTTCAATGTAGACCGTAGCTTCAACTGGGAACTGTTTCTGCAGGCCGGTGGCAATCTGTCGCTGTTTGGCGAACGCAAGATTATCGAGCTGCGGCTGTCCTCGGCCAAACTGGATGACGCCGGCAAGAAAGCCCTGCAGGCCTATCTGGATGACAGCAATCCGGATTTTCTGGTGCTGATCAGCAGCCCGCGCCTGGAAGGCAGCACATTCAATACCAAATGGTTCAAGGCCATCGAAGCGAAATCCATTGTTGTGCAGATCTGGCCGGTGAATCGCGAAGGCCTGGCAGAATGGTTACAGGGCCGTTTGCTGCGTGAACATATCAGCGCCGATGGCGAGGCCCTGCAACTGCTGGTAGACCGGGTTGAGGGTAATCTGCTGGCCGCCATGCAGGAGATTGAAAAACTGAAACTGCTGGCCAATCCGGAAACCGATACCGATATTCATCTGGATGCCCAGACCGTGATGTCGGTGGTGGCTGACAATACCCGTTTCACTGCTTTTCAGGCGGTGGATGCCGCCTTACTCGGAGATGCCGCCCGGGCCCAGAAGATACTCAATGGCCTGCGCGCCGAGGACGTGGCGCCCCAGGCCATACTGGCGGCCCTGACCCGGGAATTGCGCTCACTGCTGCCTATGTTGCAGAAGAAAGAACAGGGCCAGGGCATCAATGCCATTATTCAGGCCCACCGGGTGTGGTTCAATCGCAAGCAGGCCGTAGGCAGCGCCCTCAAACGCCTGCACAGCCGTGACATCTGGTCTCTGCTGGAACAGGCACGCATTGTCGACCAGTCTGGCAAGGGCCTGATCGCCAGAAACATCTGGGATGAACTCAGCATGCTGTTTCTGGCCTTGGCTGGCAAGCAGACCGCCACCATGGGCCGCCTGCAAGCCTGACTGATTTAATTCAAGCCACTTTAATTCAAGCCCCGTCGCTCAAGTAGCGGTCCAATCTCGGCATCCCGACCGCGGAAGTTCCTGAACAGGGTCATGGCGTCTTCACTACCGCCTCGTGATAGCAGGGTCTGGCGAAAATGACTGCCATTTTCCCGGCGCAGGCCACCGTTTTCCTTGAACCATTCCACCGTATCGGCGTCCAGCACTTCACTCCAGATATAGGAATAGTACCCAGCCGAATAGCCTCCCATGATATGAGAGAAATAGGTGGAGCGATAACGGGGCGGGATGGCCTCATGGGCAATCCCCGCCTCGGCCAGGGCCTGGGCTTCGAATTCCATGATGTTCTCGGCATCGGGCACCTGTTCCGGCCTTAGCTGATGCAGTGCCTGATCCAGGATCGAGGCTGCCAGGTACTCAGTGGTGGCAAAGCCCTCGTTAAAAGTCTGGGTCGACAGCACCTTGTCCAGCAGTTCTCTGGGCATAGGTTCACCGGTTTCATAATGCAGGGCATAGTTCTCCAGCACCTCAGGCCATGTCGCCCACATTTCATTGACCTGACTCGGGTATTCAACGAAGTCACGTGGCACACTGGTGCCTGAGAAGTAAGGATACTGAACACTGGAAAACAGTCCGTGCAGGGCATGCCCGAATTCATGAAACATGGTGGTGACCTCATCGAAGGTCAACAGGGTCGGCTCTCCTTCCGGGGGCTTGGTAATATTCAGATGATTGCCTACCACCGGCTGGGTATTGAGCAGATCGCTCTGGGAGACATAGGCATTCATCCAGGCTCCGCCCCGCTTGGTCGGTCTGGCATAAAAGTCGGCGATGAACAGACCCAGCGTAGTGCCGACGGAATCGAACACTTCAAATACCCGCACATCTTCCTGATAGACCGGCAAGTCGAAACGTTCTTCGAAACTGAGACCGTAAAGCTCAGCCGCGGCGAAAAACACACCCCGAATCAGCACATTGTCCAGTTCAAAATAGGGACGCAACTGACTGGCATCGAAATTGAAACGCGCCGCCCGCAGCTTCTCGGTATAAAAAGACCAGTCCCAGGGCTGCAGGTCAAAATCTTCCTCGGAATCGAAAATCATCTGCTGCAAATCCGCCGCTTCGCGGTTGGCATTAACCATGGCCGGGGTGGTCAGCTCTGCCAGACGCTGATTCACGGCTGCCACCGTTTGCGCTGTCTGGTTCTCGAGGATGTAAGCGGCATGATTGTCATAGCCCAGCAAATTGGCCCTCTCGGCGCGCAGCCTGATGACCTCGGACAGGACGGCACGATTATCGAATTCCCCGCCGCGATTGCCCCGGGACACCGAAATGCGCTGTATGCGCTCCCGTAATTCGCGATTTTGTAAACTGGCCAGGGCTGGCTGACCGCTGGTATTCAACAAGGGCAGTACATATTTGCCTGGCAGATCCCTGGCTTCGGCTTCATCCGCGGCCGCCTGAATCAGGGCCTCGTCCAGGCCCGTTAATTCCTCTGCCGTATCTACCACGACCGCCACATCATTCACTTCATTGAGCACATTCTGGCTGAATTGGGTTTCCAGTACGGCGAGTCGGGCATTCATTTCCCTCAGCTGCTCCTGCTGCTCCGGACTCAGGGCCGCGCCGGCGCGCACGAAACTGATGTAGTAGCGCTCCAGCAAGCGATTCGACTCCGGGTCCAGCCCCAGCTCTTCACGCTGCTGATACAGACCTTCGATGCGTGCAAACAGATCCCGGTTCAGCAGAATGGCATCCTGATGTGCTGCCAGTTGCGGCGCCAGTTGTTGTTGCAAGGCCTGGATGTCATCATTGGTATGGGCACTGACCATGGCAAAGAACACCCGGCTGACCCGGTCCAGCAGCTGGCCGGCCAGCTCCATGGCCACTACCGTGTTTTCAAAGCTGGGCGCCGCTGACTGACTGGCAATGGCCTCGATCTCAGCCAACTCCTCCGCCATGCCGCGCTCAAAGGCCGGGCCATAGTGACTATTATCGATGTCATCAAAGGGTGGATATTGCAAATAGAGTGGGCTGTCTGCGAAAAAAGGATTGCCGGACGAAACGGCGGTACTGCTGTCATTACTCATGTCGCTGGCACTCTCTGCGGTGCTGGATGTCGCGGCGCTATTATTGCCTGCATCGCCTGTTTGCGGCGCTTCAGAACAGGCAATCAGACTCGTGGCCAACATCAAAGTCAGAATTACTCTCATCGGATGCATTGTCGGTAACCCATTGAATAGTCGGAAATCGGCTCAACAATCTCACATGGATCATAGACCGAGTCAACTCAGACAATCATCAGCGGCGAGTTGGCATTGGACGGATTGTCCGGCATTCGCTAGCCTCTGCCTCTGACCAGTAACGGCCTTGCTGGCACACTTTTACTGACACCGTTGCTGTCGGGCTTTTGCCAGCAATATTGCTGCGGGTTTTAACGATTTTTGCCCCCGCTCTACCCGTTAAAGCCCGGGCAGCGGAACTGCGTCGCATATAATACCCCGGCCTTGTGGGATAATTCCCAAACACGAATGGATGCACACCCGGAATATGTCTGAGCACACTCTTCTATCAAAATTGGCTAACTCTCTGTTTGCAGCTTCCCTGTTAGCCATCCTGCTGATCGCCTCGCCCCTTCAATCGTTGGCGGCCGAGCTGAATATCAGCAGCAATCAGTTACCCATCCCGCTGGGCCAGTACCTGGATTATTTTGAGGACAGCAGTGCCGGGTTGGACATCGAAGATGTTCTTGCGGGCGAATTCGGCTGGCAACGTTCCAGTGAAACCATCCCGACCCTCGGAATGACCACGTCCGCCTACTGGTTTCATGTGGATATCAGCAGCCGCAGCGCCATAGAGGAAGAACTGGTACTGGGCATTGATTCCGCGGTGCTGGACCGTGCGGAAATCTATACAGTCATTAATGGTGAAGTTGCGCAGCGCTCCCTCACGGGTGATCGGGTGGCTTTTTCCGAGATCGATATTCCCTATCGCATCCCGGTCAGCAGTCTCGAGCTTGCTCCACCCGGGCAAACCACGTCGGTCTATATTCGCGCCCTGTCCACCGCCGGGGTGGAAATGCCACTGGTTCTCACCACCATGAACTTGCTGGCCCAGGAGCAACAGACCCAGCTGACTTTCTTCGGCGCCTTCTTTGCCCTGTTCTTCATCAGTTTCTGTGTTTGTGCCTCTTTCTACTTCAACATGAAAGATCGTGAATTTCAGGGCTATACCCTGTTTTTTGCAGCGGCTATTCCTTTTTTCCTGAGCCAGTCGGGCATGGGGCGTGTCTGGTTTTGGGGAGAACTGGCCTCGGCCAACAACCGGATTGCCTTTGTCGCCGCAGTATTCCTGGTGGTCTCCATGTGCCAGTTGGGACGCGCCGTCAGCATCCGTACACGCCACCGTGATGCCATTGACCTGGTGCTGCGCTATATCAATTACCTGATGCTGCCCGTGGGGCTGTACATGCTGTTTGCCCCTATCGACAGTATTACTCCGGATACGGTTCAGATTCTCATGTTCGTAGGGCTGAGCACCGCCCTGTGCGTTGTGATACTGGCCGGCATCACTGCCATTCAGGGATCCCGCAGCGCCCTGTACTTGTTTGCCAGTTGGCTGTTTATCATTCTTGCCTACTCCAGCTTCCTGTTCTACAAATTCGCCCTCACAGAACGCAGCGCCGTCAGTGGCATTGTGGGAGAAAGTTTGATGCTGGTGGCAGCACTGATGCTGCTCATGTCGCTGTTTGAATTTGTGCGCAACAAGAATGAGGAGATGGACCGTATACAGCTGGAAACCAAGGCCAAGGGTGATTTCCTGCGTAATGTATCCCGGGAATTTCTCACCCCGGTGCATCTTATCCTGGCCAACTCCAAACGCCTGCTGGACTCAGGTTCCGAGCCCGGGGATCAATCCAACCGGGACTGCGTCGATACAGTCATCACCCAGAGCAATCACCTGCATAATCTGATCAATGACCTGCTGGAGATGGCAGAGCTGGAATCAGACAGTTTTGAACCGGAGTTCGAACTGGTGGAAATGTCTCATTTTCTCAATGGCATCCGCGAGATCCTGCTGCCATCAGCGATGGAGAAAGGACTGGAATTTACCACCGAGTTTGCCTCCGCCAACTTGCTGATTCAGACCGATAAAATGCGACTGCAACATGCCCTGATGAATATAACCACCAATGCGATTCGCTACACCGACAAGGGCGCCATCAAGTTAGGCTACAAGGCCATTTATTTCCGCCGCCGTCTGGGTATCGAAATCCATATTACTGATACCGGCCGAGGCATGAGCGAGGAATTCAAGCAGCAAATGTTTCAGGAGTTCGCCAGGGAAATTCCCGAGTCGGAGAAGGACCCGCAAGGCACCGGCCTGGGCATGGTAATCGTCAAACGCATGATTGAGAAACTGGGCGGAGAAATCAGCTTTGAATCCAGCCTGGGCAATGGCAGTCAGTTCTTCATCCGCATGCCTCTGCGAGTAGTGACTGAGTGAGGCTCAGGGCGGAGATTTTTCCAGCTCGAAAACGAGATCACGGCATTCATCCAACTTGCCGGACATTGCCTGAAGCGCGTCAGCCAAACCCTGATTGTAATAGTAACAACCCATTTGTTCGGCAATAAAATCCAGCAAAAATTGAGCATCGAAGCCGCCCAACTCAACGCCAAGTTCTTCGTCGGCGTAGCGTTTGAGTTTGCCAATCAATTGTTGCTTGCTGGCCTCATCCAGCTCGATTTCACTCATACTCAGGCACCCAGTTGCTCGGCCAGATCCAGAAAATCTCCGGCCAGATAATCAAATTCTCCCAGTTGGGATATGTCATGGACCCGCCCTTCCGGACCACGCTCCAGTGGTCGATGGACATAGGCGGTACGTAAGCCGGCCCGGGCAGCCGCGCGAAGATCCGAAGGATGCGCAGCCACCATCATCACTTGCCGCGTATCAAGATCAAGCAACTCAGCAGCCTTTCGATACACGGCAAGGTCTGGCTTGTATTGCCCTGCCAGCTCTGCGGAGAGAATTGCATCCCAGGGCAGCCCGGCATTGCGGGCCATATTGGTAAGCAGGGACACATTGCCATTGGAAAGCGTGGTGATGATATAGCGAGACTTGAGACGATTCAGGCCTGCCACCGCATCCGGCCAGGGCATGAGTCGATGCCAGGCACGATTCAGATGCTCACGTTCAGCCTCAGTCAGTGACTGCAAGCCAAACTCATCGATCAAGTCATCAAGAATCATGCGGTGCAGATCATCAATTTTTGTCCAGCCCAACTCCCCGCTTCTGACCCGGTTCATGGCCGGTCCGTAGCCGGCACGCCAGCGATCGGCGAAGTCTGCCCAGTCAATAGTGAATTGCTTGTTCGCCGCCAGAAGCTGCCCCTCACGGATGATGGACGCTCGCCAATCCACCACCGTGCCGAACACATCAAAGCACAGGGCCTGTACTTCATTGGCAACGGGGGTCTGGGCGTGGCCGGTTAGCGGCTTCAGCAACAACAGCAGTGAAGCGGCTCCGGCGGAGCTCAGCAAGTGTCGTCGAGTCAGGGTGGCAGAGTCAGCAGGGCCGGCTGATCGGCAATTGTTGTCAGGCGCAGTTTGATGAATTGACCGGGACTTGTGCATGAGCAAATCCTCCTGGCGGGATGCTCTTGGCAAGTTAACACAAGTATTTGCTATTATCGATTCAAGCGAACCCGCAATTCCAACAGGCCTTTCAGGCGGCCAATTCAAACGACAACCCTCGTCGGTTTTAAAGCTATGCTCGATATCGATCTCGTCCGCCAGCAATGTGCGGCCTGCAACAAGCTCATTCATTTCAATAATGCCGGGGCCGCCCTGTCACCAGACTCTGTGACGGAAGCGGTAATCCATCATATCCGCCTGGAACAGGAATTGGGTGGCTATGAAGCCGCCGGGCTTGCCGAGTCCCGCGTCAACAATTTCTACCAGGCGATGGCTCGCTTGCTGCATTGCCAGAGCGATGAAGTTGCCTATGTTGAAAACGCCACCCGCGCCTGGGATCTGGCCTTGTCTTCCATTCCCCTGACTGCCGGTGATGAGATCATTACCTTTGGCAGTGAATACGCCAGCAACTATATGGGCTTGCTGCACCTGGCCAAACAGAAACAATTACAACTGACCCTGGCACCCCTGAACGAAGAAGGACTGGCGGATCTGGAGCAGCTGGAGAAAATGATCAACAAACGCAGCCGGGTACTGGCCCTCACCCATATCGCCAGTCAACGGGGCGACATTCAACCGGCTGCAGAGGTGGGCGAAATTGCCCGCAAGCACGGACTGTATTATTTGCTGGATGCCTGTCAGTCAGCCGGTCAGATGGAACTGGATGTGGGGCAACTGCAGTGTGATTTTCTCTGCGGCACCGGTCGCAAATTTTTACGCGGGCCCAGAGGCACCGGCTTTCTGTACGTCAATGCCGACAAACTGAATGAACTGGAGCCGGTATTTGTCGATCTGGAAGCCGCCCAGTGGTTGTCGACAGAATCCTTTGCCTGGCGTGACGATGCGCGCCGGTTTGAGAACTTTGAGCGCTTCGTCGCCGGTATGATCGGCCTCGGGCTCGCTACCGATATCGCGATCTCTACCGGCCTTGATGCCATCGCTACGCGCATCGCCCAGCTTCGCCAATACCTGGAGCAGGCACTGCAAGGCCTTGAGGGCATCAGGGTGCTTGAACGCTCCAGTAATCGCAGCGGGATTGTCAGCCTCAGCAATGAACATGAGACAGCCCCGGCATTGAAGCAGCGCCTGCAAAAGGCCGGCATCAACACATCGGTTGCCAGCGCCATCAATGCCCGTCTCGATCTGGAGCCCGAGGCCCATCAGGCAGTCTTGCGCGCCTCGCTGCACTACTACAATACCGAAGCCGAGATTGATCGCTTTGTGGAAGAGTTACAGCGCAGTGAAACAGGCTGAACGTGAGAACTACTGAAAGTAGACCACCAGAATCGCCAGGGGGCAGACAAACTTGACGTAGAAGGGCCAGATTTTGAAAAACAGGCTCGACTCGGCGTCGGGATCACCCTGTTTAATCTCCTCCAGGATGCCGTTACGCTGCCAGACCCAGGCCACAAATATACAGAAGGCAAAACCCAAGAGTGGCTGACTGATTTCCGTAGTGGTAGTGACTACCCGGTCAAACCAGGGATCGAAATTGAAAACAATCAGCAGGGAAATGGCAGTGATTACTGCTCCCACCGTGATGGAGGCACGGGAACGTTCCACCCCGAGGTTCTCCACGCCATAGGCGACCGGCACTTCCAGCATGGAGATGGAGGAAGTGAGTGAGGCAATGGTCATCAGCAGAAAGAAGGCCAGTGCCACCAGCAGCCCCACCGAGCCCATGGTGTTAAACAGGGCCGGCAGCACCGACACAATCAAACCGGGACCGGCGATGAGCCCGCCCTGGGCATCGAAAATCTCAACCCCGCTGGCGAGGGCTACATACATGGCCGGCAGAATCAACAAACCCGCCAGCACAGCAATACCGACATCGAGAAGGGCCACCAGGGAACCAATAACCGGCAGGTTTTCTTTCTTGCTGATGTAGGAGCCATAGACCAGCATGGTGCCTACCCCCAGGGAGAGGGAGAAAAAGGCCTGCCCCATGGCATCCACCAGCAGGAGCGGATCGGCAATACGGGAAAAATCCGGCACCAGATAAGCACGCAAACCGTCCATGGCCCCGGGCAGGGTAAACACGTAGAGAATCAGCAGCACCAGTATAAGAATCAGGGATGGCATCAGGCGCGAAGCCCACTTCTCAATACCGTCCTTGACCCCGGCATTGATGATGGTGACAGTCATCACCATAAACACTACCACGAAAATGGAATTTCGCAGCACCGCATCGGTGGTTAACCAGCTGGCGACGCCATCCAGCCCCAGCAGGCGTGCCAGGGGATCGAAGAAGAATGCGATCATCCAGCCGCTGACAATGGCATAAAAACTGAGAATAAAACTGACCGTAATGATACCCGCAAACCCCACCGCCACCGCTGCCATCTTCGAGCGTGGTCCCGGGGAGATGGATTTCAGTGCGGTCACGGCATTGGCGCGGGCATGGCGACCAATGATGAGCTCCGCCATCAGGGCCGGATAGGCCAGGGCAAAAGCCAGAATCAGGTAGGTGAAGAGAAAGGCGGCACCGCCATTGGAAGCGGCATTGGTGGGGAAGCCCCAGATGTTGCCAAGCCCAACCGCAGAGCCAGCCGCGGCCATCAGAAATCCAAATCGTGAGCTAAATTCTCCGCGCGGCGCTGCCATGCGATAGGGCTTCCTTGTTCTTGTTGTTCAGACTGTGTAGAGCGCTGGCACCCAGATTACCCCAGGGCGCAAGTCCGGTAAATGTCTCTACTGCTCATAGGATTCGAGGGTAAACTGCAACGGACTTCTGTTGCTCAAGCCGAACACCAGATTTTCCACCAGCACCACCGTGCCATTGCTGTTTACCTCAAGGCTGGGAATACGCAATTTCTCATCGGTGCTGGAATAGCTTGCCATGCCATCTACCGTATCACGGCGCCAGATCACTGACTCCAGATTGGCCTCGATAACAAAATCCTCGCTGCCGGAAACAGCATTGAAATTCATGCTGATCAACTGGTCATTGTTATCGATATTTACGGTAGTCAGCAGCAAGCCACTGCTGGCTTCGAAGACACTGGGTGCGGAACTGAAACGACTGACCACTTCCACATTGATGTAGACGAAATTGCCGGGATCACTGTTATAGGATTCCGACGCATAGGGAGCGCTGGATGCCTTGCTGCCCAGATTGACCACCGGCAGATCATCGATGGCATCGAGTATCACCATTCCCTCACCGAGCACATTACCGAAAACCGTAAAGCCGCCGTTATCGGCGTCCAGGGAAGTATTATCGTCGAGGTTGATAAACCACTGGCTGGTGGCGCTATCGGGATCACCATCGATCTTGGCCATGGCGATAGTGCCACGGGTATTGGAGACATTGAATTCATTCGGCACCGCTGGATCCGCTGGTACATCGATGGGCCCCACGAAGGGCTCAAAACGAAAACCGCCCCCCTGCACCACAAAGTCATCCACTACCCGGTGCAAATAGGTACCATTGTAGTCATCGCGATTGACGTAATTGAGGAAATTCGCCACCGTCAAAGGCGCGGTGTCATCCAGCAATTCCACCGAGAAATCCCCCATGGTGGTGCTGAAGCGCACGATAGTACCCGCCTGGCTGCCGGCAACTGCCAGAGACAGGGTCAGGAAAGTGGTAATCAGGAGGATTGATCGGCCGAAAGACAACTTGTTTGGCAACGTCATAAACTGCGTTCGAATATCCCTGTGGGCCTGCAATCGGTCTGGAAAGTCATTCCGGCAGGCGGCGCAGATATCGAAATAATCCTTTGAAGATAGAGAGTTATCAGATTATACCCCTTATTGGGGTTTGACCGCAGGAGAATAGGTGAAGTTCCCCGAAACTTCAACTGCCAGGTGCTGCCTGACGCAGATTCCGCCAGATTACAGGTGCTCAGCACAGCAGGCCTGTTGTACACTTACGCCCCCTTGACCCGGGGGCAGGCAGGGCTCTTGAGAGGGCTCTTGAAAGGGCTCTCGAGAGCTCCCTACATACAACGATCGCAAGCAAGCAATGGGGGCCGGGGAGCGCCGTCCAGTGCCGCACCCTGCCAACATTGGCCCGATGGCCTGGTCAGAGTTGCCCAGGTTATTTAGCCACTCGTTCAGAAACAACATCAAAGCTTTATGAATTCCAGCAACAAATCCCGTTTCGGCATTGGTATAGATTACGGCACCAGCAATAGCGCCGCGGCCATCTTTGATGGCGAGCGGGTGCATCTGGTGCAGCTCGAGGCCAATAGCAAAATTATGCCCTCGGCCACCTATATAGATCGCGATTTCAAAATCAGCACTGGCCAGCGGGCAATTGATCTCTATATTGAGAGCAATACCGGCCGCACTGTAGAGCTAAGTGCCGAGGTCCTGGGTGAGGGACGTACCACTACTGGCCAGATTGGCGACCGGGGTTTACCTGAGGAAGCCAATACTGAAAAAATCTATGGCCAATCCTTTGTCGACGGCGGGCAACCCGGGCGCCTGTTTCGTGGCATAAAACGCTTGCTGGGCAATACCAGCCAGTCACGACTGATGGTCTTTGATCGACCCTTTCGCCTGGTGGCACTGATCACTCCCCTGCTGCTGCGCATCCACACTTCGATCAGGAATCTGATGCGCAGCCTGGGGCAGGACGACAGTTGCAACCAGGCCTGCATCGGCCATCCGGTAAATTTCGAAGGCAGCGCCAGTGAGCGCAATCAGACTGCTTTGGGGCTGCTGTCAGAAGCCTATGGCTATGCCGAATTTAGCCAGCAGAGCTTCTACCCCGAACCTATTGCCGCCACTCTCAGCTATCTGCATGGCTTTCCGGATTCCGGGCAGCAAACTCTGCTGGCAGTAGACTTTGGTGGGGGCACCCTTGACCTGTGTATTCTGGTCCGCAATGGCGAACAATTTACCGTTACCGCAACCCATGGCATTGGGCTGGGGGGGGATCATATTGACCAGCTCCTGTTTCGGGAACTGTTGTTCCCCCTGTTTGGCAAGGGCGAACGCTGGCGCCGGGCCGGGGAAGATCGGGAAATCGAAACCCTGTTTCCCTTTGAGGAATATGAAGAATTACTGTTGAACTGGGCAGTCAGCTATATGCTCAACCAGAACCGCTATACCACACCACTGATGCAGCGCATCCAGTATGGCGATGAAGCCGCGATCAAGTTTCAGCGCCTGTATGACCTGATCAAGAACAATTACAGCTATCTGGTATCCCAGTCCCTGAAGGACCTCAAGGCCCGGCTGTCCGATGCCGAGTCAGCAGTTCTGGATATTCCCGAACTGGATATCGAGATCAGCCTCCAGCGCAGCGAGTTCGAGCGCCTGATCAGCCCCCTGCTGGAACGCTTCAGCGAGGCGGTACACAGGGTTATGGAACAGGCCGGACTGAGCAATACGGATATCGATCTGGTCATTCGTACCGGCGGCTCCTGCCTGATTCCGGCGGTGAAGAACGAACTGGACCGGCTATTCCCCGACAAGGTGGTGGAACACGACCCCTTCACCAGTGTTGCTGCGGGTCTGGCGATTGCTGACTATCGCGGCCTGGGCAACCCACAGCCCTGAACCCCCTCTTTCGGCGCCCGGGCGGCTTGATTACAATGGAGCAAGTCTTGTGATTCACAGCCCGGCTTGCCATGGACCTGATACTCTACGCCGTCCCCTTCTTTTTCCTGCTGATAGGCCTGGAACTGGCCTGGGGACTGCTGCGCCGACGCAATACCTACCGCCTCAATGACAGCATCAACAGCCTCTCCCTGGGCAGCCTCAGTCGCCTGCAGGGACTGGTCTTTCTGGGCTTTTCCGGACTGATCTACGAAACCGTGGTGGCCCGCTTTCAACTCAGCCAGCTGCCAGATGACCGCGCCTGGGTCTGGATCAGCTGTTTTATCCTGTATGATCTGGCCTATTACTGGAAACACCGCCTCGGCCATGAAGTAGCGCTTTTCTGGGGCTCCCATGTGGCGCACCATCAGAGCGAGGATTTCAATCTGGGCACGGCCCTGCGCCAGACCAGCATAGAATTCCATGGCTTTCTGTTTTATCTGCCATTTTTCATCATCGGCTACCCGGCGGAGATTCTGTTTACCGTGGTCAGCCTGAATCTTATTTATCAGTTCTGGGTTCATACCGAGCACCTGCCCAAACTGGGGCCACTGGAATGGGTTTTCGTAACCCCATCCAACCATCGGGTACACCACGCCCGTAACGACCTCTATGTGGACCGCAATTACGGGGGTGTGTTTATTGTCTGGGACCGCCTGTTTGGCAGCTTTCAGGAAGAACTGACGGAGCAGCCGCCGGTCTACGGCCTGCGCAAACCCCTGAACAGCTGGAACCCCCTGTGGGCCAACATCCATGTTTACTGGCGCCTGCTGCTGGATAGCTGGCGCACCCCTGGTTTCGGCAATAAATTGCGCCTGCTGTTCAAGCCACCGGGCTGGCAAGCACCGGGGGCGCGCAGCGCCTGTCAATTGAAAGCTCGCAAGGTGGATCTCAGCAGCCGCTATGATCCCCGGATCAGTGGATTCGCCCGCTACTACACCCTGCTGCAGTTCATCCTCAGCGTCGCTATCAGCCTCTGGCTGTTACAGCAAAGCCCGACCATGAACTACAGCGCCAATGCCGTGGCAGTGGGCTTTCTGGCCTTTTCATTCTATGTCCATGGGGTTTGGCTGGAAGGCAGACACTATGCCGTGGCTCTGGAAGTACCGCGCTTGCTGGTGCTGGCAGCCCTGCTGCAAACATCGCTGTTTGCAGTTGAGGCCGGTGCCCTGCAATTACTGGCTCTGCTGAGTGCGCTTGCCTGTCTGGGCTATTACGGCCAGCAGCGGCGCGCCGCCAACAGGCTTGCGGCGCCGGCGGCTGCCGAATCACTCAGCGCCCGGCAACAGGCTTAACGCCGGGCTTCGTTGATCACCAGTTCGATCGGGCTGTCACCCATATTGCTGACAGTGAAGGAGCTGCCCTCTTCCCGCCAGGCCCACTCGCCGATTCTGGCAAGCTCAGTAGTAATCCCGTCTTCCCGCGAGACATGGGCGGTGCCGTCGGTGACCTGAATGACCACGGTGGGATTGTTATGGGTCTGTCGGCTGCTGGTTTGCCCCGGCTGCAGACTGATGCGGTAGGAGCGAAACCATTCATTCTCCACCTCCGGCTCCACCTCCATACCAGACGGACGATCACTGCCGGCACCGGGCAGGCCGGTACCATAATTGGTCAAAGCAATGATGCGGAACAGATTGGGGCCGGGATTGGAAACGGCGTGGGTGAAGTTCTGCTCAACATAGTCGGTATTACCGGACACGCGGCCATACAGAGGACCGTCACCATTGCTGATGAAGGTATAGAGAATGGCGGCATCATGGGTATGGGGCAAGGTACGGTCACCTGGATTGATTTGTACATCCAGCAGATACACATCGCCGTCGCGATGCACGGTGCGATGCCGTGGCTCCTGCAGGATCTGCACGATACGCTGATCGCGAAAGTCCTGCGCCTGCACCGGCAATGCAGTCACTATCAGGGCAAAAAGGCTTACACAGAGGGTCAGTTTATTGTTGTTATTGAGACTGGGCATGGATTGCTTTTCCTGCTCTTGTTGGGCCTGTCAGGTTAGCGAACCTGTCCGGGCAATTCAATACAGGTCAACTGTCGCGGTGTCAGTCCCGCGCCACCGCAATTTGTTCCAGCAATTGGCCCGTGGCCGGGTCACGCAGTTCCAGTTGCACCGCTCTGGCCTGCCTGAGCGCCAGGCTGAATGAGGCACCATCGTCGAGATTACTGATCACAAACACCACCCTGCCCTGTACCGGCTTGCCCGGTGGAAGGTGAAGCGGATTGAACAGATACTCTTCATTGCGGCTCAACATGCCGCGCACACTGCTTTCCACGTTCAGGCCCTGCCCGGGCACGGTTTCGCGCACAGCGCGAAACAGGGCATCCTCTCCTTGCGGGTCAGTCATGCGCAGAAACACTTCGATGGCTCGGGTATAAAGCCCCCGGTTCTCGAACTCGAAGCTTGGGGTATAGATGGGATAGGAGAAACCGACCTCGACAATGGCATTGCTGGAAGAGTCGGTAATCAGACTGTGTTCAATCTGCTGAATACGAAAGCCGTCGCCAGCCTGCTCAGGCAGCCAGATGAGAAACCAGAAAAATCCGGGTACCAGCGCCGGCAGGCAAACCAGCAGACCGTAGGCTCCAGGACGCTGATGGAACAAGGGATTGAATGGATAGACAGCCACCAGCGCCGCCAGCACTGCCAGGTTCACCAGCAAGGCTCGCAGCAACAAGGGTTGCTCGCCGAGGCGAAGCGGGTTCTGTGTGATCAACAGGATTACGGCTACGGCAGTGACCAGAGCCGTCAGGCTGATCAGTAAATGCCGCAGGGAAATTTTCACCGTGCCGCGAGCGCTCCGACGTTGTCACCATGAGCCTGCTTGTCGGCATGGTAGGAAGAGCGCACCAGGGGGCCACTTGCCACTTGCTTGAAGTCCAGTTCTTCACCGTACACCCGCAAGGCTTCAAACTCATCGGGATGGACGAAGCGCTCGACCTTCAGATGATCCCGGCTGGGCTGCAGATACTGGCCCAGGGTAACCATATCCACATCATGGGCTTTCAGGTCCCGCATGACTTCCTTCACTTCTTCGAAGGTTTCGCCCAGGCCCAGCATCAGGCCGGACTTGGTAATTACCTCGGGGCATACAGCCTTGTAGCGCTGCAACAGATCCAGTGACCACTGGTAATCGGCCCCCGGTCGCGCCTTCTTGTACAAACGCGGCACTGTTTCCAGATTGTGGTTAAACACATCCGGAGGAGTCTGACGCAGAATGTCGATGGCAATGTCCATACGGCCGCGAAAATCCGGCACCAGCACTTCCACCTTGATGTCCGGGTTATGGGATCGGGTTTCGGTGATGCAGTTGGCAAAATGTGTGGCACCACTGTCTTTCAGATCATCGCGATCCACCGAGGTGATCACCACATACTTCAGGCCCATTTCGGCAATCGCCGCCGCCAGTTCGCGGGGCTCGTTTTCATCCAGGGGCTTGGGCTTGCCGTGGGCCACATCGCAAAACGGGCAACGGCGGGTGCAGATCTCCCCCATAATCATGAAGGTGGCGGTGCCATTGCTGAAGCATTCCCCCAGATTCGGGCATGAGGCCTCTTCACACACCGAAGCCAGTTTGTGCTCACGCAGTTTCTGCTTGATGTGATTCACCCTGGGTGAGGCCGGAATCTTGACCCGGATCCAGTCCGGCTTGGCTGGCAATTCCTCGGTAGGAATCACCTTGACCGGAATCCGCCGGACCTTGTCGGCACCACGCAGCTTCTCGCCCTCGATCAGGACATTGCGGCGTTTACGTGGTGCGGTGGTGCTTTGTTCACTCATGATGTGGTCACTTCTTCTGCCGCCGACTGGCTGGAGTAACAAGCCTCGTAGCCCAGTCGCTCAAGCAGTTGATTGCTGAGAATTTTGCTTACGTCCTGGAGCAAATACTCCCTGGCTTCCACGAAATCGGCGATCTGTGTAACCGGCAGTTCAGCGAAACCGCAGGGATTGATGTTGGCGAATGGTGCCAGGTCCATATTCACATTGAGACTGAGACCGTGGTAGCTCCATCCATTTCGGATACGCAAGCCCAGAGCGGCTATTTTAGCATCTTTCACATAGACACCGGGAGCCTTGGGGCGGGTGGTGGCGGAAATACCGTAATTTTCGAGGGTGGCGATAATCGCCTGCTCGATCAGATCCACCAGGGCTCGCACCCCCATTTTGCGGCGTTTGACGTTAACCAGCAGATACGCCACCAGTTGGCCGGGCCCGTGATAGGTCACCTGACCACCGCGATCCACCTGCACCACCGGTATAGCGCCCGGATTCAGCACATGCTCGGCCTTGCCGGCCTGGCCCTGGGTGTAGACAGGTTTGTGGCTCAGCAGCCAGATTTCATCGCCGCGGCCGGGCTTGGGATTGTCGGCCAGATAGCGCATGGCCTGGAAGATGGGCTCATAGTCCTGCAACCCCAGGCGACGTATGACCAGAGGCGGCAGATCGGCACTGTCGGCCGCCGTGGCCTGAATCCATTTGTAGTCGGTCAGTAACATGGCGCCAGTGCCCTACAGCACCATTTTGACTTTACTGACAGCCTTCAGGTCCTGGAAGATGTTCTGCAATTGTTCTTCACCGGTGGCGGCAATGGTCACTGTCACCGAGATATAGTTGCTCTTGCTACTGTTTCTGATTTTGATCAATTCCGCATCAATCTTGCCGGTATGCCTTTCCACTACTTCCACCACCTCAAGCTCGAATTCTCCTTCCGAGATGCCGATGATCTTGATGGGGTAAAGACAGGGAAACTCAATGCGTGGTGCTTCCACGTCCTGTTGATCAGAGTCTGAAGACATAGTGATTGTTAACCGGAAAACAGATTGCTGAACATCAGGGTCAGCCAGTCCATGAAGCGCTTGAGAATACCACCCTGGGGCACCTCCTGCATGGCAATAACCTCGCCCTGGTAAATGACATCCTCATTCAGGGTGACATTCACAACGCCCATGATCTGGCCGTTGTTCAGGGGTGCATGGATCACTTCATCCACGTCCACCGTCGCCGTCATGGCATCGGCCTGACCACGGGGAATGGTGACATACACTTCTTCGTTGATGCCAAGATCCACTTCACTCTGCTCACCAGAGAAGACCGGCACATTGGTCAGCACCTGATTTTGATCATAGAGCTTGTGAGTTTCATAATAGCGGAAACCATAAGTTAACAGCTTCTGGGTCTCGATCGCCCGGGCCTCCTCACTTTCGGTGCCCATCACCACGGAAATCAGGCGCATATCATCACGCACTGCCGAGGCCACCAGACAATAGCCGGCAGCATCGGTCCAGCCGGTTTTCAGACCATCGACATTGCGATCCCGAAACAACAGGGTATTGCGATTGGTCTGGCGAATACCGTTGTAGGTAAACTCACGTTCGGCGTTAATGGAATAGAACTGGGGATGATTGAGAATGGTGGCACGAGCCAGCTTGGACAGATCCCGGGCCGACATGGTGTTGTAGTAAAGCTCGGTGTCCAGACCACTGGCATTCATGAAATAGCTATTGTCCAGGCCCAGCACTTCGGCATACTGGTTCATCATGTCGGCGAAGGCTTCCTCGCTGCCGGCGATATGCTCGGCGATAGCCACACTGGCATCATTGCCGGACTGGATGATGATGCCGCGCAGCAGATCTTCCACCCGCACATCGGAGCCCACCTCCACGAACATCTTGGAGCCTTCCATACGCCAGGCTTTCTCACTGATATGCACCGTGTCATCGAGACTGAGATTGCCGGTGAGAATCTCTTCCTCGGCGATATAGGCGGTCATGATTTTTGTGAGGCTGGCTGGCGGCAAGGCCTCGTCGGCATTTTCCTCGACGATGATATGGCCGGTCTGGGCATCCAGCAGAATATAACTGGTGGCATTGATTTCCGGTGGTCGGGGAATAATCGCCTGGGCCACCGCGGTCAGGGGGGCCAGTAAACTGAAAACAATAACGGCCAGCAATGCCGGAATCCGGAGAGGTGCTGACGCTGTCGACTGCCTTGAGTTGTTGAAGACGTACATAGAAAAATCCATCGTGATTCTACGAGATTGTTAAACGCTTATTAATTGCCAACCGGCACCCGGAGGTGCTGGCAGCTGGTAAATTCGGGCTTTGACTGGTTCCGGGTCCAGGCCAGGGATCTTGGGGGCCCAGGCCCTCTGACTGGCGACTGGACAGTGTGCGAGGACTACTGCAGCTACTCTGTCACAGTGTACGGACTTCCCAGGTTGGCAGCAACCACGGTGTCAGTCAGACGCCGGATCTCGCCACCATCATCCAGGGGGCCGATTCTCACCCGGTGCAGGACGCCGCCACTGGCACTGTCGACACTGCGAATGATCACCGGTTGATCGGTCAGTTCCTGCAATTGTCGGCGCAGTCGTCGGGCCGATTCCAGCCTGGAAAAAGCACCCACCTGCAAGTATCTGCTCTCCTGCCCTGCCAGGCTCAGCACCGTGTTATTAGACCCGCGATTGGCCGAATTGTTCACTGCCTGATCCTGCCAGGCATTGGCGATGACACTTTCCACATGCACCCGGGCGGTACCGCGATCGGCATAGCCCAGCTTCAGTGCCGCTGCGTAGGACAGGTCGATCAGACGGTCACCGTGAAAAGGCCCGCGATCATTGACCCGCACAATAATACTGCGGTTATTGTCCAGGTTGGTGACCCGCGCATAGCTGGGAATGGGCAGTGATTTATGGGCGGCGGAAACCTGGTACATATCAAAGACCTCGCCATTGGAGGTCTTGTGACCGTGAAATTTCTCACCATACCAGGAGGCCACCCCGCGCTCGGCATAGCCCTCCTCGGTGGGCAGGACATAATAGGTCTTGCCGAGCACCGTATAGGGGCTGCGATTGCCGGCCAGGGTGCGATGCACCGGCTCCGGTACCACATCGGCAATGGCCCGTTCATCAATGGCACGGCTGGGAGCACGGTCCTGGGCGATGGCATAGCGCCCTGCATTTTCCTGGGGCTGCTGAGGCGGCCGGGTGGAACTGCAGGCCCACAGCGAGGCTGCCAGCAGCAAACAGACAGCGGGTCGTGCCAAGGATTTCCCGATCACTGATTCTTCCCTCACAACAAGATTAAAAACACAGTTAAGTTAACTACTTAGCGTCCAATCTTAAGATTATTTTAACGTTTGTCCGGAGGAATTGAAGTTTTACCTGAACAGCCTCGCCCGAAACTTGGGAAGCCAGCCAAGAATTGCCAGCAAGCTGCTGATTTTAAAGGATTTAAACCACCCTCGAGCGGGCATGGGTCTGGATAGACATGAGCAGACCAAAACCAATGAACAGGGTCACCACGGCTGTACCGCCGCGGCTGATCAGGGGCAGCGGCAAACCGATCACTGGCAACAGGCCGGAGACCATGGCCATGTTCACAAACACGTAGAAGAAGAAAGTGAGGGTGATACTGCCAGCCAGCAGGCGGCTGAACATATCCCGGGAGGACCAGGCGATACTGAAGCCGCGAATCAGCACAAACAGGTACAGGGCAATCAGGAACAATACCCCCAACAAGCCGAATTCCTCTGCCAGCACCGCCAGAATAAAGTCGGTATTACTCTCGGGAATGAAGTCCAGGTGGGACTGGGCCCCATTGCCATAACCCTTGCCATAAATGCCACCGGAGCCGATGGCGATTTGTGATTGAATGATGTTGTAGCCGGCACCGGTCGGGTCCCGATAGGGATCAAAGAAGGTCAGGATGCGGTTCTTCTGGTGTTCCTGGGCCAAAAAGATGTACCAGGCCGGCGATGCCAGCAACAGGGCAAACAGGCCACTGAGAACGATACTCCAGCGAATGCCCGCCAGTAACACCACAAAGATTCCCGACATTGCCACCATGATGGCCGTACCGGTGTCATTCTGGATCACAATCAGGCCAGCCGGCACCAGCACCATGATGGCGGACCAGAACAGATGCTTGAAGCGCGGCGGCAAGGGCCGACTGGCCAGATACCAGGCCACCATCAGGGGCACCACAAATTTCATCAATTCCGAGGGCTGGAAGCTTGGCAGTCCGGGCAGGTCCAGCCAACTGCGGGCACCATTGGTTTCAACCCCGACAAACAATACCAGCACCAGAACCGCCAGGCCGCCCGCATACAGAGTCGGCGCCCAACTGCGGTAAAAATGCACATTGAACTGGGAGACGATGATCATGACGATCAAGCCCATGCCCATACCTGTCATCTGCCGCCGCATGTCCCCTGGATTGCCGTCACTGGCACTGTTAAGCACAAACAGGCCGAAGGCACAGAGCAGCATTACGCCCACCAGCAAGGGCGGGTCGATATGAACGGTACGCCAGAAGCTGCTGAGGCGCCTGTGGGGCACCTGCAATCCGGTACTCTGGCGAACAAAATCCTGACTATTCATCGATCTGACTGACCAGTCGGTCCTGCGGTTCCGCCTCGTCGCCAGGCTCCATGGCGGCAAAATCGAGCCCCAGAATTTCCAGCAAATAGGTATCGGTGACGGCCTTGGCGATGGGGCCCGCGACACTGCTGCCATGCTCACCGTTTTCCACAAATACCGCCACAGCGATCTGTGGCTCGATACTCTCGTGCATGGCCGGGGCAAAGGAGACAAACAGGGCATGGTCCTTGTTCAGGTCCGAGACCTCGATATCCTCACTGGAAAGAATCTCCTGACTGATACCCACCACTTGTGCAGTACCCGACTTGCCGGCCATGGTATAGCTCATGTCCCGGTCAGCCATGGCGATGGCCTCAAAGGCAGTCCCGTAATCGCGAAAGGTGTCCGAATAAGGCCGGTGCACAACCATGGTCATGGATTCCTGCACATAGCGCCAATAATCGGCATCCTCGATCACCACATCGGGGCGGGGATTCTCGATAAGCGGTTCATAGGGCTCACCGTCTATGGCTTTCAGCAACCGTGGCTCAACCACTTTACCCTTGTTGGCCATTATGGCTGTGGCTGTGGCCAGTTGCAGGGGCGTGGCCCACATATAGCCCTGGCCGATGGAGGAGTTAATGGTGTCACCCGGATACCAGGGTTCGCCCCGGGTTGCCCGCTTCCAGTCTCTGGAAGGCAATACTCCGGTGCGAGCGTAACCCACATCCAGCGCAAAATTGTCGCCGAAACCAAACTGGGACAGGAAACTGTGCATGGTGTCGATTCCCATGCGATGACCCAGCTCATAGAAGAAAGTGTCACAGGACTGATAAATCGCTTTCTGCAGGTCAGTCACCCCGTGACCGCCACCGATGGCAGTGCGCAGAGTGTAATCACCCCAGCGATAGGACACACCCGGCAAACGGAAATAACCGGGATCCTGAATGGTGTAGTCGTAGTCAACCAACTCGTGATGCAGGCCCCCCAGTCCGATAAAAGGTTTCACGGTGGAGCCCGGCGGATAGGGATTGGTACTGCGGTCGAACAGCGGCGTGTTGATCTGGTCGGTTACCAGGCGGCCATAATCACTACTGGAAATCCCGGTTACAAACAGATTGGGATCAAAACCCGGTTTGCTGACCATGGCCAGGATGCCACCGGTAGCAGGGTCTATAGCCACCACGGCACCGCGAAATTCACCCAGGGCAGCATGGGCTGCCTCCTGCAGACGCCCGTCCAGATGCAGGGTCAGATTTTTGCCCGCCACCGGATCCGTGCGATCCAGCCGACGGGTCACCTGCCCCCGGTTATTCTTTTCAACCAGTTCATAACCCACAGTCCCGTGCAGCAGATCTTCATAAGTGCGCTCGATACCAGTCTTGCCAATATGGTTGGTGCCGCCGTAGTTCTCCCGCTGCGCCTCATCCAGGCTTTCCAGTTCCTCGCGATTGATTTCAGACACATAGCCAACCGAGTGGGCGGTCAGGGCAGCATAGGGGTATTGGCGCACAAATTGGGGCTCGATGGCGACACCATCCAGCTTGTGACTGATGACTGCAATTCGCGACTTCTCCTCTTCGCTGAGCACATAGCGCAGTGGTACCGAGGTATAGGGCACACGATTGCGTTGCAGGCGACGCTCGAATTGGGCGATGTCATCCTCGGTCAGACTGATCATGCCAGCCAGGGTTTCCAGCAGGGCATCCATGTCTTCAACCTGCTCCCTGACCACGGTGAGGTTGAAGATCGGCTGGTTGTCGGCCAGCAAACGGCCGCTGCTATCGAAAATCAGGCCACGGGCCGGCGGGACGTATTGGGAATGCAGACGATTGCCGTCGGAGCGGGCGGAGAAATACTCATGCTGGTAAACCTGCAGATTCACCAGTTTGATCACCAGGGCTGAAAACAGCAGCATCACGAACACGCCAGCTACCGTCAGGCGCCGGTTGAAAAGGCGTCGCTCCGCCTCATGGTCTTTGAGTTGCCACTTTCCGCGTATCATGGATGCTAATTGCTCTGTTCAGGGAACCGCTGGCTCTGCAGCTTGCTGATTTTGGTCTGCCCTGTCGTCTATTTTGTCGGCTCAAGCAGCGGAGGCTGCAGCGTGGCCCCAACATTAAGACCACGATTGGGCGAGATAGTTTAAAACCAGCCAGTATTGGCCTGATTTGCACAGTTTAACGCTTTTTAGCGGCTGTTTTTAGGGGGTTTACTGTAAATACCCGCTAAGGGTCTATTCCCGGTGGTAGGGGTGCCCCTGCAACAGACTGTGGGCTCGATAGAGCTGCTCTGCCAGCACAATGCGCACCAGCGGATGGGGCAGGGTCAGCGTTGACAGCGACCAGCGGGCATCGGCCCGGGACAGGCATTCTTCTGCCAGGCCATCCGGGCCACCGATCAGCAACACAATGTCGCGGCCCAGATTGCGCCAGTCTTCCAGCTTGCCGGCCAGACCGGCAGTGTCCAGTGACTTGCCTGCCACGTCCAGGGCAACCACATAGTCGGCGCTGCTGATTCGGTCCAGCATGGTCTGACCTTCCTGGGCCATGCAACGGGCAATGCTGACGGATTTGCCCCGCTTTGCCATTGGAATTTCAATCAGACTGAACCCCAGACTCTGACGGATACGGCGAGCGTATTCCTGCACGCCCTGATCGACCCAGTCCGGCATCCGACTACCCACCGCAAGGCAAGTGATTTTCATGACTGCTGCGGCTCCATTATGGAATCAGGAGTCAGAATCAGGCGCCTGGTCCGGCTCAGCACCGAAACTCCACAGGTCCTCAAGCTTGTACAGCGCTCGCACTGGCGCCATCATGACGTGAATTACCACATCCCCGGCATCCACCAATACCCATTCCGATTGCATCTTGCCTTCGACACCGACGATGTCGCCGCCGGCCTCCTTGATCTTGTCCACCACTTCATCGGCCAGTGCCTTGACGTGGGTTGTGGAGCGCCCGGTGGCAATGATCATGTAGTCGGTAATCTGGGTGAGCTTTTTGACATCGATGCATTCGACCGATTGCCCTTTCATGTCCTCAAGGGCATCCACAGCGATCTTTGACAGTTTTTTACTATTCAAACTACTTACCTTCATTCCGGTTTGCCGGGCTATCGGTATAGCCGGTTATCCTCTATATAAAGCTGAACCTTTTCAT
>JALEHB010000182.1 GCA_022763285.1 Pseudomonadales bacterium | reverse complement strand
GCCTATCGTTCCGGCAATCATGGCGTCTCCCACAAATGCGGCCACGACGGTCATATGGCGGTGCTTTGCGGTGTGGCGAAAATGCTTGGCAAGCAGGGCCCCGTTACCGGCAAGGTGGTATTGCTGTTTCAACCGGCGGAGGAAACCGGTGAAGGCGCTCCTGCGGTAGTGGCCGATGAACGTTTCCTGAAGTTGGCACCGGACTATGTGTTCGGTTTTCATAACCTGCCCCGGGAGCCACTGCATAGCGTATGTGTGCGCAATGGCACTTTTGCATCGGCTTCAGAAGGTTTTCGCATCCAGCTTACTGGCGCCTTTTCCCATTCCAGTTATCCCGAGCATGGCAAGAGTCCCGCGGCGGCGGTGGCCAGATTACTGGCCGAGTTACCGGCCTTGCCCGACAAGGTCTCCAACTCTGATGAATTGCTGATGTTGACCCTCACCCAGGCGCTGTTGGGAGAGAAAGGCCCGAAGATGGATTTCGGCGTCGCGCCCGGGGTGGCGGAGATCTGCGGGACCGTACGCGCTCATCAGCAGGCCGAACTGGAAGGCCTGAAAGCGGCCCTGACGAACTTAACCGAACAGGTGAGTGAAGCTGAGGCGCTGGACTGGGAACTGTCCTGGCACGAGGCTTTCCCCGCCACGGTCAGTCATGATGAGGCCATGGTGATTCTGCGAGACGCGGCCAGCGAGGCTGGCATGGAATTGAAAGAGTTGGCCGAGCCCATGCGCTGGAGTGAAGACTTCAGTCACTATCTGCAGCGCTGGCCCGGTGCCTTTTTCGGCCTCGGCTCCGGCGTCGATCAGCCCCAGCTTCACAATGAATACTACGATTTCCCCGACGCCCTGATTCCTTCCGGCGTGCAGATCTACCTGTCGCTGGTGGCGGCCATTAACGGTTTAACGGGCGAAAGCGATCAGTCCCAAGCCTGATTCCGCTGTTCCTCAGCCCAGGGAATCCAGTGCCTGCTGCAGATCTGCAATAAGATCCTCGACATTTTCAATGCCCACGGAATAGCGAATCAGCCCCTCAGGAATACCCAGCTGTTTTCTTTCCTCGGGGGTGGTTTCCACATGGCTGGTTACCTTGGGTGGGCCAGCCAGGGTGTCCACCGAACCCAGATGGGCAGCCAGATGGGCGTAGTTGAGTTTGGGCAGCAAGGCCTTCACCGCCTCATAGCCGCCATGCAGCGAGAAGCTCAGCATGCCGCCAAAACCACGCATCTGCCTTTTTGCCACCTCGTGATGGGGGTGGTCCGGCAGGCCCGGATAAAAAACAGCACTGACCTTGTCCTGACTATTCAGAAACTCGGCGATCTTCATGGCCGACTCATTGTGGCGGGCGATACGCAGCTCCAGAGTCTTGATGCCGCGAATGAGCAAATAGGCTGACATGGGATGCAGGGTGGCGCCGGTGATCTCACGGTAGTGGTAGACCTTGTCCACCAGAGCCTTGCTGCCACAGAGCACGCCGCCCATGGCATCGGAATGGCCGCCAAGAAATTTGGTGGCGCTGTGCACCACCAGATCGGCACCCAGGGCCAGGGGGTTCTGATTGACCGGAGTGGCAAAGGTATTGTCCACCACAGAGATTGCTTGTTGGGCTCTGGCTGCCTTGCACAGGCGCTCGATATCCACCAGTTTCAGGGTCGGGTTGGTGGGAGTTTCCAGATAGACAAGCTGACAGCCCCTGGCGATCTCGGCCTCCATTTGCTCATGGTCGCCGGTTTCCACCAGGGTCACTTCCACATTGATGTCCGGCAGAAAATCCAGAAACATCTTGCTGGTGCCACCATAGGAATCCTTGATGCTCACCACCCGGTCGCCGGGCTTGAGAAAGGTAAACAGGGTATTGGAGATGGCCGCCATGCCGGTGGCGAAACAGGTGGCTGCCTCGGCGCCCTCCAGATCCTTCATCTTGTCCTCAAGCACCTTCACCGTGGGATTGGTGTTGCGGCTGTAGATATGGCCTGGGGCCTTGCCCAGGGCGACGTCATACCAGTGGTCCAGATCCTCATAGCCATAGGTGACGGTATGATAGACCGGCACCTGTGATGAGCCTTCGGGGAATCCATCCTGTTCACCGGCCCAGACCGAACGCGTCCCAAACTTGTCTTGCATGGCAATCTCTCCTCTTTACTCCTCTTTAGGCAAGGGCAGAGCATAACAAGCTGGCAGGGGATTTTGCAGGCTGGTCTCTTGTCTTCCCGTCGCAAGCTGGCTGCGAGTTTTTAATCTCCCCGCGGTACTTGGCAAGCGCCCGGCTGTCTGCTTCTATTACAACTGCGATCAAACCGGGGGGTAAAAAGGGGGTACCACCATGGCAGGAATCAATCGTTTTCACCGGGCTGCGCGTGCGGCTGGCTTGCTGGGCTTTGCGCTTGCGGGCCTGGCCCTGCCGGTTCAGGCCCAGGAGCCATCCAACGACAGCCATTTCAATGGCCATTTCAATGAGAAAGGGGCCGGGCCCAGCGCGGCCACCTCGGCACTGCAGGACTCATTGCGCCAGAGTCTTCCCTTTGAGGACGAGCGGGATTTCCAGGAATCCCGACGGGGATTTATCGCCGCGCCGGACTATCAGCAGATACGCGGCGCCGCCGGTAATCTGGTCTGGGACATGAGTCGCTACGATTTCCTGCTGGAAGATCAGGATTACGACAGCATCCATCCCTCCCTGCAACGCCAGGCGACCCTGAATATGAATTATGGCCTCTACGAAGTCGTGCCGGATTTCATGTATCAGTTGCGGGGCTTTGATCTGGCCAATATGACCCTTGTGCGGGGCGAGACCGGTTGGATCATCTTCGATGTCCTGCTCAGTAGTGAAACTGCGGCTGCCGCCCTGGCCCTGGCCAATGAGCATCTGGGCGAATTGCCGGTCAAGGCCGTGGTGTATTCCCATTCCCATATCGATCATTTCGGCGGTGTGCTGGGCGTCACCTCGGCAGAGCAGGTGCAGGCCGGTGAGGTGCAGGTCATTGCCCCTTCCGGATTTATGGCCGAGGCCATCGCCGAAAATGTCTATGCCGG
>JALEHB010000181.1 GCA_022763285.1 Pseudomonadales bacterium | reverse complement strand
TCCAGTGACCAGGTGCCAGGTAACCTTAATTGTCCCGAGTCGGTGGTGGCAGCGGCTGCCTATTACTGTTTTCGCTGTTTGCTGCCCCCGGAGGCGCCGGCCTGTGAAGGGCTGTTTCGCCGTATTCGCATCAGGACCCGGCCCGGTTCCATTGTCAATGCCCGGCGACCCGCGGCAGTGGCAGCAGGCAATGTGGAGACCTCCACACGTCTGGTGGATCTGGTCTTGGGGGCTCTCAGTCAGCCACTGCCCGAGCGCATTCCTGCCGCCAGTCAGGGCAGTATGAACAATATCGCCATGGGCCATGCCGGCGATGCCGATCATCCGCGCTGGGATTACTATGAGACTCTGGCCGGTGGACTGGGAGGAGGGCCGTCATGGGCCGGACTGCATTGTGTGCACAGCCATATGACCAATACCCTCAATACCCCCATTGAAAGTCTGGAAATGCACTATCCCCTGCGGCTCAGGGAATATTCCCGTCGTCGCGGCAGTGGCGGTGCCGGTAGGCAGCCAGGCGGCGATGGTCTGGTGCGGGAATACGAGTTTTTGGCGCCGGCCCAGCTTAGCCTGTTAACCGAGCGTCGCCGCTTCGCTCCCTGGGGAGCCGCCGGTGGGCAGGATGGGGCCAGTGGCTGTAATGAACTCAATGGCAAGGCGCTGCCGGGCAAGTGCAGTCTCAGTGTTCAGGCTGGTGATCGCCTGCGCATCAGCACCCCCGGCGGGGGCGGCTGGGGCAAGCCAGCAGCAGAGCGCGGCTGACAGCGACCCGGTCAGGGTGTAAACTTGCCTCCTTTTCGGCATGGCACTGTCGGCTTCGGGCCGGCGCAAGCGCTTCCAGTTGACAGCAAACAGCCGACTCCAATCACCGACCAACCGAGGCAATGTCTCATGAGCAGCGAAGACAACATCAGCGCCACCATTCAAGAGCAGATCGATTCCAACAGCATTCTGCTGTACATGAAGGGTAATCCGGAACAGCCCCAGTGCGGCTTTTCTGCCCAGACTGTGCAGGTGCTGATGGCCTGTGGCAAGCGCTTCGCCTTTGTGGATGTGCTCAGCAATCCCGAGATTCGCGCCAATCTGCCACAGGTTTCCAATTGGCCAACTTTTCCGCAGCTGTTTATTGACGGCGAACTGGTGGGCGGCTGTGACATCGTCACCGAGATGTATGAGAAGGGCGAATTGCAGCCCATGATCGAAAAGGCAGCCGGCGACGAAGGCTGATCCCCAGGGCTGGCTCTGTGCTTTTAACCCTTCCTTTTCGCCGGGCCTGCGCCTAGCGACTCAGGGGCCAGCCACCCAATCGCTGCCAGCGATTGACTATCGAGCAGAATAACTCCGCGGTCTTCTCGGCATCATAGCGTGCCGAGTGGGCCTGGCTGTCGTCGAAATCAATTCTTGCTGCCTCGCAAGCCCGCGACAAAACTGTTTGCCCGTAGGCCAGGCCGCTGAGACTGGCGGTATCAAAGCTGGAGAAGGGGTGAAAGGGATTGCGCTTGAGGTTGTGGCGCTCACTGGCGGCATTAACGAAGCCGTGATCGAAGTGGGCATTGTGCCCCACCAGGATAGCGCGCTTGCACTGCTGGGGCTTCATGGCATCACGCACCAGTTTGAACAGGGCCTGGAACACGTCTTTTTCCGCGCGGGCGATGCGCAGGGGATGCCAGGGATCGATGCCGGTAAACTTCAGCGCCGCCTCCTCGATATTGGCTCCTTCAAAGGGAATGACCCGGTGAAAGAAAGTCTGGTCTATTTCCAGTATGCCTTCATCGGTCATATTCAACAGCACTGCCCCGATTTCCAGAATGGCATCGGTGCGGGAATTGAAACCACCGGTTTCCACGTCGATGACTACCGGAAAAAAGGTGCGGAAACGCTCGGCCAGCAGGGCTGACCGTTGCTCGTCAGATTCGCTCATTTATTCAGCCTTATTGCTTGCTGCGCTGTGGTCCAGAAGGCGCCATTGTACTGGCTCTCCGGCCCTGATGGGGATGACTTCGGCGTCTCCGAGAGGAAACTGCGCGGGCATGGTCCATTCCTGTTTATGGAGTACAATCTGCTCGGTGTTGCGTGGCAGGCCGTAAAAATCCGGCCCATGATGGCTGGCAAAGCCTTCCAGCTTGTCCAGCGCACCGGCCTGCTCAAACACTTCGGCATACAACTCCAGCGCTGCCGGTGCCGTGTAAATCCCGGCACAGCCGCAGGCCGTTTCCTTGTTGGCGCGGCTGTGGGGTGCCGAATCGGTGCCCAGGAAGAAACGCTTGCTGCCGCTGGTGGCGGCTTCAATCAAAGCCTGCTGATGGCTGTCCCGTTTGAGAATTGGCAGGCAGAAAAAGTGTGGCCTGACGCCTCCGGCCAGCAGGTGGTTGCGATTGTAGAGCAGATGATGGACGGTGATGGTGGCCGCCATTTGTTCGCTACCGGCCTGTACAAATTCCACCGCCTGTCGGGTGGTGATGTGTTCCAGCACGATTTTCAGCTCCGGATAACGCTGGTGCAGGGGAGCCAGGGTCTGCTCGATAAAGCGGGCTTCCCGGTCGAAGATATCCACTTGTGAATCAGTGACTTCACCGTGTACCAACAGCGGCATACCGATTTCCGCCATGCGCTCCAGCACCGGATAGACCTTTTCAATATCAGTCACACCGCTGTCGGAATTGGTGGTGGCGCCGGCGGGGTAGTATTTCACCGCCTGCACCTTGCCCGAGGCATGGGCCTTGTCGATTTCTGCCGCCGACAGGGTGTCGGTGAGATAGAGTGTCATCAGGGGCTGGAAATCGCTGCCGGCCGGCAGTGCTGCCAGAATGCGCTCCCGGTAGGCCAGGGCGCTCTCCACCGTGGTCACCGGTGGTTTCAGATTGGGCATCACAATGGCGCGGGCAAACTGCCGCGCCGTGTGGGCAACCGTGGTGCTCAGGGCTTCGGCATCCCGGAAATGGCAATGCCAGTCATCGGGGCGGGCGAGGCTGATCTGTTTTACTGTCATGTCCACGGTCGACTTGCGAAAAAGAGGCGCTATTGTAGCGGATTCGGCTGCACAGCTAAATCGCCAAAGCGGCCTATTACCGCCTGAGACAGAGATTTTTCGTATCCCGGCTGCAAAGTGCTAGAATACGCGTCTTTTTTTCGGCCCGCCCAAGCCGGGCCCTTTGAATCGCTGGAGCGTAAAGACATGTCCGCAATTAACAAGGTCGTGCTCGCCTATTCGGGCGGGCTGGATACTTCTGTCATCGCCAAATGGTTGCAGCAGACCTATGACTGCGAAGTGGTGACTTTCACCGCCGATATTGGCCAGGGTGAGGAAGTGGAACCGGCCCGCGCCAAGGCCGAGGCCATGGGGCTGAAGGAAATCTATATCGAGGACCTGCGCGAGGAATTCGTGCGTGACTATGTCTATCCCATGTTTCGTGCCAATGCCCTTTACGAAGGGGAGTATTTGCTGGGCACCTCCATCGCCCGTCCCCTGATCGCCAAGCGACTGGTGGAAATTGCCGCCGAAACCGGCGCCGATGCCATTTCCCACGGCGCCACTGGCAAGGGTAATGACCAGGTGCGGTTTGAGCTGGGTGCCTATGCCCTCAGTCCCGGCATCAAGGTGATCGCTCCCTGGCGTGAATGGGATCTGACTTCCCGCGACACTCTGTTGGCCTATTGTGATGAGCACAATATTCCGGTGGAGAAAAAGCGCGGCAGCAAATCTCCCTATTCCATGGATGCCAATCTGCTGCATATCTCCTATGAGGGCGACATCCTGGAAGACCCGGCAGCGGAGCCGGAAGAGGCCATGTGGCTGTGGACGGTCTCACCGGAACAGGCGCCGGATGAACCCAGCTATATTGAGCTGGATTACCGCAAGGGCGATATCGTCGCCATCGATGGCAAGGACATGACTCCGGCCGAGGTGCTGACTCATCTGAACAAGGTGGCCGGTGCCAATGGCATTGGTCGGGTAGATATTGTGGAGAATCGCTTTGTGGGGATGAAGTCACGGGGCTGCTACGAAACTCCCGGCGGGACCATCATGCTCAAGGCCCACCGTGCCATTGAGTCCCTGACTCTGGACCGGGAACTGGCGCATCTCAAGGATGACCTGATGCCGCGCTATGCCTCACTGGTCTACAACGGCTACTGGTGGTCGCCGGAGCGGGTAGCCCTGCAGGCCCTGATCGACAATTCCCAGCAGTACGTCAATGGTCGCGTGCGTCTGAAACTGTACAAGGGCAATGTCACGGTGGTGGGACGCGAGTCCGATGACTCCCTGTTCGATGAAGATATTGCCACCTTCGAGGATGATGCCGGTGCCTATGACCAGAAGGACGCGGCGGGCTTTATCAAGCTCAACGCCCTGCGATTGCGCATCGCGGCCCAGAAGGGACGTAAATA
>JALEHB010000180.1 GCA_022763285.1 Pseudomonadales bacterium | reverse complement strand
TTCAGCCAGGCTTCATCAACTTGAACCTACCCTGATTAACAATTATTCTGCGCCTCCGCAGTAACAGACGAGACTACAAGGATAATGTCCATGCTTAGAAAAATTCTGCTTGCCAGCCTTGCCCTGCTCACAGTGCCGGCTTTTGCCCAGGAACAGGTCACTGTCGATTACAACTACGACGGCAATGCCAATCTCAGCAGCATTCGTGCTGCGGTAAAAATCAGCGAGTTCACTGACGGCCGTTCTGTCGATAACCCCAATCTGATCATCGCCCAGGGACTTGGCAGCGATGCCGGATACAGTGCAGAGGCTCCCCTGGCAGAAATCCTCCGGGATGCCTTTGTGCAGGCTCTGACCAAAGGTGGGGCCAATATCGTCGAGGCTGACGAAGAGATGCAGGTTGTAGGTGAGATTCTCGATTCCAGTGCCGAGCTGGTCGACCAGGATGGTGTCGAATCCATTCAGCTCACCATTCGCGCCACCGTCGCACTGCAGCGTGGCGGCCGCTCGCTGTTCGATACCACCCTGTTTGGCCGTGGTGTTGCGCCCGCCGATGAAGGATTGGCGGCAGCGGTGCATGCTGCTCTCAACCGCATGGTGCGCGAATTGACCGGCGACGATTACTTCCTGATGCGCCTGAACTAGTCAAGCAGCTTCAGAAACACCCCAGGCTGCTGTACAGAGTTTCTGACAGCGGCCTGTTGCGGCCAGGAAAGAAACGTAATCCGGTCGCCGCTTCCAGCTCAGCAATGCTGGCCCGCAGGTTACAATGGTGGATACCGGCCGAAGTATCCTGTGAGAAGCGAAACCCTGCTGCTTCCCCTTGCGGCGTCACCACCAGCTTGTAAAACCCGTCCGGAATCCGGTGCGGCTTGTCGATCGGCAGCCTGATGCCGGGCTGGTCCTGATCATAGAGCGGCCCGGTCAACACATAGACCTCCGCTTCCCGATTTACCAGATTGCGCACCGCCCAATTCAAGCCGTACCAGGCCCCCTGACTCAAACTGGCACTACGCGCCACGGCATTGCTCAGGAAGTTCACATCATCCCAATAGGGCGTGCCGGCAAAATTGACCAGTGGCGCGTAATGGGCATGCACCATATCAAGCTCGGCCGCGCTGCTGAAGTCGCTGTTATCCAGGGTCTGTTCTTCCATATAGTCATCAGTCCGGGCATTGCGCGACAGACTGGAGGCAATGCCTACTGTCTCGGCGGTAACCCGGTAGGCCACCCAGTCTGCTGATTTGTGCTGCGAATTATAGGACAGAGCGTAGATTGGCCTCAGCAACAGCTGGTTCGCGGCCGGCGCACCCTCGGGGCAGCCATACAGGCAGTGCACAATACGCAGATTCTGGGCCTCGGCCGGCAAGGCCAGTAACATAGCCGCCAGCACGAGCATTGGCGTCCAGCGGCCCGCCTGGATTCGCCTGATGTGAAATTCCTGCTTCATTATTGTTTCCCTGATTACTACAGCATCCCAAATCACAGCATCCGTGGTGGCCTGGTGGATTTGTCCCGATTTCGCCCATTCACTGCTTCTAATCGGCGATTGCGGCATTTTAAGGGATTATCGTTAACTTTTAACTGCCTCAGGTCGTCTGATTAAGGCAATCCGGCAGCTTCGCAACAGCGTTAACCAGCCCAGGATCCCGGCGTCGCCAGAAGGATAGTAGAGAACGATAAAGCGTTGTTGCCAGGAAAAAATAGCTACCCAATTATTGAAATCATTAGAGTTTTTAATTTTCAGGAAGCTAATTGTCTGGTAGCACCCTAGTATCGCTGCCTAGGATTTTTCGTTTCAGTACCCACACCTGAACATCAGGAGAGCAAAAATGCTTAGAATTACCAAATTGGCCAAAGTGACTCTGCTTGCGTCTCTTGGCGCATTGCTGAGCCTTCCGGCTATTGCAGCCGATCGCATCAGTGATTTTTCCCTGGTGGATGCAGAAGGCCGTTTTTTCCAGTTGAGCCGTCACAGCAACCAGGACGCCATTGTGCTGTTGTCCTATGACATGGACAGCCGCGACGCCCGTCGTGCTGCCGATGACATGGAAGACCTGGCCGAGGACTTCGCTAATCAGGCCGTCGAGTTCCTGATCATCAATTCCACCGATCTGGCTGACAAGAACGTCATGCTGGAAGAAATGGAAGACCGCGACCTGGCATTCCGCGTGCTGATGGACGACACCCAGGTTGTGAGCCAGGAACTGGGCCTGAGCCGGGCCGGTGAGGCCGTCGTCATCGACCCCGAATCCCGTGAGGTCGTGTTTCGTGGCGCCCTGTCCAGCCGTCAGGCTGACGGTAGCCGCGCCGAGCGCAATGAAGCTGCTTATGTGGCCGACGCCCTGACTGCAGTACTGGCCGGCAACGAAGTACCGGGCAACAGCATCGCCAGCAAAGGTGAGGCAATCGCCTATCCGCAAATGGCTGCACTGTCCTATGCCGAAGACATCGCACCGATCCTGCAAGAGCGCTGCGTCACTTGCCACGTCGAGGGCGGCATTGCCCCCTTCGCCATGAGCAACCATCAAATGGTGCGTGGCTGGTCTCCCATGATCCGTGAAACCCTGGTCACCAAGCGCATGCCGCCTGGTCAGATTGCTCAGGAATACGTCAATGATTTTCATGACGTCAATCACATCACCATCGAAGAAACCCGCAAGCTGATCTCCTGGATCGACAGTGGCTCGCCCAATAATGGCGACAGCGACCCGCTGGCTGCCTATGAAGCCAAGCCTGTTAAATGGCTCAATGGTGAGCCGGACATGGTGATCGAGATTCCGGCCCAGCAGATTCCTGCCACCGGCGTTCAGGACTACCGCAACATCATGATCCCGCTGGAAATCGATGAGGATATCTGGGTCAAGGCGATCGAATTTGAAGCCGGTGATCCCACTGTTCTGCACCATATCATTGCCTTCTCCTATGGCCCCGGTGGTGTGAACGAGTTCGAAATCCTTAACCAGGGCATTGGCCTGGGTGCTTACGCGCCGGGTAATGAACTGAACCTGTATCCGGAGGGCGCCGGCTACCCGCTGCAAAAAGGCGGTGGTCTGATGCTGCAGATGCATTACACCACTTCCGGCAAGGAAACCGTGGATGCCTCCGAGATCGCACTTTACCTGTGGGATGAAGAGCCCGAGCGTCAGATCCTGGGTGGTTCTGCTGCCGATATGGACATCAATATCGAGCCCTTCTCTACTCAGGAAATGGTGGCTACTGCGAAATTCCGTAAGGATTCCTACCTGACCATGGTAGGTCCGCATATGCACTACCGCGGCTATGATGCCAACTTCAAGCTGCGCTACCCCGATGGCCGCATCGAGGAAGTGCTGAACGTGCCCAACTACCAGTTTAACTGGCAGAAGACCTATGACTTTGTCGAGCCGAAATTTTTACCGGCCGGCACGGAAATGATCTTCCGCGGCACTTTTGATAACACCGAGATGAATCCCTTCAACCCGGATGCATCTCAGACCCTGACATGGGGGGAACAAACCTGGCAAGAAATGTTCTTCGGCTTTTTCCGCTACATGGAAGCTGATAGCGGAGAATAGTCCCGCCAGTGATTTGTTCGAGGCCCGGCCACTCTCTGAGTGGCCGGGTTTTTTTATGCCCGGGATTCAGGGCTCTGGGCGCTTTGTCCCCGCATCAGCCCCGTCATGACAGGCCCCTCGTTAGTTGCTAGACTCATTTGCCTGTCTATCCACAACAAAAACCTAAAGCCCCATGAAAAAACTACTATGCGCTGCCACCCTGGCCAGTCTCAGCAGCCTGTCTCTGGCTGACACCACCCTGATTCACAATGTTAATGGCTATACTCTGGATGCCAATAAAGCCCTCCAGCAGTTCACTGCCATCCAGTTCAGTGATGACAGCATTGACCGCCTGTATCAAAGCGACGATGCCCTGCCAGATACCGCCGACCACATCATCGACGGTGAAGGCAAAACCATGATTTCCGGCCTGGTGGATTCCCATGGCCATGTGCTCAGCTATGGCTTGAGCCTGCTGCGCGTGGATCTCACCGGTACCAGCACCGAGCAGGAAGCCGCCCAGCGGGTGGCCGCCTTTGCCGAAGCCAATAGTGAACTGGAGTGGATCCAGGGCCGTGGCTGGAATCAGGTTCTCTGGGACAGTAACAGCTTTCCCACAGCCGCCAGCATCGATGCTGTGGTGGGTGACAAGCCGGTGTGGCTGACCCGGGTCGATGGCCACGCTGCCTGGGCCAATAGCGCCGCCATGGAACTGGCCGGTATCACCGACCGCACCGAGGACCCTGATGGTGGTCAGATTCTTCGCGATGCCAATGGCAAGGCCACCGGCGTCTTTGTGGATAATGCCATGGTGCTGATTCGCCGCCATATTCCCCCGGTAAGCGCCGACGAGCAGCGCTATGCCCTGCAAACTTCCATGCAGGGTCTGGCCGCTAACGGTTTGACATCGGTTCACGATGCCGGGGTCGGCAGTGCCACCATCCAGACCTACAAGGATCTGGTCAGTGATGGCCCGCTACCCATCCGCGTCAATGTGATGATTTCCGCCGGCGATGAAAACTATGAGCTGCTGCTGGATCAGGGCCATTTCCGTAGCACGGATGACACCCTGACCATCAACTCGGTCAAGATTGTGGCCGATGGCGCACTGGGTAGTCGCGGCGCTGCACTGATCGATGACTACTCGGATATGCCCGGCCATCGTGGCCTGCTCACCCTGGACGACGAGCGCCTTGAGTATCTGATGCGCCGTGCCATGAATGCCAATTTCCAGGTGAATACCCATGCCATTGGCGACAATGCCAATATGATCGTACTGGATAACTACGAAGATCTGATCAACCAGACCGACACCCGTGGGCGCCGACATCGTATCGAGCATGCCCAGATTCTTCGCTATGAAGATATCCTGCGCTTTGCAGAACTGGGCGTGATTCCCGCCATGCAGGCCACCCATGCCACCAGTGACAAGAACATGGCCCAGGACCGCATCGGTGAAGTGCGTATTCAGGGTGCCTATGCCTGGCGCAAGTTGCTGGATACCGGCACCATCATCGCCAATGGTTCGGACTTTCCGGTGGAATCACCAAACCCGTTTTTCGGCCTGCATGCCGCCATCACTCGCCAGGACCAGAACAATGAACCTCCCGGTGGCTGGTTTCCGGAAGAGCGCATGAGCCGCGAAGAAGCCTTTGCCAGCTTCACTATCGATGCCGCCTATGCCGGTCATCAGGAAGACATCATCGGCAGCCTGGCACCCGGCAAGAAAGCCGACTTCATTATGATCGATCGCGATATCTTCACCATCCCGGAAAGCGAAATCTGGCAAACCCAGGTGGAGCAGACCTGGGTCGGAGGCGAGCAAGTTTATCCCTGAATAAATTCCCGGCGGAGGGCTGTGACATGCGATTAACCACTTTTTGGGCACTACTCACCCTGCTGCTGGCAGCTTGCAACCCCGACTCGCAGGCCCCGGCCGACTCCGCGTCGAGTCAGCCGCCAGAGCCTGCAGAGGTGGCCATCCAGGCCACCGTCGACCCGGCGGAACTGAGCCGCTGGGAAGACAGGGCATCACGTGTCACTATACTGCGCGACCGCTGGGGCATTCCCCATATATTCGGCGAGACCGATGCCGACACGGTATTCGGCACGCTTTATGCCCAGGCCGAAGACGATTTTTATCGTCTGGAAACCAATTACATTAATGCCATGGGTCGCCTGGCTGAAGCCGAGGGTGAGCTGGAACTGTTTCGCGACCTGCGCATGAAGCTGTTCATCGAGCCCGCAGAATTACAGGCCCGGTTTGCCGAGAGTCCGGACTGGCTACAGGAATTGATGGTAGCCTTTGCCGATGGTCTCAATTATTTCCTGCATACACACCCCGAGATCGAAGCCCGGGTTATTCATCGCTTTGAACCCTGGATGGCCCTGAGTTTTACCGAAGGCAGTATTGGTGGCGATATTGAACGGGTGAACCTGCAGGACTTGCAGGCCTTCTATGATGCCAATAATCTGGTGGCCCAGGCGCCCGCTTTCAATGACGGCGAACCCCGGGGTTCCAACGGCTTCGCCATCGCCCCTCAAAACAGTGCCAGCGGCAATGCCCTGTTGCTGATCAACCCCCACACTTCCTTTTTCTTTCGCTCCGAACTGCATATGGTCAGCGAGGAAGGACTCAATGCCTACGGCGCTGTCACCTGGGGTCAGTTCTTCATCTACCAGGGTTTCAATGAAAACACCGGCTGGATGCACACTTCTTCCCGGGCCGATGCGATTGATGAATACCTGCTGGATGTCACCCGCCGCGAAGACGGTTATTACTATCGCTATGGTGAGGGTGAACGGCAACTGCAGGAACGGCTCATCAGCCTGCCCTACGTCGATAGTGACGGCAATCAGCGCAGCCGGGAAATCACTGCCTGGTTCAGCCACCACGGCCCGGTGATTCGCGAACAGGACGGCCAGTGGGTGGCCATCAAACTGATGCAGGAGCCTATCAAGGCCCTGACCCAGTCCTATACCCGCACCAAGGCCAGCAACCATGACGAATTTCACGACAGCATGGCCTTGCTGACCAATTCTTCCAATAACACGGTCTATGCCGATAGCGATGGCAATATTGCCTATTACCACGGTAATTTTATTCCCCGCCGCAATCCGCAATTTGACTGGAATGCGCCGCTGGATGGTGGCAATCCGGAAACCGAATGGCAGGGACTGCATCCGGTGGATGAAATTATCAGCCTGCTCAATCCTGCCAATGGCTGGATTCAGAACACCAATAACACCCCCTTCAATGCTGCCGGGGAGTTCAGCCCCCGGGCAGAAGATTATCCGGCCTACATGGCCAACAACCCGGAAAATTATCGCGGCATCAATGCAGTGCGGGTGCTCAACGGTGTCTCCGACTTCACCGTGGAATCCCTGTTGGAGGCAGCCTATGACCCGACCCTGGCGGCTTTCGAAGACCTGGTTCCCAGGCTGGAGTTACTGACTGCGGTGCCCAGCCGACCCGATGCCCCGATGTCCATCTCTTCACAAACCCTGGAGTACATCGACCTGCTGCGGGACTGGAATTACCAGTACAGCCTCGACTCGGTGGAAACTTCACTGGCGGTGTTCTGGGCCCAGAATTTAATGGATGCCGTGCGCAGTCAGGCCAGTACCCAGGGCATTAATATCTACGAGTATATGGTCAACAATGCCACCGACAATCAGGTGCTCACGGCCCTGCGTCAGGCTGCCCAGACCCTGGAAAATGATTTTGGCAGCTGGCAGGTGCCCTGGGGCGAGATCAATCGTTATCAACGCCTGACCGGCGATCTGGTACAGGATTTTGACGACAATGCTCCCAGTATCGCCGTGCCCTTCGCCTCCAGCCGCTGGGGCTCGCTGGCCTCCTTTGGTGCGCGCAAGTATCCCGGCACCAGTCGCATGTATGGCACCAGTGGCAACAGCTTTGTCGCTGCCGTGGAATTCGGGGACCGTGTCAGGGCCCGGGCCATCACCGTCGGTGGGCTGAGCAGTGATCCCGATTCACCCCATTTTGATGATCAGGCACAAATGTATGCCGACGGGGAATTCAGGGATGTGTTGTTCTATCGGGAAGATATCGAGGCAAATCTGGAGCGGGAATATCACCCGGGCGAGTAAGGCCCGGGTGATCTGTTGCTGATGAGGCTTCAGTAACCTACCGCAGCACCATCGCCGGCCCGGGAATCGGAACCACCCAGGAACAGGCCGTTGGCACGGTCATGGTAGACGCCCATGGCACTGCCCTGGGAACCACGACTGCGAACCGGATGCCCTTTGGCTTCGTACAGACGCAGGGTATCCGGTGAAAAACCCCAGCTTTCAAAACTGGTGACATCCGGCAACCACTGGTGATGAATGCGTGGTGCCTCCACCGCCTGGGCAATATTCATATCGTGATCAATCACGTTGAGAATGGCCTGTAGCGTAGTATTGATAATGGTCCGCCCACCTGGACTTCCCACTGCGAATACCGGCATGCCATCCTGGGCCACGATGGTCGGCGTCATACTGGACAGGGGCCGCTTCTGCGGCTCAACCAGATTGGGTGCGGTACCGATGGTGCCACTACGGTCAGTGAGGCCGGGAATGGCATTGAAATCACCCAGTTCGTTATTCAGCAGATAGCCACCGCCGGCAGCAACAATGGCGGAACCATAGCCATATTCCAGGGTATAGGTGACACTGACCATATTGCCGTCCTTGTCGACCACCGAGTAATGGGTAGTGTCTTCACTCTCATAAATCTGGGCGAAATTGTTTTCATCGCTCTCTGACTTGCGATCCATATCAATACTGGCACGCAGCTCCGCCGCGTAATCCTTGCTGGTCAGACGATCCAGGGGCATACCCTCATTGAAATCGGGATCGCCAAGAAATTCAGCACGATTGGCATAGGCACGACGCATGGATTCGGTCAGCACATGCAGATAGTCCGCCGAATTATGGCCCATCTGGCTCAGGTCAAAGCCTTCCAGAATATTCAGCATTTGCACCAGGGTAACGCCACCCGAGCTTGGCGGGGGCATGCTGACAATGTCATAGCCACGGTAATTGCCGCGAATCGGCTCCCGCTCCACCGCCTCGTAGATAGCCAGATCCTCTTCGGTAATGATGCCACCAATAGAGCCCAGAAAATCTGCCAGTCGACGGGCATTCTCGCCCCGATAGAAGCCATCGTGGCCTTCGTTCTGGATCAACTCCAGGGTATGGGCCAGATCAGGCTGGTACCAGGTCTCACCCAGATCATAATGGCTGCCATCTTCCTTGAAGAATTTCTCCATGGAAGAGGGATAGTTGCTGAAGCGGGGCTCGTTGCGGGCGAAGCCTGACTGCAGGGCATAGGTGATGGGAATGCCTTCGCGGGCCAGTCGCACGGCCGGCGCCACCAGATCCTCCCAGGGCAGTGCACCCAGTTCCTGATGCGCCAGATACATGCCAGCGACCGTGCCCGGCACACCTACCGAGAGCGCGCCGGCATGATTTGAGTTGTTTTGCACCCGGCCATCCAGGCCCAGATACATGTCTTCAGTGGCGGCCAGGGCTGCTTTTTCCCGGAAATCAAAGGTGGTGGCATGGCCGTCTGCACCGTGGTAGACCAGAAAGCCGCCGCCACCGATGTTACCGGCTGTTGGCCAGGTCACGGCCAGGGCAAAGGCCGTGGCAACGGCAGCATCGATAGCATTACCGCCCTGTTTGAGTATATCCACACCCACTTCCGAGGCCAGGCGGGAAGCACTGCTGACAATGCCGTTTTCAACCCGCAGCGGGGTACGCCCGCCATCGGCGGTCACCTGGCCGATCAGACTCAGACTGAGCAGGAACACCAGGGTCCTGATCAGATTTTTGCTTTGCACGAATTTATCTGTCATGAAACTTCTCACTATATCCATCAGCTGCTTGTCAGTAGCCGGTAACAAGACCGGGTCAAGCTGCCAGCAACCAGGCTATGGGTTAGTAATACGGCGGGCTGTCGGTCAGACAACCGTTCCCACCCCGAGCCAGCTACGCCTCCATGGAACCGACCTGAGCCGTCAATACTAGATGAGCCGTGGCCTGCAAGCAAATAGCCCATTGTTTCAGGCGGCAGCATTACTACTGGGCAGAAGGCTGACAATGACAGCGCCGCCAGGCCCCCGAAAAGAGGTATTGTGACGCAGCACTTGCAGTGTGACTTGTGGTTTCTGCCAGTGGTAGCAGGAAATTTCGTGAAACTTTGCCAAACAGGAGTCAGAATCGTTGACTAGCTCACAAAAAGGCGTCGAGAATGTCAGGCCCCTGTGAGCTGCTTCACATTATTGCAACAGGAAGTCTATAGGGTTATTCCTGCAAACCGGGCGTTTTGGAATCACAGGAAGAATAAATGAGACCTGTCAATCGGGACAGGCAAAGTACCTGGATAATCACTGTTTTCTGCGGGATGGGCCCGGCCGACTCATTGGTGAATATCCGGTTCATAACAACCGGCTCATAGCAACAAAGCAACAGCAACGAGCTTAACTTGATTTCTGAATTTCATCACGTCTGCCAACGCTCACGCGCCCGGTTATGGGTGTCATGGCTTGTACTATGCATGAGCCTGGCGCCGGCGCTTGCCTACAGCCAGACAGACCAAACCAGTACGGTAGCAGGCACTGTCATCATGACCCGTGGTGAGGTTGCGGCCGTTGATGCCGGTGGGAGCAGCCGTCCGCTGTCCCGTCGGGATGACATCTTTGTTGGCGAAACCATTTTTACCAATACTGGCTCCAGTGCCCAGTTCCGCATGGTTGACGGCGCCCAGATTTCCCTGAAAGAGTCCACCGAGTTTGCCATTGTTGCCTACCAGTACAATGAATCCCCCGCCGATGACCGCGCCTCGCTTGAGCTGATCACCGGTGGATTTCGCACCATTACCGGCAATATATCCCGTGACAATCGCGACGCCTACGAAGCCAATGCTGCCAATTTCGCAACCATCGGCATACGGGGTACCGACTATGAGGTGATAGTCACGCCAGCGGGTGAAGTACTCACCGGTGTTTTCGACGGCGGGATTACTGTAAGCAATAACGCTGGCAGCGTGGATCTTGGTATCGGGGCACAATTCGATTTTGCCAGAGTGCCCGATGCGGCTTCCCCACCGCAGGGATTAACTGCACAACCGACAGGCCTGGGCAATACAGTTGTCATTGCTGACGATCTCGACGAAGAAGACGATGATGCCGAGCAAAATTCGGACGACGCTGATAGCGCCGCTGGCAATGCAACTGATGATGACAGCGGCGACCTGGATGCCGAGGAAATCAATAACCTGCCAGCCGCCGCAGCCGGCAATGGTGACAACGCCCAGGATGGCATCAATATCGCTCCGCCCAACAGCCAGGACTTTGCCAACAGCAATAACTTTGTTGGCTCCAGTACCACCGAAGAATCAGGAACCGAACTGGTTGAAGAAGAGGTCACTGAACCCCGCATCAATCCCAATGAAGCGACGATCAATTTCGATGGCAACCAAAACACCGGGGGCGGCGCTCCGGTCAACGAAGAAGTCAGTGATCCGACAGATGACAGTGACACCGGGACAGACACTGGCAGCAACGATTCGTTGACGGACGATAACGATAACAGCACTGACTCTGGCACGGATACCAATACCGACGATACTGACAACAGCGACGGCGATGACGGCAGTGACACCGGTGGCAACGGTAACAGTAATGCCGGAGGTAACGGCAACGGTAATGCCGGTGGAAACGGCAACGGTAATGCCGGTGGAAACGGCAACGGTAATGCCGGTGGAAACGGCAACGCCGGGGGCAATGACAATGGCAACGGCAATTCCGGAGGCAACGACAACGGGAACGGCAACGCCGGTGGCAACGACAACGGGAACGGCAATGCCGGTGGCAATGACAACGGGAACGGCAACGCCGGTGGCAACGACAACGGGAACGGCAATGCCGGGGGCAACGACAACGGGAACGGTAATGCCGGGGGCAATGACAACGGGAACGGTAATGCCGGGGGCAATGACAACGGGAACGGTAATGCCGGGGGCAATGACAACG
>JALEHB010000179.1 GCA_022763285.1 Pseudomonadales bacterium | reverse complement strand
ATTGCTCGCGCCCTGCATGACAAATCCGGCAAGACGATTGATCTTTGTTTGCCCATGGCCCAAAGCAATTCCATGGGCCTGACACTGCTGGCCCGGCTCGGCCAGGATCTGGAGGCGGCCATGGCGCGCATCAATGCTGGCAAGGCCAACAAGGCCATCGTGCTGGAAAATGATCTCTATCGTCATGCTGCCGGCGACACTGTCGATGCCGCCGTCGACAAGCTGGACCACTTGCTGGTGATCGATCTGCTGCCCACGGCCACTACTGCCAAAGCCGATACCGTATTGCCATCCACGGCTTTTTCGGAGCAGGAATCTACCCTGGTGAATTACGAGGGGAGGGCCCAACTCAGTTTTCAGGTACACCGCAATCACAGCGATGCACTGCCAGCCTGGCGCTGGCTGGTGGATGATCCGGCCATGAAGGTTGACGCCCTGGTGGAACGCTGTGCGTCGGAAGTGGAATCCTTTGATGAACTGGATGAATTGCTGCCGGACCTGAACCAGTTGATTGCCGGCATGAAGGTGCCACGTCAATCCCATCGCTACAGTGGCAGAACCGCCATGAAGGCCAATGTGAATGTGCACGAGCCCAAACAGGCAGAGGACACTGATTCGGTACTGGCCTTCTCCATGGAAGGCATTTCGCCACTCAAGGATGCCACCATTCTGGGCGCAAGCTGGTCGCCGGGCTGGAACTCCAACCAATCCATCAGCAAATTCCAGGATGAAGTCAATGGCAAGCTGAAACAGGACCATTGCGGTGAGCTGTTGCTGGAGCGGAACAAGGAAGGAGATTATCTGTCACCGTTGGCAGGCGCTGAAAGTGACGGTGAAAGTGACGGCAAGAACGACGCTGAAGGACTGGAACTCAATCTGGCCTTCCAGATCTTCGGAAGTGAGGAACTCAGTGCCAGGGCCGATGCCATCGGTCAGCGTATGACCGATGCCTATATCAGTCTGTCGCCTGCCGATGCCAGGGCTTTGGGTATCAGACATGGTCAGCGTGTCAGGCTCAATCGCAATGGAGCCTTTGCCGCTGCCTGTATTCGTGAGCAGATGCGTGAAGGTACTGCAGCTGTGTATTGTGGCGACAGCCTCAACCCCCATGAGCTGCCAGCTCGCCTGCAACCGGAACCGGCAAGCAGTGTCGCTGAAGGCCGGGGCCTTGGCGCCCTGATTGTCAGCGACCTGATGGAGGAGGGCTAGCCGTATGTTGACGCTTGAAGTCGGTACGCCACTTACCATTGGTCTGATTCTGGGCACAGTGATTGGCGTTGCTGCCATGTTGATCTGGGTCGAGCGACGCCTGCTGGGTTTCTGGCAGGAGCGGCTGGGCCCCAACCGTGTCGGGCCCCTCGGTCTGTTTCAGGTGGTGGCTGACATGATCAAGATTTTTACCAAAGAGGACTGGGTGCCACCCTTTGCCGACCGTTTCAGTTTTGTATTGGCACCGGCCATCATCATGGTGGCGGTGCTGATGAGTTTTGCGGTGATTCCCTTTGGGCCCAATATCGGCATCGTGGATTCCAATATCGGCATACTGTTTGTTCTGGCCATGGCATCCCTTGGGGCTTACAGCGTCATGTTGGGCGGGCTGTCCTCGGATAACAAATATGCCTTGCTGGGCAGTTTGCGGGCTGCGGCCCAGATGGTCAGTTATGAAGTGTTCATGGGTATTTCCCTGTTGGGGGTAGTGGCCCTGTCTGGCAGTTTTAACCTGCGGGTCATTGTCGAGGCCCAACAGGATGGCATGTGGTATGTGCTGCCCCAGTTTATCGGCTTTGTGATTTTCCTGATTGCCGGGGTGGCCGAGAGTCATCGTCTGCCCTTTGATATTCCGGAAGCCGAGCAGGAGATCTGTGCCGGCTACCACACCGAATACAGCGGCATGAAATTTGGCATGTTCTTCGTCGGCGAATACCTGGGCCTGGTGCTGATTTCATCCCTGATCACGGTACTGTTTTTCGGAGGCTGGGACGGACCGGCCTTCCTGCCACCGGTTTTCTGGTTTGCCATGAAGGCCGGAGCCTTTATCTGTTTCTTTATTTTATTGCGTGCTGCCATTCCCCGGCCGCGCTATGACCAGCTGATGAGCTATGGCTGGTTGTTTCTGCTGCCGCTGTCACTGATCAATCTGCTGGTGACTGGCGCCATTATTCTGAGCACTCAGGGCTGAGGCGAGGGGCTGAAGTAAATGCTGCAAGAAGTGACAAACATCAATGCAATCAAACAGGGCCGGTGGCCCCGGAGTCTGCATGCTTAAGCTGATCAAGGACACCTTCGTCAGTCAGCTGGTGACGTTGTGGCGGGTGTTCAGAAAACTGTTCGTCAAGGCAGATACGGTGGAGTATCCGGAACAACCTCCGTATATGTTTCCGCGCTGGCGTGGTCGCATCATTCTCAGCCGAGACCCCGATGGTGAGGAGCGCTGCGTTGCCTGTAATCTGTGCGCCGTGGCTTGCCCGGTGGATTGTATTGCTCTGCAAAAAGCCGAGAAGGAAGACGGCCGCTGGTATCCGGAATTTTTCAGAATCAATTTTTCCCGTTGCATCATGTGCGGCTTTTGTGAAGAAGCCTGTCCGACCCACGCTATCCAGTTGACGCCGGATTTCGAAATGGCGGAATACAAACGACAGGATATGGTCTGGGAAAAGGAAGACATGCTCATCGATGGCACTGGCAAATACCACGACTACAATTTTTACCGGGTTGCCGGCATGTCCATCGCCGGCAAGGACAAGGGTGAGGCCCTGAACGAGGAAAAACCTGTGAATGTGAGGAGCCTGTTGCCGTGACCCTGCTTTTCTATCTTGCTGCCAGCGTTGCGGTGATCTCCACTGTCTGTGTGATCCTGCAAAGCAATATCGTCCACGCCCTGATCTATTTGATCCTTTCCCTGTTGGCAGTGGCGGTGGTGTTCTATGTGCTTGGTGCTCCCTTTGCGGCGGTGCTGGAAGCCATTGTCTATGCCGGGGCCATCATGGTGCTGTTTCTGTTTGTGATCATGATGCTGAATCTGGGGCAGCACAGCCGGGATCAGGAACGGGCCTGGCTGCAGCCGAAAATGTGGCTGGCACCGGCCATCATGGCAGCCATTCTGCTGTTTCAATTTGTAAACGTGATGCTGGGAACTACTGAGCCACTGTCCGGCAGTGCAGTCGGGGTGCTGGAAGTGAGCGCATTATTATTCGGCCCCTATGTGCTGGCGGTAGAGCTGGCTTCCATTCTGCTATTGGCGGGTCTGGTGGCGGCCTATCACCTGGCCAAGAAATGACAGGAAACAAGATGAGCAAGAAGGCGACTGAAAATCTGACAACAGGGTGGGCCAATGGCTGAGATCCCCTTTGAGCATGGCCTGATTCTGGCCTCCATTCTTTTCGTCATCGGTCTGGTGGGACTGCTGACACGGCGCAATATTGTGTTTGTGCTGATGAGTCTGGAAATCATGCTCAATGCCTGCGGCCTGGCTTTTATCGTCGCCTCGGCGCGCTGGGAACATGCTGAGGGTCAGGTAATGTTTCTGATGATACTGACCCTGGCGGCGGCAGAAGTGGCCGTGGGTCTGGGGCTGATCATTCAGTTGTATCGGCGTTTTCACACCGTGGATATTGATGTGCTTGGCGAGATGAAGGGTTAATCATGCTTGATCAGATCTGGCTGTTACCAAGCTTGCCGCTACTGGGCTT
>JALEHB010000018.1 GCA_022763285.1 Pseudomonadales bacterium | reverse complement strand
CATTTGTCGATAATGATGGGGGCTACTTCGCTGCCATAGTCGGGCACGCCAGCGTTGGCATTACTGCTGTTATAGCTGATATCGCAGCCTTCCACGGCCGTGGTCAAGGTGTCTTCAATGCCGCCGTCCAGAAAATCTTCCAGGGCTGTATCCAGTCCGCCATCGACCGAGCCGCGATAGAGCAGGGTGGTGCGTTCCGGGTCGAAGGCCAGCACTTCGCCGGCTTTCTGAATCTCCAGTGATTCCGACACCAGTTGGCCCATGTCTTCCAGTACCGGCATGGGTAGGTCCACCTGGGCCATGACTTCGCGGCCCAGATCTTTTGAGTCTATCAATACAAAACTGACTTCGCGCCCTTCGTTCTGTTCCCAGACCTGGCTGAAATCGCTGTAGGCCTGAACCAGTTCCGGCATGGCCGGACAGTCGCGGTCGTAACTCATCACCACCAGCGCGTCGCGGTGCAGATAGCGGCTCAGTTGATGGAACTGGCCCTGATAATCCAGCATGGCGAAGTCGCTTACCCGCTCGGGTGCGGCCAGGGCTGGCATAGCGCCCAGCAGGGCAGTACTGCTGAACAGGAGTGATTGCAGGGCGCGACGAAGGAAACTTGCGGAAACTACTTTATTCATAGGGCGACCATTGTACCGGATAGACCACGAAGCGGGAGAAATTCCCGCTAACGCGATCTCCACATGAGATTTTCTACTGCGATTCGTGCATGAATATTCGGTGTAGCAGGATTATGATGAGGTGAGCGCTGATTGCAAGCCGTCGGCAGCTTGATTATCATTTTCCCTCCACTAGCCATCACAGCACTGCGAGAATTTTTATCTTGTTCACACAATTGCGCGACATCTTAGGCCACGGCAAGCGGGCTTTACTGATTCTGCTGCTGGCCTGTGTGCCAGGACTGCTGCAGGCCCAGCACAGTCACGGCGTGCTGACACCTTCTGTGACTTTTCCCCAGGACGATGCAGTGCTGCGGGAACAGCCGCGCATGCTTACCATCAGTTTCCGGGTGGATGTGCAGTTGTTGAAGCTGGCCCTGTACACCGATACCGGCAAGTGGATTGATCTGGATTTCCAGTGGGATCCCAGCCAGCGCGACCACAATTTCGTCTTCCCCATCCCGACGGAATTGCCGGAGTCGGATTTTTACGTGGCGGAATGGTCGGTGGTGGATGAGAACCGCCGCTTCATGCGTGGTTCCTTCAATTTTGCCTTCGGTCCTGGCGCCATACCTCCCTCGGAAACCATCGAGGCTTCCATCACCAATGAGCCGAATCCGGACGGCAGCTATCGCACGCCCTTCGAAGCCTACCGGGCCCGCCAGGAACGTCTCCAGCAAGAAGCTGAGCAGGAACAGGACTGAGTCGGTGTTCGCTTAGGGTTTTCGGAATCCGTCAGTGTCAGTCAGGCAGTTTCTTCGGTTCGCGACAAAAAGCTCAGAGTAAATTCAGACCAGTTCCCCACTGGGCTGTTGTTGTCGATTCGCTGCAACAGAGACTTCATCAACTCCTTCGAGCGAAACGAACTGGCAGCAGCGGTGAGCAGATCCAGCGGTACCTGATCATCAAAACTGTCACCGTAGGCACTGACGGCCTTTAGTAGCTGCTCTACCGTGTAGTCTTCCTGTTGCTGTTGTCCGTTCATCCGGGGTTCCCTGGGCAAGCGAAAGCCTGCCCCTGAATCAATTTCCGGGACCGCAGTTATTCGCTATAGGTGAACTGGTAGCTGCCTTCGTAGTGGGTGGGATCACCTTCTACCGTGGTGGACCAGAACACGGTGTAGGTGCCAGGTACCACGGGATCCATGATTTCAATCATCAGATCATCGGCCGCCATGGTGTGCAGACCGCGCAGAGCAAAGTCTTCGCCATTAGGGCCCACCAGGCGCAGGCTGCTCTGGGAAACATCCGGCAGGGCTGAGTAGAACAGTCGCAAGGTGCGTGGGGCCCGGGTCAGGGAGGCATCTACCGCCGGTTCCGCGCTGAGCAGAGGAGAAGGCGGCGCCGCATTGTTACAGGCAAACAGCGACAGTGACAGGCAGATAAGGATCAGGCTTTGCGTTGATTTCAGTAGTTTCAATTTGCGGTACTCCACATTGAGCCAATGTACGGGCGATTGCTGACTGGCAGGGTTCAGCTAATCGGGTTAATGGCAAGCAGAATAGTGTGGCTGGCCCCCGGGTTCAAGGCGGCAAATTGCCGCACAGGCGCAAGCCGCCCGGGCGACTGATCAGATTCATTGAATCGGGCGTTTAAGGGGATGCCATAGTCGCTACCACAGCGCCGACGATGTTTTGGGTTCCTGTTAATGTAGCAATTTGTAATAAGGGGCAGCGCAATAATCAGGTATCTGTTAGCCAAGCCTTTGAATAATATAAGGAATGTTAGTTATACAGGAATTCATGGCGAGGCAGTGGGACATTTTGTCGCAGCCTGGATTGCCATGTATTTCGCCTATAATCATTTCCGAACCAGTGGCTATGCCCACCTGGTTTAAACGGAGAGCCCATCGCTATGCACATTGAGAATGCAATTAAAACCGGCAACAAAAGCCGGGGATTACTGATCAGCCTGCTGATGCTGGCCACTGGCGACATGGCACTGGCCAATGGTCAGACTGTATTGGCCAGCCGTTATCCCGAGCTGCAGCAATTACTGCTGGCCCACGATGTGGTGCAGGCCAGGGCCTATGAAGAAAT
>JALEHB010000178.1 GCA_022763285.1 Pseudomonadales bacterium | reverse complement strand
TCACCATCCCGGAAGAATACGGCGGCCTGGGCCTGACCATGGAAGAGGAAATCCTGGTGGCCATCGCCCTGGGTCGAACCTCCCCTGCCTTTCGTTCTATCATGGGCACCAACAACGGCATTGGCTCAGCCGCGGTGGTCTTCAATGGCACCGAGGAGCAGAAACAGAAATACCTGCCCAAGTACGCCAGTGGCGAATGGATAAGTTGTTTCTGCCTGACCGAACCCGACGCCGGCTCCGACGCGGCCTCCCTGAAAACCACAGCAGTGCGAGATGGCGACCATTACATTATCAATGGTACCAAGCGCTATATTACCAATGCCTATGTGGCAGACACCTTCAATGTCATGGCCCGGACCGACCCTGACAACAAGGGTGCTCGCGGCATTTCCTCTTTTATCATCGACAAGGACACTCCCGGCATCTCCCTGGGGGCAATCGACAAGAAAATGGGACAGTCAGGCTCCATGACCTGCGATGTGATTTTCGAGGATGTACGGGTCCCGGCGGAAAACCTCATTGGCGAGGAAGGCGAGGGTTTTATTACCGCCATGAAAGTACTTGATCGCGGACGATTGCATATCGCCGGGGTCAGCGTGGGCGTCTCCGAGCGACTGATTGACGACGCCCTGGAATATGCCATCCAGCGCAAGCAGTTCGGCAAACCCATTGCCGAGCAGCAATTGATTCAGGCCATGCTGGCGGACTCGAAAACCGAAAGCTATGCGGCCAAATGCATGGTTCTGGAAACCGCCCGCAAAAGAGACAACGGCGACAATGTCAGCACCGAGTCCTCCGCCAGCAAACTCTTCGCCACCGAGATGGTTGGCCGGGTTGCAGACCGGGCTGTACAGATCCATGGCGGTGCCGGCTATATGTCAGAGTATGCAGTCGAACGCTTCTACCGTGATGTGCGATTGTTTCGACTCTACGAGGGCACCAGCCAGATTCAGCAAGTGATTATTGCCCGCAATATGATCAAGGGCGCACACTGATTTCAGCCGCTGTCTTCGGAGTTTTTGACCTGCATCAATTGCAGGTCAATTACTCACTTGAATTCCTCACTACCCATCCCTACCTGATCTGATAATAGAGCGATGCCCGGATTCGCAAAGCTTGAGCCGGGCGCCTGTTTCTGCCAGCAAAAGGAGGTAGTGATTATGAACCTGATTCCCCGCAATCAAATTTTTGACTTCGATTCCCTGTTCAATGACTTTTTCCCGGGCTTTGGCCGTTCACAGCTGAGCACAAGCAACCGGGATTCCATGGCCGGCATGCGCGTGGATGTCCATGAAAACGACAAGGACTTTGAAATCCACGCCGATCTGCCTGGCGTCAAAAAGTCGGATATAGAGATCACCCTGGAAAACGACATACTGACGGTCTCGGCCAGCAAAAACACCGAGTCGGAAAAGAAAGACAAGGGCAAGGTGGTCTGGCGCGAACGCAGCAGCGGCTCCATTTCCCGCAGCTTCAGTGTGCGCCCCGGCACCAGCGAGAAAGACATCAAGGCCAATTTTAGCGACGGCGTGCTGACCCTCACAGTGCCCAAGAAGAAGGACAGGACGGACAAGGCTCGTCGTATCAGTATCAAGTAGGCCCCAACAAGCCGAATCGAAGACTTGCTGCATTCCCCGGGCAGGGCTGGTGCAGGCCTGCCCCACCCTGCTCACCGGCCAGGAGTGAAAGTAACTTGTCGCGCCCCACAAGGGATGCCGGGTATTGGACGAAGACGCCGATAGCTCGTTATGATGAGCCCATCTAGGGAGGGCTATACCATGAATGATCTGAAAACGCTGTTACTGGTTGTTGATCCGACTGTAGAACATGACCCGGCCAGCGATCGCTGCCTGGAAATTGCACGCATGACCCAGGCCGAGGTCATTCTGTTTGTCAATAACGAGAACACCCTGACAGAACGCTCCTACATCTATGAGGGTGTGGATGGTGCCTTTTTCGAAAACCAGCGCAAACTCTTTGAAGAGCATTACCAGAAAATTCTGGGCGAGCTGCAGGAACGTTTTCAGGCAGCCGGCATCAAGGTCAGCAGCCGCTTCAAGGAACAGCATCACCTGGCGGAATCAATCATCAAGGAAGCAGAAGCTAGCAGCCCTGATCTTGTTATCAAGAGCACACATCATCACAGTACCCTGGAACGCTCACTGCTCAGCAATACCGACTGGCGCCTGATCAGAAAATGCCCGGCGCCCCTGCTGATGGTCAAACCCGGCGAGTGGCAGGCGGGCGGCAACATCGTCACTGCCGTTGACCCGCTGCACAGCAAGGCGGAACAGACCCGCCTGGATCATGTATTGCTGCAGGCCGGCGAAAAGCTGGCGGCAAAGCTCAACATGCAGCACTGCGTTTTCCATTCCTATTACCCTTTCGTCAGCACCCTGTTTCCCCTGGGCGGCCAAACCCGCGAACATCTTGACCGCATCCGCGAGCATCACGAAAGCAAGCTGATGGAATTATTGAGCGACTATGATGTGGACAGGGCCAATATCGAACTGAGCGAAGGCGATCTGGTGCCCTGCCTGATTAAATACCTCAAGGCACAGCAAGCCAATCTGCTGGTGATTGGTGCTCTGTCGCGCAACGTACTGGAACGTGCCATTGTCGGTAATACCGCCGAGAGAATTCTGGAAGACAGTCCTTGCGATGTGCTGGTGCTGAAATCCTGATCACAAAGCCAAATAGCGGAACCATAAATGACAGCATCGACGGAATGAGCAGCACAGCGAACAAGCACAGTTTTAAAGATCAGGTTTATGAAGTCATTTTCGGCTATGAGTCCAGGGCCGGGAGGTGGTTTGATGTCATCCTGATCTTCATGATTATCGCCTCGGTGACTGCCGTTTTACTGGACTCCATTGAAACTGCGCACGAGCAGTATGGCGATTTGCTGATACGCCTGGAGTGGTTTTTTACTTTCCTGTTTACCCTGGAGTACGGGCTGCGAATTTACAGCACGCCGCACAAGCGCAAATATATATTCAGCTTCTATGGTCTTATTGACCTGTTCTCCATTCTGCCAACCTATATCGCCTTTCTCTTCCCTTCGGTACAGGCCCTGATCGTCATCCGCATCATGCGAGTGCTGCGAATTTTCCGAATTCTGAAACTGTTTCGTTATATGGGCGAGGCCAATCTGCTCTATACCGCATTGATGCAGGCACGGCGCAAGATATTCGTTTTTCTGTTTTCGGTGTTGACCCTGATTGTCATTTTTGGCGCCATGATGTTCATCATCGAGGGCCCCGAACATGGCTTTCACAGCATTCCACATTCCATCTATTGGGCCATCGTCACCATAACCACAGTCGGCTATGGTGATATCTCACCCCAGACTCCCCTGGGTCAATTTATCGCCGCCCTGGCCATGATTTGCGGCTATGCCATTATTGCCGTCCCCACTGGCATTATTGGTGCTGAATTAATGGCCGAGTACCAAAATCAGAGCACAAAAAAACAAGGCGACACGCGAAGATGTGCCAATTGCCACGCCGGCAATCACGATCTGGACGCCCGCTTTTGCAAGTTCTGTGGTGGCAAAGTGGAATTAAGCTGACAGCGACGCTGATGACCTAGGGTTTAGCGCAGTTGATACAACGATCAGTATAGGGCACTGCTGCCAGGCGCTGCTCACCGATGGCCTCGCCGCAGCGGGCACAGTCCAGATAATCGCCCTCATCTATTCGCTGCAGGGCTTTTCTGATCTGGTTCAACTCTTCATTGGCCTCGGCTTCAAGTGACATAACAAGCTGATCGTTTTCGGTTTCCTTGATCTGCTCATTGAAATTGGCACTCACCGGCTGGTCTTTTTCATAGATATGCTTGTGGGTTCGCTGCAGCCGGGATTCAAGCTCTGCTTTCTGCTCCAGGAGTTGTTGCCTGATTTGCTTCATGTCCATGGTCGAGCGCACCTCAAGTATGTCCGGGGGGATGGGTTTTTATGGTAGATTGTAAGTCTGTTCAATTCTCCAATGGATTTAATACTAGGACCCTTGAAATAATGCACTTTGAGGCAAATCAAGGACCGGTTCACCTCTTTCACACTAGTCTTGTTCATGCGTAATTTCAAGGTCCTGACACTGAATATTCATAAAGGCTTTTCCATGGGGAACCGCCGTTTCACCCTGGAAAGCATTCGCCAGAATCTCCGCGATTCCGGCAGCAATATCTGCTTTCTGCAGGAAGTGATCGGGGAAAACCACCGTCACCGCCAGGCCATTGATGGTTGGCCGGAAAGCAACCAGTTTGAGTTTCTGGCCGATACTGTCTGGCAGCACTATGCCTACGGTAAAAACGCCATCTATAACCACGGCCACCACGGCAATGCCATTCTCTCGGAACTGCCGTTTGCCGAATTCAATAACATCGATGTTTCCACCCACAGCTTCTCCCAACGCGGCATTCTGCATGGCAAACTGGAAAATGATGTGCATCTTCTCTGTGTTCACTTCGGCCTGCTGGAAAGGGAAAGGAAGCAACAGATTGCCAAGCTGGTCAGCCACATCAGAAATGAAATACCGGTCGATGCTCCCCTGATTCTGGCCGGCGATTTTAATGACTGGCGACGCTCGGCTCACCGCATCCTGAAAAGAGACTGTGGTCTGGTTGAAGCCAGCGAGTGCCTGCACCAAAAACTTGCCATCACCTATCCGGCCATCTTGCCGGTCCTGCCCATGGACCGTATTTATCTGCGCGGCTTTACGGTTGACAGTATCGACATCATGGCCGATTCCGGCTGGCGCCAGTTGTCGGATCACTGTGCAATCGTGGCCGAACTCAGTCTGGGAGAACGAGACTGATGATTGCCAACTGGAATTATCTGCTGGCCAATTTCCTGGCCCTGGTGGGCGTCGGCATGGCCCTCACCGCTTCCACCCATGCACTGCTCAGCAAACGTGACTCCAAATCTGCCATGGCCTGGATCGCGGTGAGTATTGTGCTGCCCTTTGCCGGGCCGGTACTGTATCTGGTATTCGGTATCAACCGCATCGGTACTGCCGCTCGGGAGAGCTACCAAGCCACCGCACCCATTGATAATTCCGAGCCTGTCTCCCGGCCCAACGACGGCGCATTGCGCCCGCTCTCACTGGTGGGGGAATCTGTCACCGGTATAGGCCTGAGGTCCTGTGACAGCATTGATATCCTCGAAAACGGCGAAGAGTCCTACCCGGCCATGCTTGAAGCCATCGAGTCCGCCGAAAAGAAAGTCTATTGCTCCACCTATATTTTCCAGCATGACGGCAGCGGCAGAAAGTTTCTCAATGCCTTTGTTGCCGCTCAGAAACGTGGCGTCGATGTCAGAATACTGGTGGATGGACTGGGAGGCATCGCCTACCCTCCCAGCATCCTGCCAGCCCTGAAACGTGCGGGCCTGCAGTTTGCGCGCTTCAATCCAATCAAACTCATTCCGCCCTCCCTGCATCTGAATCTGCGCAATCACCGCAAGATCATGGTGGTGGATGGCAAGGCGGCTTTTACCGGCGGCCAGAATATTGGCGACCGCCATCTGGTGAACCTGCCCGGCAACAGCAAATGCGCACGCGATTTACATTTCCGCCTCACCGGGAAAATTGTCGACGAGCTGGAACGCGCCTTCCTGAAAGACTGGAACCATGCCGCCGGCATCAAGCATCCCCAATCATTCGAGCCCAGTAATGAGAACCGTAAGGAATCGCCAATCTGGACCCGACTGATCCCGGACGGCCCCAATGACGATCTGGACAAGCTGACCAATCTGCTGGTGGGCGCCATGTCCACCGCCCGCCAGCGTATCTGGATCATGACGCCCTATTTCCTGCCCAGCTTTGATCTGGTAGGTGCCCTGGTGGCAGCTGAGTTGCGGGGTGTGGATGTAAAAATCATGCTGCCGGAGAAGACCAATATCCATCTTGCCCACTGGGCCGCCCTGCATAATCTACGCTATATCCTCGACCGCGAATTAAAGGTCTATCTGCAACCGGCGCCCTTCATTCATACCAAGGCCATTCTCATTGATGACGCATATTCCCTCATAGGCTCAGCCAATCTTGACCCCCGCAGCTTGCGTCTCAATTTCGAGCTGGTGGTAGAGGTGTTCAACAAAAAGTTCGCGTCAGAACTGGAGCACTATTTCGAAGGCTGCCTGGCCGAGGCACGATTGCTCGACGAAGAGAGACTGCAGCGCCTTCCGGCCTGGATGAAGATTCGCAATGCCCTGGCCTGGCTGGCCTCGCCCTATCTCTAAACCACCGCCAAAGGGGCGATTTGGCTTGACATGGATCAAGGCACTGGCCCACGATAGCTGTAGTTTCAAGAGAGATTCCAGTGAGTCAATTTGAAAGATTGATTTGTGAGAATCCACGCAAGAGTTCAGTACAGGGACAGCCGGTCCCGGGAGGCTTCAGATGTATTCGAATATACTGGTGGCAGTTGACTTGTCCAATGACACTGCGACGGTGGTCAATGCAGCGGCTGAACTGGCGGGAGACACCGCCAAAGTTCATCTCGTGCATGTGGTCGAACCTGTTGCCGCTGCCTACAGCATGGACATCTACGCGGTAAATATCAGCGAATTGCAACAGGAAGCCATCAACTTTGCAGAACAGCGTCTGGCAAAAATCGGCAAGGAAGCCGGCGTAGATGAAAGCAATCTACACACCCTGTTGGGTGCACCGGCACCCGAAGTTCGCAGTCTGGCCAGTGAAATCAAGGCCGACCTCATTGTGATAGGCAGTCATGGTCACTCCGGCTGGAAGATCCTGCTGGGCTCCACCGCCAATAAAGTGTTACATGGCGCCACTTGTGATGTATTGACCGTCCATGTCGGTCAGGACGACGACTGACCCGAAGAAGGCAATCCCTGACTTCGAAATTGCCCGGCAATGACTTGCCAGGCGGCCTAGATAAATATCTGGCTCTGGGCCGGCATTTTTTCGGGCTTGATGACCAGCACATCACACTCCAGCGCATCGAGCACTTTCTCGGCAGTATTGCCGATCAGAATCCGGTCCAGCCGGGAACGGGAAATGGCCCCCATTACCACTACACTGGCACCACTCTCGTCCGCATAGGCGGGCAGGGATTCGCTGATTTCCTCATCGGACCAGTGGCAAGCCTCTGCCGACAGGCCGTTGCTGTCAGCCAGCTCCTGTAATTTGTTGCTTTCTGCCGCACTATCCGGTTTTAAAGGAAAGACGCCGGAAAGCGGCGGTATCCAGGCGGAATGGAAAAGCTGTACCGTGCCGGAAAATACGCTGGCCAGCCCCCTGGCCGCCGCGATAATGCGCTGATCGAGACTGGCGGGCTTGTCGTGCACATGGTCCGGATCGACCGAGGCCAGAAACAGAGGTGCTTCCGGCCAGTCTCCGCCTTTCACCAGCATCAGTGGCGCCGGACAGTAACGCACCAATTCCCAGTCGGCATTGGACAGCAACAGGCGGGCAATTTTATTGTGGTGACGAGTGCTCTTGAGCACCAGATCAGGCTTGCTTTCTGTCACACGGCGCACAATCTCGGCATGGGGCGGATTTCCCCAGGCAGTCAAGGCCGACACGTTCAGACCCTGCTTGCGCAGTGGCTCGGCCAGACTTTCCAGTTCTTTCAGGCGCTGATCACCATGTTCATAGCGAAGCTGTTTTGCCTGCACGGGGTCGAAGTAAAAGCCGTCTTCCAGATAGGCATTGAAATCCGCCAGCATCAACTCGAGCCCGGCCCCTGATTTTTCGGCCAGTTGTACCGCTCTCGCCAGGGCCGGCTGCTCATCGGCATCCGCATCAATGACCACCAGGATTTTATTCAGTTCCATTACCTTTCCCTCCGCTGTTTTTGACCAGACTGGCCTCAAAGACTAACCCAGAAAACCTTATTGTAATAGCCAGGCCTGCAATCGTATTAATACAGGTCAAAAGCCCTGTTTTTAGCGAGCGCCCGACGCCAGTTGAGTCGGCCAAATTTGCAGATGAGAAGCATTAGCAACTAGCGTAAAAAATTGTATGGCGACACTAACCATGGCAGAATCCGGAACTTGTCTTCGGACAATTCAAGAGGGGCTGAGGAAAACATGAGTACTGGAGCACAGGCGGATAAAACCACAGGTTTGGCAATTAATCGTATTGCATCGGCTGGCCCTGCCCGTGATCAGGTTTGCCCCCACAACACCAGCATTTCCTGTGCCAGTTGCCGGCTCAATGAACTCTGCCTGCCCATTGCCCTGAACAAGACCGAAATCCATCAACTGGATGAGATTGTCGAGCGCAACCGACCCTTCAAGAAGGGTGAACACCTCTACCGCCAGAACGACCCCTTCAAATCGGTTTATGCGGTCCGTGCTGGCAGTTTCAAATCCTATGTACTGAGCGACAGCGGCCAGGGCCGGGTGACAGGCTTCTATCTGCCAGGGGAAATCATCGGCATGGACGGTATTGCCAGTAAGCACTATGCCAATTCCATCCAGGCGCTGGAGCACGCCTCTATCTGCGAGATTCCTTTCTCACAGTTGGAAAAACTCAGCCATCAACTGCCCAATCTGCAGCATCATTTCTTCGCCATCATGGGCAATGAAATCGCCAAGGATCAGCAAATCCACACCCTGCTGTGCAGCTATACCGCTGAAGAGCGCACTGCGTCTTTCCTGCTGGGGCTGTCCAGCCGCTATGCCCGGGTTGCCCTGTCACCGGTGCGCTTCCTGCTGCCCATGACGCGCGGGGATATCGGGGAGTATCTGGGGCTGACGGTAGAAACCGTGAGCCGGATCTTCACCGCCCTGCAACGCAAGGGCCTGATCAGCGTGAAGAATCGGGAAATTGAAATTCTGGACATCGACAAACTGCGCGAGATCATCGGCTCACACTAGTTTGCCTGCTTGATTCAGTTCGCCTGCAGCAGATTGCCCGGCGAATACTGGTCTGTCAGCACCCGCCTGCTCATATCCCAGTCTACCCGTGTCGACAGACGTCGCGGGTAATCCTGCAGCGGCACTCCAAATTTACGCAGCTCATCCGCCAGTCGTCCCGCCTCGGTCACCAACCGTCCCCGCGGCGGCAGTGGCTGCAACTGGGTGATAATGATGCGGTTGCCAGAGGTGGGCAATTTGAAATTGTAAAATTCATTGAACACCCGCTGATAGGTCACCGACTCATGATCATAGAGACGGCTGGTGGAGAAAGTATTGGCCACCAGCACCGAATCCTCGGTCATGATCGCTTTTACTTCTTCGAGAAATTCCCGGGTCAGCATGTGTTCGGGAATATAGTCGCCACTGAATGCATCCAGCACTATATAGTCATACTTGATGCCACGCAGACCGGCACGTTTGATGAAGGGGCGCCCGTCTTCAACGATGGCGCGCATATTGTCGGTCTCGGCGAAATCAAAAAACTCTTCCGCCACCCTGACCACGGCCTCATCCACTTCCACCACATCGATACGGGCTTCCGGATACAGCTGGGAAAACACCATGGGGATGGAACCGCCACCCAGGCCGATGACCAGAATACTCTGGGGATCAGGTTTCAGCAGCAAACCGGCAAAACTCATTTGCGTGTAGTCAAACACCAGTCGGTCGGGATCATTCACATACATACAGGTCTGGTTGCGATCCCCCCTGTGCACATTGAACAGCAGACAGCGACGACCGCGCTCTTCGGTCACCGTAATATCCCGGTATTTGGATTTCTCCTCGTGAATCACTTCCGCCTGGGCCGGCCACGCAAGCAGCAGGCTCAATAACAGCAGAAATTCAGGAAGGACGTTTACGCGCTTGTTTATCATAGTGTTTGGATGAAGTTCGGGTGGAGACAATCTGGTCAGCGACCAGAACAATAGCACCTGCCAGCAGCAGGGCCACAATGGCACCCCAGAGGATCTGATTGACCTCGAACCAGAGCACAAAGTAGAAGCTGGTGCCCAGGGTACCGATGGCACTGCCAATGGTGGAGACAAAAAACAGCACCCCCGCCATATGACCACTGTGCTCTGAACTGTCCACCATCAAGCGTACCGAATAGGGCGAAATCATGCCCAGAATTGCGGTGGGAATGAAGAACAGCAGGACAGACGCCACCAGCGAGCCATAACGAGGATCGACAATGGTCAGAAAGATGGGCTCCATGATGGCGTCAGCCAGGAGGATCAGGGGCAGGGAAAACAGGGCTGCCAGAATGAAAAACACGGCATAGGTCCGGGCACTGGGGTGGCGGGTTGAGAGACGCCCGCCGATGAGATAGCCCACAGACAAGGCCAGCATAAAGATGGTGATAATGCTGCCCCAGACCGACAGACTGCCACCAAAATAAGGCGACAGAATTCTTGCCCCCAGCATCTCGATGGTCATGATGCAAAAGCCACTGACAAAGGCCATGCAGGCAATCAGCGTTTTCGGCAGGCCATGGGAGCGAGGGGATGTCACGGTCATAGATTCCTTCTGTGTATTCATTCGGAGCCGAGAGCTGATCACACAGGGAAGAATTGGCATGTCCCGGGTCGACCCGCTCAGGGTCGCCTAAGGTAACACTGCCATCAGCAGATTCAAATCAGAATCGGCCAGGGGAATTGCTGGGTACCTGAAGCTCAGAATCAGGCCCGGGCGCAAGCCGAGAGCCTGCCGGCTGCCTAATCCTGCCGGCTACCCAGATGACGGCCGCCATCCAGCGCGATCACCTGCCCGTTCATATAGCTGGCAGCGTCGGAGGCCAGATACAGGGCCAGGGCGCCCATATCCCGCGAGGCACCAATACGCCCTAGGGGATTCTCTGTCTCGATCTTGTCGCGAAAGCGGCTCAGCATGTAATCCATCATCTGGCTTTCAAAGGGCCCCGGGGCGATGGCATTCACCGTCAGTCCGCGGGGAGCCAGACGCAGGGCCAGGTTTTTGGTGAGAAAATGAACCGCTGCCTTGCTGGCACCATAGGCAAAATTGTCGGTGGAGGAGACCCTCAGTCCGTCGATGGAACCGATATTGATGACCCGACTGGGACGACTGACACTGGCGTGGCCGGTCAGCATCGGTAGCAGATCCCGGGTCAACATGAAAACCGCCTTGACGTTGATATCCATGACCTTGTCATAGCCTGACTCCGGATATTCCTCAAAAGCCGCGCCCCAGGCCGCTCCGGCGTTGTTCACCAGAATATCCAGCCGGGATTCATGGGAGCTGAATTCGGCTACAAAGGCGTCGCGCCCTGCACTGCTGGACAAATCTGCCGGCAAAGCCATGCACTGACCGATCTTGCTCATCTCTTCAGCCGCCTGATGGCAGGCCTCGGACTTGCGGGCGGTAATATAGGTCTTTACGCCATTGGCCACATAGGCCTCCGCTATCATGCGACCTATGCCACGGGATCCCCCGGTGACGATGGCCACCTTGCCGGACACATTGAACAGATCAGTAATATTGAGACTCATAAAAACCTCAGCTGGTGATTTCGCCCTGAATGATCAGGTCACACATTTTCTTCAGTGCCCGGGATTTGCTCAGAAAACCGACAAAGCGCTCATCTTTGGTCAGACCGTGGTAATAGCGGTAATAGATTTGCTGGCCAATCACGGTAAGACGAAACAGGCCGAAGCAAAAATAGAAGGGAAAGTTTTCCACCGGCAGACCGGTTTGCTCCTGAAAGCGGGCGACAATCTCGGCCCGAGTGGGAGCGCCTTCCACGTCCGACGGCATGGTGCGGGATTGCCGGAAAAATTCCGGATCACTGGTCTGGGTCCAGTAGCCCAGGGTGCAACCCAGATCCATCAGGGGGTCACCCACGGTGGACATCTCCCAGTCCAGCACGCCGATAACCCTGAGGGGGTCCTCGGCGGAGAAAATCACATTGTCCAGTTTGTAGTCATTGTGAATGACACTGGCCTTGCCACTCTCGGGCGGCATATTGTCCTGCAGCCATTGCATGATGGCATCACAATTGACCGTGTCCGGCGTCACTGCATCGCCCCAGCGTCGGCACCAGCCGTCCACCTGACGTTGCACATAGCCCTGGGGTTTGCCGAAATTATCAAGGCCCGCAGCCACCAGGTCTACCGAGTGCAATTCGCTGAGCACATCGAAGAAGTTGAATAACTGCTGGCGGGTTTGCTCCGGTGTGAGCTGCAACTCTTCAGGGTAGTCACGGCGAATCACCAGCCCCTGAATATAGTTCATCAGGTAAAAATCGCAGCCAATCACACTGTGATCTTCACAAAAATGAATGGGCACAGGTCCATAGGGAAAGACTGACTTGAGTGCCGACAGAATGCGGTACTCACGGGACATGTCATGGGCCGATTTGACCTTGCTGCCGAAGGGTGGACGCCGCAACACCCATTGCTCGTCGCCGCTACTGAGCAAATAGGTCAGATTGGAATGCCCGCCCGGAAACTGCTTGACGGTCAGCCCGGCGGCGCTGGGGCCCAGTACCGGCTCCAGATATTGTTTGAGTGCGTCGAGATTGAGTTCTTCCCCTTCCCTGATCGCACCCGGGCGATCAATCAGCTCGGTTATTGCCACAGCGAGAATCCTGTCTGCTTTTGTTTGTTGTTATCGATAGGTAACCAGATGCTGCAAGTCTACCTTTTCCAGATGCGCCAGGGAATTGAACTGGGTCAGTGACAGACGCCCGTTACCGTATTGCACCCGCGTGACCGAAGAATTACGCACCATCCAGTTGGTATTGATAACCTGATGATCGGGATATTGCAGCACCCGCTGCAGCGCCATGGCGATGACACCACCGGAGGTGGAAATCAGCACCCGGCTGCCCTTCTGGTGGCGAGCCATCAGCGCATCAATGGCGCCATGCACGCGGTCACGAAAAGCCGACCAGGGTTCGAATAAATCATCGTCAGGGTCCGGCTCCAGTTGATTGCGGATCCAACGGGCCGTGGCCGCCTCAAACAATTGCTGGAACAGGCGCTCTTCACGGATCGGCCATTGCAGATCGTCGGCAAAACCCTCCGCCCGGGAATGTTTGCGCAGATAAATCTGAATCAGGGGGTCGCCATTGTATTCATTCAGGGCCGGCAGTCGCTGCCAATCGCTGCCCTGCTCCGCCAGCACTGGCAGTAACTCCCTGGCGGTTTCTTCCTGTCTGAGCAGGGTACCGCTGTAGAGATGATCGAATTGCTGCCCGAGATCTTGCCAGTGACGGCAGAGTACGCGCACCTGCTCGATGCCCGTCTCGCTCAGCTTGTCATAGGAATCCGCCCCGAAGGACGCCTGTCCATGGCGGACAAAAACCAGTTCACTCATTCAAATCACTACGAGTGTCAGCTTTGCAGCGAGACGAAACGCTCGGTGTGGTAGTCACCATTTCCGAACATTACATCGATGGCAGTGACGCGTTTGAACAAATGCCCCACATCCAGCTCTTCGGTGGTGCCAATACCGCCGTGAATCTGAATCGCTTCTTGCCCCACCCTGGCAATGGCCCGGGCAATACGGCTCTTGGCGGCTGATACCGCCTGCTGCTTTTCAGCCACTTCAGCTTCACTGTCCAGCTTCATGGCCGCCATCATCACAATAGAGCGTGCCAGTTGGCACTCAATAAACATATCCGCCATGCGGTGCTGCAGGGCCTGGAATGTGGCGATTGGCACACCGAACTGCTTGCGGGTCTTGCTGTATTCCACGGTCTTCTGCAACAGGGCTTCCATGGCACCCACAGCCTCGGCACTGACACCCACTGTGGCCAGATCGACCACCGCCTGCAGACTGTCATAGAGCTGACCAGCCTCGCCGATACGGTCCGCGCCACTGAGCTGAACCTTGTCCAGCTTGAGATTGCCGGATTTCTTGCCATCGATATTGGCAAAGGCCTGCACACTGACACCCTCGGCCTTGCTGTCCACCAGGAACAGGGACAGGCCTTGCTTGTCAGCCACCTCACCGCTTTCCCTGGCCACCACCAGGAATTTGTCGGCATTGGGGGCATTGAGCACCGCCACTTTCTCACCTTCCAGAACTATGCTGTCGCCATTGGCAGTGGCGGAAGTGCTTACCCGGGCCAGATTGTAGCGAGCGCCGCTCTCTGCGAAGGCGCAGGCCAATTGCAACTGGCCGCTCATGATTTCCTCCAGCAGCCCGGTTTTCTGATCCCCTTTGGCCAGCCGGGCAATCAGCCCGCCACAGAGCACGGCATTGGGCAGAAAAGGCTCTACCACATTGGCCTTGCCAAACTCTTCCATCACCACCATCAGATCGACGGCCGAGCCACCCAGACCACCATCGTCTTCGCTGAAGGGCACGGCCAACCAACCCAGTTCGGCGAACAGGGCCCAATTCTCCTCACTGTAGCCGGCTTCGCTGTCGACTATCTTGCGACGGGTTTCAAAGTCGTAGCTCTTCTGGACAAATTTCTGTACTTGATCCTGCAGCATCTGCTGCACTTCGGTATAGGAAAAATCCACAGGTATTCCTCTTGCATCAGGGCTTGCCCCGGCCTTTACAGCCCGAGCACAGCCTTACAAATAATATTGCGTTGAATCTCATTGGAACCGCCAAAGATGGAAAGTTTGCGGTTGTTGAAATAGGTCAGGGCCGTGGAGGCGGTGGTACCGGGGCCGATGTATTGCCCCTGAAAGCCCTCCTCAAACTGATCCGGCACGAACGGCAGACAGTGATAGCCCGCCAACTGCACAAACATTTCATCCATCTGCTGGGCCAGTTCGGTTCCCACGATCTTGAGAATTGAAGATTCGGGCCCCGGCGCCTTGCCCACACTCAGTGCCGCCAGGGTGCGCAAATCGGAATATTCCAGCGCCTGTAACTGAATCTCCACCTCCGCCAGCTTTTGTTTGAAGGCCGGGTTATCCGCCATGCTGCCACCGAAGCCATCATCGGTTTGCGCTGCGGTTCGCTTCAATGCGGCCAGGCGACGCTTGCTGCGCGGCACCTGGGCGATTCCGGTGCGCTCATGGGTCAGCAGCAGCTTGGCATAGGTCCAGCCCTTGTTTTCCTCACCGATAAGATTTTCAGCGGGCACCCTGACCTCGTCGAAAAACACTTCATTGACTTCGGCATGGCCGTCCAGCAGGACGATGGGCTTGAGCGTAATGCCCGGGGATTTCATATCGATCAGCAGAAAGCTGATGCCTTCCTGTTTCTTGGCAGTGTTGTCGGTACGCACCAGGCAGAATATCCAGTCGGCATACTGACCATAGGTATTCCAGGTCTTGCTGCCATTGACCACATATTCATCCCCGTCACGCACCGCCGTGGTTTTCAGAGAGGCCAGATCAGAGCCGGCATTGGGTTCGGAATAACCCTGACACCACCAGACATTGCTCTGCAGAATATCCGGCAGGAAGCGCTGCTTCTGCTCTTCAGTGCCATAGGTCATGATCACCGGTGCCACCATCTTCAGGCCAAAGGGCACAGGCTCCGGGGCGCCGATGCGTCCCATCTCGTTGGCAAAGATATATTTCTGGGTGGGAGTCCAGCCGGTGCCGCCATACTCCTCGGGCCAATTGGGGGCTACCCAGCCCTTTTTGTAGAGAATTTTCTGCCAACGCACCAGTTCTTCCTTGCTCAGGCGAATATTGGCGTCGACCTTCTCCTTCAATTCCCGGGGAAATTCGTTTTGCAGGAACTCCCTGACCTCTTCCTGAAAGGCCAGTTCTTCTGCGGTGAAATCTGCGTTCAAGAGTCAGCTCCTTGGGGACAATTCAATCAGGTCGGGCTTTTGATCGATCAGCCAGTGTCGATCAAGTCGTGACAAGCCCGAAATATCGCAAAAAAGTGAAAATTGCCGATGAAGGGTATCACTATTATTCCACGGTGATAAGATAAATCGAACACTTGCTCGATTTTCTGCCGGGATGTGCGAACCCGCTGAATACGGGCATTCCGGTGGCAAATTGCTTGGGGAAATTGAATTTAGCCGATGGATTTGCCCGAAATAATGAGTTATGCTTCGCACTCGATTTAAGGTACTGACTTTCAAACAAATTCTTACCAGATTGCATATACGACATAGCAGGAGCTGCCATGAAAATAACGCAACTAACAAAATTGGCTTTGGTGATTCTGGTCCTGTGCGGTTTTGCCGCCTGTAGCTCGTCCAGTGAAGAGGCAAGCACCTCCACTGAGACAGCCAGCCAACAGACAGAAACTGAAGCCGAGCGCACAGCCCGTCTGGCACGGGAACAGGAAGAAGCGGCGCGCGCACGAGCAGCTGCTGCAGAAGAACGCATGATGCGTTCTGCTCTGGCAACTCGTGTCTTCTACTTCGATTTCGATGTCGCCGAGTTTCGCCCGGCAGACCGTGAAGTGCTGACCTACCACGCCCGTGATCTGGCATCCAACCCCAGCAAGCGGGTTCGCCTGGAAGGCCACGCCGATGAGCGCGGTACCCGGGAATACAACCTGGCACTGGGTGAACGACGCGCCAACGGCGTGCTCAATTTCCTGATTGTGAACGGCGCTTCCCGTAACCAGATTGAAACCGTCAGCTACGGTGAGGAACGTCCTGCAGACCGCGGTACCACCGAAGCGGCCTATCAGCGCAATCGTCGCGTGGAGATCGTTGATCTCTGATCGCGCAAACGATTATCTGGAAGATCAAGCCGGACCTCGTGTCCGGCTTTTTTTTGCCATCGATTTATAAAGCAGCCCCTCACCAGCACAACTCACAGACCATGCTGACAAGGACAGGCAAACCAGGAGGATAGAAGGACTGGGTAATGCTCTCGACCACCCGCAGAGCTCGCAATGAGCCCTCAGAAGAACATGTTTTTCGGCTTGGCCGGCTCGAAGCCAACTACCCAGATCAGCAGGGTAAACAGCAGGTAGCCGGGTAGCACATAAGTAGCAACCAGGCTGATATCCTGCTCCACCAGCCCGCCAAGGGCGATGACAGCATAGGCCAGCATGCACAACACATGGGCCAGCAGATAATAATTCATGAACGGTGCTGTGTTATGGGTCAACGGCCAGGCACGGCGCAGCAGTAACCATCGCATCGCCACCACAAGGCCCAGAATATCAGTGGGCCAGAACAGCAAGAGATTGATATTGTGGTGCAGATCCAGGTGCTCGGAGACAAACCAGCTACCCAGCATCAGACAGCCATAGATGCCGCTGAATAGCGCGGTCAGCAAGCCCAGTAGCCCCAGCAGGCGATAGCTCAGCCCGGCCATCTTCAAGCCGACTCGTGAATGGGTGGCGAAATAGGACATGGGAATACGCTTGAGCATCAGCATCAGAAACAGCACCGGCGCCAATAACATCACAGAGGCTATCTGGTAGGCATCCTGTTCTACCCGGGGCGGTGCAAACTCCATGATCTGCTGATGATCCGACAGCAGCATCTGACGCTGCCCGCCGACTGCAACATCCGAGCGTATCCCGGACAGGGATTCCCGAAATTGCAGGGGCAGGAACATGGCTTCCCACTCGCTGACCCGGCGGTCGATATTGCTGTTCATCAGAATATCCAGAGAGAAGCGAATGACGGCAACGGACTCATAATGGGCCCGCACCTGCTCCCTGAAGGTCTGTTCAGTCATCCCATCGAGTTGCGAGCGGATTCGACCGTCCAGGGCTTCATCCAGATAATCCCGCACCCGGGTGGTGCAGTTATCGAAAAAATACTGGTAGTCGTAAACCCGGTTTTCTGGCTCCAGGTTCCACATCAGGCGGCGATAGAGAATCTCCTTCTCCGGATTGGTGAGATTGATCTTGTCCTGCCAGACACTGCGCTGCTGATCCCGATACATGGCAAATTCATTGGCCGGTGTATTGGTGCCCAGTTGGTACTCCATGATGCCCTTGAAGAAATTCCAGGAGAAGGCCACAACACCGCCACTGACGTCGAACAGGCCCCAGTTGAAGACCAGATCGGTATTGCTGTTTTCATCGATCACCCGCAGTGCGGTATGGCCGAAGTTATCCCAGACCTGATCGCCAACATCCACAGTGATCAGGTAGAAATGCACGGCGCTCATATCCTGGGGCACCGGATAGTCCGCGGCGACAAGAGGCTCAAGCTGGGCCTGGGCCTGGGCCTGGGACGAGTGCAAGCCACCCAGCAAACTCAGGCAAAGAGTCAACAGACAAAGAGGGGACAGGATTGCCCGCTTCCCTGGGCGATTGCTGTTGTTATTGGCGTTCCAGATGCGCGTCATGAATCCTGCTTCTCGCCACGCGCGGTGGCCCATGCAAAAACTGAATACTATCAAAGAATTAGTTCAGATCAAGAAAGGAAAGCAGCAAACTAAAAAGCCCCCATGACCATCCGCCGTACGGTCATGGGGGCAGAACGGCAGACTGGGTTCCGGCAGCAAAGGGTGCGTGGGTTTTGCGGGATGGCTGCCGGGAGTACCACCGTGATTCCCATGCTAGTGCCGGACGCCTGAATCGAATCTGAATGGCTGCCCAACAATTCAGTTTTTATTGCGGACATGAAAAAGGCCGGATGTACCGGCCTTTTTGTGAGTTTGCTGCTGTGTCAGTAACGGGATTATTGCCCGGCCTCGTCGGCACGCTGCTCTTCCATACGCTGACCGCGCAGGATGTTCACCATGCCGTAGTTGCCCTCGTGGCAGGCATATTCGTACATCAGGCCGTCAACCTTGGCCATCGGAATCATAGCCACGATCCTGTCCTTGAAAGTTGCCGGATCCTCGAGAGTGAACTCGTACTCCACCGTGTAAGGGCCAGTACGGGTAAAACGCTCGGTCAGGGATTTCTCGGCTCCGGTACCGTAGGGCGAGAAGCTCTGGGTGTATTCGGAGAAATTGCGGGTTTCAACTACCAGGGTGTCACCCTCCCAGTATCCCCGGGAATCACCACTCCACAATTCGATTTCCTCGTCCAGATGAGGTCGTCCGTCCAGTGGCACAATTCTCGCGTCATGCACCATCTCGGTCATGATCACCACATGATCCCGGTTCTGGATGATCTGTACATTGTTGTTGTACAGATTCGGCGTAAAGGGAGGTCCGGAATTGAAACCGACAATGCAACGCTCAGACAGGCCGCGGTCTTCCGGTCCGTCCTTGGAGATACCACCGACAATCATGCGCACGGGACGTTCACCGGGTTCATCAGGACCCAGACCACCACGCTGTACCGGCACGCCTTCCTGCACTTCCGGCAGACGCCCATTGAGCGGGTATTCAATCAGGGAGGTACGGTTGTCATCACCGTGGCCCATTTCGGTCCAGAAAGTGTTGTAACCACCGGCACCGGAATTATTGATGGCCTGCAAACCGGCTTCGGTTTGCTCGCTCAGTGCAGCGATCTCTTCCGGCGTCAGGGTTTGCTTGTCACCAAAGAAAGCCGGACGCTGCATGGGAATCACGGAACTGAAATTCCACACACCCTGCAGATCGGGCTGGCCCCATTGGGTACGAGGCGCTTCATAATTATCATTCTGGGCCTGTGCCATCCCGGCACAGAGCGCAGAAGCCGTAAACAGGCTTAGCAATCTGGTCTTCATTATTCCCCCTCAGAAATACTGATATTTATCAACGGACCGAGTTTAACCCATTTATGCAGCCGGCACAGGTTTTTGTCGGCCTCGCCAGCGGCAGTGGACGCAAGCCAGCCACCGACTGCCGCGTGACTGGCCGCTTGCGCGAATCAGGCCGGTTTTCCCCGTCCACTGGTCCCGCGGCGCGTCGACTTCCCGGATTTCTTGCGAGGCCGTTTTTTGGCTGCCGCTCGCAGGGCTGCGGCGAAGGCGCTATTGCCCCACTCGCTCATTACTTCCAGGCTTTCCAGTGCCTCTTCCGGCGCCTGAAAATAGGACAGTGCCATGGGCTTGCCCTGCTTGTAATAGGTAAAGGGCTGCAGACCAAGTTCAACAAAACTCTCACGATTGACTGCATCGACCTTGAAGTACAACTCCCGGTCAGCCAGCAAGCCAAACATCAAACCGTCCAGAAAAATGCCATGCCCGCCGAACATGCGCCTGGCATACACCGGCCCAAGCCCCTGCAACAGGTCCACCACATGGGATACGAAATCTTCATCCACTTTTCTGCTCATAGCTGATTCCGGCTTGTTCTGATGTGGCGCCCAGGCCATTGACCGGGACGGTTGCCATCCATCCCCGTTACATTCATCATCAGGGCAGCAACAACATCCACTACGAATTCAATTGATCAGGACAGCAACGAGCCCGCCATGAGCAAAGCAGCAAAACCGAATAATGGCGCTACCGCCATGATACAAACCCTTGCCGATTGCGGCGTTGAATATTGTATCGCCAATCCCGGCACATCCGAAATGCACCTGGTTCAGGCGCTCGATGCCGTACCACAGATCAAATCGGTGCTGGCGCTGTTTGAAGGCGTTTGCACCGGGGCCGCCGATGGCATTGGGCGCATGACCGGCAAACCGGCTGCAACCTTGCTACACCTGGGCCCGGGCCTGGCCAATGGTATTGCCAATTTGCACAATGCCCGCCGCGCCGGTTCTCCCATTATCAATGTCGTTGGCAATCATCCCAATTATCATGTGGGCTACGATGCGCCGCTGACATCCGACATCGACACCCTGGCACGCAATTATTCCTGCTGGACCAAATCCTGCTCCACTGCCGCCAGTCTTGCCCAGGATGGCGCCGATGCCTATACCGCTACCCTGCGCCAGACTCCGGGAAGTGAAGGCCAGATTGCCACTCTGATCATGGGCGCCGATGCTGCCTGGGGCGACTCTCCCGGGCCAGCCAAACCCAATCCGCTGCCACAGCGGGCCTGTGTCGAAGAAGCGGCCATCGAGTCAATCGCCAAACTGCTGGAAAGCGGCGAGCAGGTTGCCCTGTTAATGGAACACCACGCCACCGAACAGGCCGCCATGGAATCGGCCAGCAAGATCAGCAGCAAAACCGGTTGCCGCTTGTTGAACAGCACCTTCCCCGGCCGTGTCGATGGCGGGCCCGGACGGGTCAAGGTTGAACGCCTGCCCTATTTTCCGGAACAGATCCTCTCTGCCCTGGAGGGCGTCAAGCATCTGGTGCTGGTCAATGCCGAAGTCCCGGCCAGTTTCTTTGCCTATCAGGGAGTACCCAGCCAACTGATACCTGAGGGCTGTGAGGTACACCGTTTCAGTTTCAAACAGGATGATGCCATCGATGCACTGGCACGACTGGCAGATCGGGTCGGGGCCAGCAAGGAAACCGTGAGCCGCTATGAACAGCAGGAGATTGCCAGACCCAGCGGTGAACTCAGCACCAAAATTATTATTCAGTCCATCGCTGCTACCCTGCCCGAAGAGGTCATCGTTTGCACCGATTCTGGCGGCGGCAATTCCGCCTATCCGTTCTGTCAGTCCGCTGCCAGCAATAGCTGGCTGAGCCTGACCGGAGGTGCCATCGGCCAGGGCGGCCCCTGCGCTACCGGTGCGGCCCTGGCTTGCCCTGACCGGCCGGTGCTGGCACTGCTTGGTGACGGAGGTGCCGCATACACCATTCAGAGCCTGTGGACCCAGGCCCGGGAAGGCCTGAATGTCACCACGTTGATTTTCGCCAATAATGTCTACAATATTCTTACCAATGAATACGAAAAAATAGGCGTTAGTGACCCCGGTGAGATTGCCGCCAGCCTGTTTGATATCTCCAATCCCACCATGGACTGGGTATCCATTGCCAAAGGTTTCGGTGTGCCAGGTGGGAAGGCCGAGACAGCCGAGGAATTGTGCAAGCTGCTGCAGCAAAGCTATGAGACACCCGGCCCCTTCCTGATACAGGCCAGCGGCCAGCTACAGCGCTAGACTCTTGAGTATCAGATAATCAAGCCGGGCGGCAGCAGCACACAATAGTGCTGCTGCCGGATTGTCAGGCCCAGTCGAAATTCTTGCGAATTCTGCCCAGGCGCTGGTAAAACTGCTCTTCCTGCTCCTTGTCATCTTCCTTGTTGGGGAACAGCAGGGACACCACAGGAATTACAATCAAAGGCAGTAGCAGGGTCAGGAAGGAAGGATCGCGCCATTCTCCCATCGCCTCAATCAATTCATACCAGAACTGGGCAAAACCGCCGGCAGTGGCATTTTCCGCCCCGTCAAACAGGGTGTTGAACAGCCACATCACCAGGCCACCAATAAAGCCCGAGGCCATGCCCCAGAAGACCGCCAGCTCAGTGGTCTTGCGCCAGTAAAACACATAGCCCACGGCGATTGCCGGCGGCACCACCATGGCAAAGCCCAACAGCAGCAACTGCAATACCGAACTGATATTGCCGAGCCAGGCGATCACTGCCGCCGCCGTGCCATACAGCACAGTGACTATCTTGTAGGCACGCAGCTTGGTATCACTGTCAAAGTTTTTCGAGCCCGGCACCCAGTCGTTAACGAACATGGTGGAACTGGCCAGCAGGATCGGCGCCCCGGAGGAAATAACCGCCGCCAGCACCGCCGCCAGAGCAATACCACCGAGTATGGGGCCGGTATCAATGGCCAACTGGGCAATATTGAGATAGCTGCTCAGACCGCTTTCCGCGCCATAGCTGGCCAGGGTCAGAATGCCAATAAAACCTGCCACCAGAGGCATCAGGGCCGCCACTACACCCGCCAGAAAAAAACCGGGAATCAGATAATCCTGCCTGGCAGCAGAGCTGGCATAGTTGGCATAGACCGAGGCGGCCGGGGTATGGATGGTGGCGGAGATAAACAGGGCGATGATGGTTGCCCAGCCAATACCGGTAAAACTCCACCATCTCACTTCGTCCTTGTTGGCCTGGCTGAGTTGCTCGCTGGTGGTGGCCACCACCGCATCCCAGCCGCCAAGATTGTTCATGGCCACCATACCCACCAAAAGCAGACCGAATATGATCACCGTGCAATGCACCACATTGGCAAAGGCAGTACCCTTGAGGCCGCCGGTTACAGTAAACAGCACGATCAGGAAACCGCCAATCGCTACACCCACCACGAAGGGCAGGCCCGTCACACCGCTGACAATGGAGCCGATGACATAGGGCTCGATGATATTGATCACCAGATATTCGGCCTGCACACAAAGACTGGTGAGCCACTGACAGCGATAGGATGAAAAGCGGTGATCGAAGACCTGGCCGACGCTTACGACCTGCAAACGGCGGTAAGGAATGGCAAAAAACAGGCCCACCAGAAACAGCGCCGCAAAGGAATTCACGCCGTACCAGAGGTGACCCAATCCCTCGTTGATGACATCACCGGCAACCCCGTAAGTACCGGCTCCGCCGATGCGCGTCCCTGCCACGCCGGCGGCAAGCATGAACACCCCCAGGGTGCCGCCGCCGATGGCCCAGTCACTGGCACTGCCCTTGTGTCGATTCAGGTAGATACCAAAGGCAACAAAGAAGCCAAGATAAAGAATAATAATGACCGAGGTGATGCTCATGCAGGGCTCCTGATTGTTATTGCTTTTACGCGCCGCGCGTTGCAAGTCGCTATGGTTGTTGGCGCCGCCTGACTGCGAGGCTGCCAGCAGTCTACACCAAGCAAGTCCCCGCTAGCCACCGATGGGATGAAGCGCCCATGCTTCGTGTTATGCTCAGCCTCTGACCCCGCCGCCAAAGGCTTCGGTCAGTGACTTGCACAGAGTATCGCCATGAGTAGACCACAACCCGGCACCCAGGCCTGGCTCGACCAGCATGTCGAGGAGATACTGGAGCCGGATCGCCCCATCATCGATCCCCACCATCACCTGTGGAAAAAACGCCCGGGTGGCGACTACCTGCTGGAAAACCTCTGGGCGGACACCGACAGTGGCCACAATATTGTCAAAACCCTGTTCATGGAATGCCGGGCCTTTTACCTGCGTGAGGGCCCGGAACATCTGCGTCCTACCGGTGAAACCCTCTATGTCAGTGAACAGGCCCGGCTCAGCAGTGAAGCCGAAGGCAAGGCGGAGATTGCCGGCATCATTGCCTTTGCCGATCTGACCCTGGCGGAAACTGCGCCGGAACTACTGGAAGAAGTGCTGGCCCGTCACGAGGAAATCTGCAACGGCCGCTTCCGTGGTATTCGTCATGCCGGCGCCCGCGACAAACATCCTGAACAATTATCAATCGCTCTGCAGGCACCGCCCTATCTCTATGGCAAGGAATCCTTTCGCCAGGGGCTGCGGCTACTGGCCAGCAAAGGTCTGACCTATGATACCTGGCACTATCATCATCAGAACCAGGATTTTATTGAACTGGCGCAGGCCGTTCCCGAATGCACACTGGTACTGGATCATTTCGGCACGCCTCTGGGGGTTGGACTCTATCGCGGTTGCCGTGATGAGATTTTTCGGCAATGGCAACAGGACATGAAAGCGCTTTCCCGCTGTGAGAACGTCTATGTCAAACTCGGGGGCCTGGCCATGCCCGACAATGGCTTCGGCTGGGACCAGGCCGACAAACCTCCGGGCTCCGATGAAATCGTGGCAACTCAGGAGCAGTATTACCGTCACATGATCGATTGCTTCGGCTCCCAACGCTGTATGTTCGAGAGCAATTTTCCGGTGGACCGGCTTTCTGTCAGCTACGGGGTTTTATGGAATGCCTTCAAGAAAATGGCCGCCCACTACAGTGAAACCGAAAAACAGGCCCTGTTTTACGGGACCGCCGCAAAGGTCTATCGTGTCTGAGGACCAACACCATGCGCTATGACACCCTGGTCTTTGATCTCGATGGCACCCTCAGTGATCCTCTGCTGGGCACCCTGCGCTGCATGAATTTCGCCCTCACCTGCCATAAACTGCAACCACGCAGCGAGGCCGAGATTCGCCGTCGCATTGGCCCGCCCCTGGAAGAAACCCTGTCCCTGTTTGCCGACAGCGACGACGAGCAATTTATTCGCCAGTTGGTGGACTCCTATCGGGAACGCTATGGCGAGTTCGGTTATGCCGAAAACAAATTGTATCCCGACATTCCCGAAACTCTTCAAGCACTGAAGGCTGCCGGCTACCGAATGGCCGTGTGCACCTCCAAACTGCGAGCCAATGCAGTGAAGATTTTGCGGCTGTTTGAACTGGATGGCTATTTCGACTTTGTCTCGGGCCCGGACTATGGCATGAAAAAATCCGATCAACTTCGGGAATTGCTGGCCAGTGGTGAGATCGGCCCGCAGGCAATCATGATCGGCGACCGGGCGGTAGATTTGTCGGCTGCCCATAGCAATCAACTCGCCTCAGCCGGCGTGTTGTGGGGTTATGGTGACCGGGAGGAATTGGAGCAAGAAAAACCGGCTTTTATCTTTGAATCCCCGCAGGCGCTTCGGGATACTTTTTTGTCCTGATACAGCAATTCAGTGTGACCCGGCACCAGGCCCGCTCAAGACCTGAGCAGTTTGATCACCGCACTGCTGCTGACAATGATCTGCTCGTCCACCCGCAAGTCACAGCGCACAAACACCAGGGACTTGCCGCGCCTTAGCACCTCGCCCTGCCCCAGAATCAGATCACCCTGTTGGGCCGGTGCGATGAACTCATTATTACAACTCACCGTGGCCACATATTGCTGCTCGCCGCCATTGGCGCCCAGACAGAGCGTATAGTCGGCCAGGGTCATCAGGATACCGCCATGAACCGAGCCATGGGCATTGCAGTGTTGTTGCCGGGCGCGGAATGCGCTGCGTGGATGCTCACCCTCCATGCGAAAAAAAAACGGACCGATGGCATCCTCGGCAGTATCGCCGGGCCAATGTCGATAAATTTCCGGTACGTCATAATCGCCTGGCTTAATGCTCATCAGCGGTCTCCTTGTCTGCCTCATCCTCGCCATCGGGCAGCACCAGCGAGGCCGTCGCGGCCGCCGCCTTCACCGGCAGACTGGCCACTGCCACGGTGCTGTCGATGGCCGTATCGACTACTGCCACCACGCAGCCAGTCTGGGACAACAACAGCAGCAACCCAATCAGGCAAGGGCGCATCTCAGTTCTGCTCCAGACTTAACTGCCAGTAGCCCACGTCCAGTTGCTTGCCGAATTTCTTGCCTACCTTGTGAAAATGACCGACTTTTTCAAAACCCAGTTTTTCATGCAATTCGATGCTGCGCTCATTGGGCAAGGCGATACCGGCAATGACTACATTGACGTCAGTCTGTCGTAGCTCATCAAGCAGTCGTTCATAGAGTTGCCGGCCATAGCCTTTGCCAAAATGTTGCTCATGGACATAGATGCTGGTTTCCCGGGCGAAACGATAGGCCGAACGGCGACGCCACAAACCGGCACAGGCAAAACCCAGGATGTCGCCATCGATTTCCAGCACCAGCCAGGGTCGGGTCTGGTCCGCCACCACCATGCGCTGGGCCATATCACCGGGTTCCACCTCGTCTTCTTCAAAGGTGATGGTTGAATTGCTGATATACCAGTTATAGATCCCGGCGATGGCCGGGCTGTCTTTCATTGTCGCTTCACGAATCATGTTTCATCCTGCATTATCCAGCCGGCACTGCCCTTATTTCAGATTGGCAATAGGCCTGACTTGTTCGGGCTTTATACCATGCTGCACAATTTCTGCGAATTCTGCTGCCAGCTCCTGTCCCCGCGCCAGCACCTGCTGAAAAATCTCCAGGCGCTGTGCATAGTCAAAGTTTTCGAAGTCGCTTCGATCAGATAATTTGCCATTGGGCAGGCTGGCCACAAATTCCGGTGAGGGTGCCAGGATAACCACATTATGGTAGTTCTGCCGATGGGCCTGTCGCCAGGGTAAGTGTTTGTCGAACCAGCCCGGTATCACCGCGCCCTGAAAATGCGGATATAACACCAGACCATCACCCTGCCAGAATGGCAGATCGAAATGATAGTCGGTAATTCCCCCGTCCCAGTACAAACCCTCTCTGGCGTGGTCGATATTGCGCACCCCGTCCAGCACGAAGGGAATCGAACCGCTGGCGATCATGGCTGCGAAAACATTGTCTTCACGCAGCGCTGACAAGCGCGTCGGCAGATCATCCAGCGCCTGCCAGGGAGAGTTCCGGGGCTCGGGCGTAAATACTGTGCGCTCAAAAAACCAGCCCAGACTGCGCCGGCTGAGGGCATTACTGGTGGCGCTGGCTGCCAGATGCAGAGCCTGGCGCCAGGGCCTCGCATCCGTTTTCAGGCCGCGGCAGCGATCGGCAATTACATGGGTCCGAAACACCGGGTTGGCAACAATCTCGGCAGCACCGGAGTCGCCCAGCACCTTGTGCAACATGGCCCAGGCCTGTTGAGTTACCTCGGTGGTTTCGGGTTTGCTGGAATAGCGCTCGTGGCTGTAATGATGTGCCAGGCGATCCACTGCCGCTACCGGATCGGCAGTGGCCAGGCAGCACATGCGCCAGGCACCTGCGCTTGATCCAAGGGTGTAAAGGGGCTTGCTACGCCCGGCGAAAAAGTCACCAAACAGGTATTGGTCCAGGCCATGCAGCACAAACCATTTCGGCCCGCCGGAGGCACCCACCAGGACATCAAATGCATCGGCGCTGATGC
>JALEHB010000177.1 GCA_022763285.1 Pseudomonadales bacterium | reverse complement strand
GCCGAGCACCAATCCCTGGCGGCCCACATCCAGTTGCTTGCCGGCACCCAGTTCAAACACGCCGTCGTGCAAATGGATATCCGAGTGACACACCCCACAGGCTACGGTTTTTAGCAGCACCTCGGTGCCCCCCGGCACCGGTGTATCGCTTGTTACTTCAACCAGTGGTGCACCCGGCGTTGCTGTCTGATAGGAAATCATGGCAAGTCCTTTCTTTGTTACTGTCAGAATTGAAGAATAGTGCGCCGGCAAGCAAAAAGGCACCCCGGAGGGTGCCTTTTAGTCAGATTGCGCTTATTTCTGCTGAGCTGCCCACTCGGCGAAGCTGCTGCCTTTTTCTGCCAGCTCTTTCAACAAGGGCGCCGGCTTCCAATAGTCTTCGCCGTAGCGATCGCGGAACTCACAGATCTTGTCATAGACATTTTTCAGACCGACCTGATCGGCATAGAACATGGGGCCACCCTTGGCCGCGGGAAAGGCATAGCCATAGACATAGACCACATCGATATCACTGGGCCGCTGGGCAATACCCTCTTCCAGTATCAGGGCGCCCTCATTGATCAGGGGGTAGAAGCAACGCTGCAGAATCTCTTCCTCACTGATTTCCCGTTGTTCCACACCCAGGTCTTCGGCTTGCTTTCGAATCAGGGATTCCACTTCGGGGTCGTCCAGGCGGGCACGGGTTTCAGGATCATATTTATAAAACCCGGAGCCGGTTTTCTGGCCATGTCGGCCCATCTCCACCAGTACCGTACCCATACGGTACAGACGTGGATCATCCGGAAGATCCGTGCGCGCCTGTCGGGCCTTGTAGCCCACATCCAGTCCGGCCAGGTCACCCATGGCCAACGGCCCCATGGCCATGCCGAATTTTTCCAGGGCAGAATCCACCTGGCGCGGGGTGCAACCATCCAGCAACAACATTTGTGCCTCACGGCCATAGCCGCCCAGCATTCGATTGCCGATGAAGCCATAGCAGACACCGGACATCACACAAACCTTGCCGATGGCCTTGCCAATTTTCATGGCTGTGGCCAGTACATCGTCGGCGGTCTTGTCGCCGCGCACGACTTCCAGCAGTTTCATCACATTGGCGGGCGAGAAGAAATGCATACCCAATACATCATCGGGCCGGGAGGTGGCCGCGGCAATGGCGTTAACATCCTGATAGGAGGTATTGGTGGCAAGGATTGCACCCGGCTTGCAGGCAGTATCCAGTTTGGCAAAGATTTCCTTTTTCAGGTCCAGGTTTTCAAATACCGCTTCAATGACCAGATCCACATCGGCCAGATCGCCATAGTCAGTGCTTCCGGAAATCAATTCCAGGCGTGACTGCATATGTTGCTCGCTCATCTTGCCCTTCTTCACCGTAATGCCGTAGTTCTTGCGGATAATTCCCAGCCCCCGCTCCAGCGCCTCGTCATTGATTTCAATCATGATCACCGGGATGCCCACATTGGCGAAGCACATGGCAATGCCACCCCCCATGGTGCCGCCGCCGATGATGGCGACCTTGTTGATGTCGCGTATCGGCGTCTCTCTTGGCAGGTCCCTGATCTTGGCAGCCTGACGCTCGGCAAAGAAAATATGGCGCATGGCAGCAGACTCAGGCGAAGCCACCAGTTCCTGAAACAGTTCCCGCTCACGCTGCAGGCCTTCGTCCATGGGTAGCTCAACCGCCGCCTGGATACAACTGACGATGCGGTCCGGCGCAATCTGGCCACGGGCCCGTTTGGCCAGACGCTTGCGCGCCTCATCGAAAAAGCCAGGCTCAACAGTGGCAGGATCGATACTGATATCGCGAATACGCTTCAGGGGAGCGCCGGAGGCAAGCAGATCTTTGGCATAGGCAATGGCTGCCGCTTCCAGATCCTCACCGGCAAGCACCTCATCAATCAGGCCCATGTCCCTGGCCTTGGCTGCCGGCACTGGCTTGCCGCTGGTAATCATGTCCAGCGCTGCCTTGACGCCAGCCACTCTCGGCACCCGCTGGGTACCCCCGGCACCCGGCAACAGACCAAGATTGACTTCCGGCAGCCCCACCTTGGCCGAGGCAATGGCGCAGCGATAATGGCAAGCCAGCGCCACTTCAAAGCCTCCACCCAGGGCGGTGCCGTGAATAGCCGCGATTACCGGCTTGCTGGAATTTTCAATCGCCGTCAGTACTTCCGGCAGCCAGGGATCCTTGGGCGGCTTGCCAAATTCGGTGATGTCGGCGCCGGCTATAAAAGTACGACCCTCACAACGCAGTACCACTGCCTCCGAATCATCCTGCTGGGCTGTTTGCACTGCCTTCAGGATACCTTCCCGAACCACCTGGGCCAGGGCATTGACTGGTGGGTTGTTGACGCTGATGACGCCGATTGAATCTTTCACTTCATAGCTGACGACTTCTGACATAATTGTTCCTTTAACTGAGTGTTTGATCAGGCCTGATCCAGACGTTCCATGACCATGGCCAGACCCTGGCCGATACCGATACACAGACTGACCACCGCATAGCGACCGCCGCTGCGTTCAAGCTGACGCAGCGTGGTCAGCGCGATACGTGCACCGGATGCCCCCAGGGGGTGGCCCACGGCAATGGCACCGCCGTTAGGATTAACGCGACTATCCTGAAAATCGATTTCCAGCATCTGCAGACAACCCAAAACCTGGGTGGCAAAGGCTTCATTGATTTCGATGATGTCCATATCCCCGAGTGTGAGACCGGCACGAGCCAGTGCCTTGCGTATGGCAAAGACTGGTCCCAGGCCCATGACCCGGGGCTCAACTCCGGCTGCGGCGCCGGCAATGATTCTGGCCCTGGGTTTGACGCCGTATTTTTCACCGACTGCCCGATTGCCCACAATCAGGGCCGCCGCCCCGTCATTGATTCCGGAGGCATTGCCGGCGGTGACCACACCACCTTCAAACAGGCTGCGCAGTCCGGCAAGAGTCTGCAGATCGGACCCGGGGCGCGGATGCTCGTCAGCGTCCACAGTCGCAGGCGGTTTCTTGCGGCCCTGGGGCACATCAATGGCAATGATTTCATCGGCAAAGAAACCATCCGCCCGCGCCGCCTCGTATTTGGCCTGGGAAGCAGCGGCAAAGACATCGGAATCTTCACGGGAAATGCCCAGGTCACTGGCAATATTGTCGGCCGTCTCCGGCATGCTGTCATTGCCATAGACCCTGGCAAATTCCGGATTGGTGAAGCGAGCACCCAGGGTACTGTCAGCCAGAGTCTGACCGCGATCATAGGGAGACTGTGCCTTGGACAGCACCAGCGGTGCCCGACTCATGGACTCGACCCCCCCGGCCAGAAACAACTCTCCCTCGCCCACCTTGACACCATTGGCCGCGGCCAGCGTAGCTGCCAGGCCCGAGGCACAAAGACGGTTGACGGTAAGACCTGCCACTTCCACGGGCAGTCCGGCGCGCAGGGCGGCGAAGCGCGCCACGTTGCGGCAATCTTCACCGGCCTGATTGGTATTGCCCATGATCACATCCTCATAGGCGCCAGCCTCAAAGGCATTACGCTCAACCACGGATTTGATGATATGGGCCAGCAGGTCGTCCGGCCGGACCGGTGCCAGCGCACCACCGTGACGACCAAAAGCGCTGCGAGCACCGTCATAGATGAAGGCTTCAGTGAGTTCTTGACTTGCCATGCATTAATCTCTGTAGTCTGAATTGTCGTTGTAATGGCGATGCCGGCTGCGAATCCTTGCCTCCGGTTGCCATTCACTGTGCCGTGTTGAAAACGGCAGGGGCAGCCATTCTAGCACGCGATTTTGATCCGGGGTAACCCGCCATTATGGTCGTGCAAGTCGCATAAAATGGGGCATTATGCTAGCTTTGGCGCTCGAATTTTGCAGGAGATTCCAGATGATTCGCGATCAAGAAACAATCAAACAGCTGGTCGATATGATCGAGCGCTTTGTCAGGGAACGACTGGTTCCGGCCGAAAACCAGATGGCCGAAGAAGGCAAATTGCCCGATGACATCCTGCAGGAAATGAAGGAACTGGGACTGTTCGGCCTCACCATCCCGGAAGAATACGGCGGCCTGGGCCTGACCATGGAAGAGGAAATCCTGGTGGCCATCGCCCTGGGTCGAACCTCCCCTGCCTTTCGTTC
>JALEHB010000176.1 GCA_022763285.1 Pseudomonadales bacterium | reverse complement strand
GGGCATCTGGGGCCGGAGCTGGGGCAATACTTCACGCCGGAGTTCGTGGCCCTGATCAATGCCGAACCGGAAGAATATGAATTGATCGCCAGGTCCCTGGCGCTCAAATACAGCAACAGCAAGATTGATCTGCTGATTCCGGTACTGCCGGAGTCCAACAGTTTTGTGCATCAGTGGAGCCACGTCTTTGCGCCGGAGGCCAAAATTCTGCATGTCCTGCCCGGCGCCGATGTGCATACCGACCCGGACTCCCTGGGGCCCAATGAAGCAGTTATCGCCAGTGCCATCGCCACTGCAGTGGATGCCACCGCACGCCTGATGCCGGTGATACTTCCGGAGCTGGAAACAGTCTATGTAATCAGCGGTGCTGGCGATGGCGACTTGAGCTATATGCAGCGCTATCGGCAAACCCTCTCAGCCCTGGACAGTCCACTGGAGTTTCATTACCTGAGCGGATTGCCGCTGGATGAACTGCTGAACGAACTGCAAGCGGCCGATGCCAACAGCGCAGTATTGATGACTACCTATGACATGGATCGCAATGGCCTGCCCTACCGGACCCTGGTGATCGCACAGGAGTTATCCGAATCTCTGGATATTCCCGTGTTTGGCAATACCGATACCCTGCCAGCCAATGGCGCCCTCGGTGGCAGCATCACCTCGGCAGCCAGCTATGCGCGAGCCGCCTATGATGTGACCCGCGAGATGCTTGCGGGACAATCCACGTCAGGATTTGCCAGTGTAGAAACCGACTACCTGTTCAATGGCGCGCAACTTAACCGCTTCAATATCGATCGCAGCCTGCTGCCCCCGGGCAGTGAAATCATCCAGGAACCGTTTAGCTTCTGGCGTGACTATGGCCTGTGGATTTCCATCGTCACGGCGGTGATGGCCATTCAGTTCCTGCTGATCGGATTATTGCTGGCGGCGCGCCAGCGCAGCCGCAAAGCCGAAGCGAGGCTGCGTGAAGCCAGCAAAATGGAAGCCCTGGGTGTTCTGGCCGGCGGCGTCGCCCATGATTTCAACAACATCCTCATGGCTATCAGCGCCAATACTGAACTGGCCACCATGCAGTTGGGGGATGATGAAAAAGTCAGGGAGAAACTGGCCCGCATCGAATCCGCCAGTGACCGGGCTGAACATCTGGTGGGTCAGATACTGTTGTTCAGTCGCCAGTCCCGGCAACAGGAACGACAGGCGGTGCAGCTGTGCCAGTTGATGGATGATTCGATTGATCATATCCGCCAGATCATGCCACCGGGCTGCCAGATCAAGCTGCAATGTGAGCTGCCCGCTGTGGTGCTGCAGGCCGATGCCAATCAGCTTCATCAGGTGGTGATGAATCTCTGTATCAATGCCCAGCACGCCATGGACAATCATGGCGTCGTCGAGGTGCTGGTTGAATACTGCAAGCTCGATGGGCAGCTGAATTTCCTGGATCAGACCATACCCGCCGGCAATTACATCACGATTCGTATTGCCGACAGCGGCAGCGGCATCGAAGCCGAGGACCTCAAACATATCTTCGAACCCTTCTATACCACCAAGCCCTCGGGCAAGGGCACCGGTCTGGGACTGGCGCTGGTCTACCAGATCGTCAAGGCCCACAATGGCTATATAGATGTCCGTTCACAGCCGGGCCAGGGCACGGAAGTCACTGTCTACCTGCACCCCAGCGATGAAACGCCCAATCAGAATGCCACGGTTCCGGGCACCATGCTGCAGGGCAACAACGAGCGATTGTTGCTGGTGGACGATGACTATATGGTGCTTGATGCCAATCGCCAGAGTCTGGAAACTCTGGGTTATCAGCTAACAGCCTTTAGCAGTTCCGTGGCTGCATTGAAGTATGCCGAAGACAATCCGGGAGATATTGATCTGTTATTAACCGATCTTTCCATGCCGGAAATGGATGGTGTTCGCCTGATCAACAATATCCGCCTGGCCATACCCGGCCTGCCCTGTATTCTCTGTACCGGCTATCTCGACGCGCTCAACACCCTCAATACCCCGGATCTGGACGACATTCAGATCATCAAGAAACCATTCTCCATGCCTGAGATTTCCGCTGCGCTGCAAAAGGCCCTGCAGCAATCTGCATCGGAACAAGCAGTGCGGGCAATATCGAGTGATGCAGAATGTCAAAAGCGATAACAGGACAGCGACCGTGAACCGGGCAGCGCAGCTCAGACAGGCTCTGGCTGAGGTATACCCTAGTAGCAGACAGGGCGCGCCGGCAATAAACTGGCCTATCGTTGTCGCTGCGTCGAATCAGGATCAGGGATTGATCGCGATTCAGTGTTTTCGCAGCCCGGCAATACCAGGTCGATTAAAACAACAACTGACGCCAGCACAGCGGTCTGCTTATCTGCGCGCGTTCAAAAATATTGCTTAGCCCGTGAAAAGCCTGACGAACAATAAATACTCCCGCCTGAGAACTGCAGCGCTGTCACTGGCTGCTTTGCTGGCTGCATTGCTGCCGATCGGGACAAGCCAGGCACAGGAAGAGAAACAGGCGCTGATTCTTTACAGCAGCACCGACATCGGTGCCTGGGAGCAGTCTTTCAATGCGGTGCTTACCCGCCACCTTTCCCGGATCGACAACATTTATGCAACGCCGGTATTTCTGTCACTGGTCAATTCCGACGAGGCCAGCAATCAACGCAAGGCCCAGTCCCTGCAAATGCAATTCGAGGCCCAGGAAATCGATCTGCTGATTTCCATCTTTCCCGAGGCCGGACATTTCATTCGCAATTACTCCGATATCATTGCGCCCCGGGCCAGGCGCTTCTATGTGCTGCCCGATGACACCATTCTGGAAAGCCTTGAGCCACAACGGGAATTTGCCCTGGCCAGTTCGGTGGAGACGGCAACCGGGGAAACCCTGGCATTGATGCAGCGCCTGTTGCCGGACCTCGAACAGCTCTATCTGGTGGGCGGCAGCGGCGCCGGTGATCTTGCCTATATGTCCCGAATAGTCGATTCCGTTGAGTCTTCCGCTGTGTCAGCAGAAGTCACTGTTTTGCAGGGTCTGACTCCGGATCAACTGGTGAGAGAGCTCGAAAGCAGCCAAACCCGAAATAGCGCCATCGTGCTGTCGACCTATGACACCGACAACAGTGGTCAGGCGCAGCGAACCATCAGTATTAATTCCTTGCTGCAGGGGCAAACTAATATACCGGTGTTTTCCATGTTCGACAGTCAAATCGGTCGTGGCGCGGTCGGCGGCAATATGAGTGTCGCCGAGGGTTATGCCGAGGCCACTTTCGACATTACCCAACAGTATTTGGCCGATGCCGAGCCGCCCCTGATTTCCTTTGCACCCACCCAATATATGTTCGATGGTGGCCGGCTCAATCACTTTGGTATCAGCCGTAACCTGCTCCCTGAAGACAGCATTATTCTCAATGATCCGCCAAACTACTGGCGTGAGAATTTCTGGTGGATTGGCGCTACCTCCCTGGTGATAGTGGTGCAACTGGCCCTGATCACCCTGTTGCTGCAGGCCATTTCGCGGCGCAAACAGGCTGAAGAAGAATTAAAGACCACCCAGAAAATGGAAGCCCTGGGCAGTCTGGCCGGCGGTATCGCCCATGATTTCAATAATATTCTCATGGCCATCATGGCCAATGCAGAACTGGCCAAGGCAACCCTGAACCAACCGGAACAGGCCAATACCCGCCTGAGCAATATTATTTCTGCCAGTAACCGCGCCAAGGGCCTGATATCGCAGATACTGATGTTCAGTCGGCAGTCGGCCACCCGCAACTCGGAGAAGCTGGACCTGGCCGCCTTGATCGAAGAGTCCGCTGGCCAGATACGTGCCTTTCTGCCACGGGAGTGCCAGCTGGAACTGGCTATAGACAGGAATCTCAATGCCATCGACGGTGATGAGAATCAGCTCCAGCAGGCCATCATGAATATCTGCATCAATGCCCAGCATGCCATGAACAATGAGGGCGTGATCCGTATTGCGGCACGGGACCAGCATTTGGCTGCCGACAGCAAGATAGGCGGCCAGGAAGTTACACCGGGTGCCTATGTCAGCATCGCCATCTCCGATACCGGCCAGGGCATCAAGGCCAGTCAGTTGTCCCGTTTGTTTGAACCGTTTTACACCACCAAGCCCCAGGGCAAGGGTACTGGCCTGGGACTGGCTCTGGTGTATCGCATTGTCCGCGCCCATAACGGTTACATCGATGTGCAGTCCGAACCGGGCGAGGGCTCCATCTTCACCATCTATTTGCCGGCCAGCGAGCAGTCGGCGGCAATCGCCACCTGCAATGATGCACCGGAGCCCGTGCGTGGCAGCGGCGCCCGTATCCTGCTGGTGGATGATGACGACATGGTACTGGATGCCAATCTGCGCATTCTGGAAAAGCTGAATTATCAGGTAGATGCCTTTCGCAGCTCCACTGAGGCCCTGAAGGCCGCCAGAAGCGAACCAGACAAATGGGATCTGTTGTTTACCGACCTGTCCATGCCGGAAATGGATGGCGTGCGTCTGGCCACCCAGATTCGCCAGTTCCGCAGCGATATTCCTGTCATTCTCTATACCGGCTATCTCGATGCGGTGGATAGCATCGATATCGAGAATCTGCGCATCCTCGGCAAACCCAGCCCAATGGATGAGATTGCCCAGACCGTGGCCCAGGCATTGAAACAAGAGTCTCCCGTCCCCGGATAAGGATGTCTTTCAGACATCAGGCCGTCTCCGTTATACTGCCGCAGGCAGGCAGCGGAGCAACTCGCCCAGCACATCAAACTTTCAGGAGCCCGATTCCAGCACCGTGGAACCCGTTAACGCCATAGAAACCATTGCTGGTGTCATCCAGGTTGCCGTCGCGCCGGTGTTCCTGTTGGCCGGCATCGCCGGCATGTTGAACGTGCTAAGCATTCGCCTGGGCCGCGTCGTGGACCGGGCGCGAGTTGTGGAAGCACGGCTGGCCATCGAGAAACATTCCGAACATCGCTCCATTCTGCAAACTGAAACCGAGGCCCTGTGGAAACGGATTCGTCTGGTTAACTGGTCGGTGCGCATGTTTGTCAGCGGCGCGCTGCTGGTGTGCCTGGTGATCATGACCCTGTTCCTGGGGGAAATCACCGGCCTGGATCTGGCCACCGCCATTGCCACCCTTTTTATCTGCGCCATGGCGCTGCTGATTCTCGGCCTGCTGCTGTTCCTGTTCGAGGTGAGCATCTCTACCCGGCGCATCCGCGAGGGCATTACCGAGATTTTGCATTCGGACGACTAGATTGCAGCCTTCCCGGCAATAAAATGCAGACAGTAAAAAAGGCGTAGTGAATGCAATCCACTACGCCTTTTTTGTGTTCAGAACAGCCTAATTGAAGATATCAATAATATGGCTGTACTTGATGATGAACTGACGGCCATTGTCGCGCAGATTGAATCCCATCTCATCCACCTCGTTGTACACCAGATACAGACCGGCATTGGCAGACTGCAGCCAGGCAAAGCGTACATTGGTGGCGATGGAGTCGGCCTGGTTGTTGTACTGCACCAGGGTCTGCAGGGACATGCGCGGCGAGAAGGAATAGGACACACGCAGCTGTGCCACGTCTACCTGAAAATCACCATTGGCCACCGGCAATTCGATGTCACTGTGATTCCAGGACAGCTCGGT
>JALEHB010000175.1 GCA_022763285.1 Pseudomonadales bacterium | reverse complement strand
GGGCTCTGCCACGGGGGTTGCCACATCCATGGATTCCATGGCCATGGCGGCGTTGACGGACCTGAACATGGCGCCGCCGAAGTTATTGTTCATGGTGATTTCCACGAATTCGACGCTACGCTTGCCCATGGCCGCTGCTGCCGCTTCGGCGCGGCTGCGCAGCCTGGCCAGGGCGGACTCCATGAGGCTGTCGGAAACTTCTTCATGCCGCTCCGGTGACAGGGAATAATTGAGCCCCGACATGGTCAGTCCAAGCTCCTGTAACTGCGCCACCAGATCCAGCAGTGCGGCACTGTCCATGCTGTGCAGTTCCACACCTTGCTGGGCTCGCCACACCGGGTTCTCAGTTTCGCCCCGGGTGGGTCGGCCGGATTGCAGCTGGTAGACCCGATACTGCTGGGTGGAGTATTCCACTTCGCTTCCCGCAAGTATTTCCAGCGCTTCTGTCATCTTGCGATTGACTTCATCCTGCAGCGAGACCCGGTCGCGGCTCTGGCTGGAGAAAGTCAGGTTGGCATGCAGGGTATCCTGCTCCACTTCTGTCTGCTCATTGGCACTGAGGTTCAGCATGATTTCACCCTGATCCAGAATATCCAGATCGAAGTTGTTCTGGGCACTGGCCGACATTGCCACAGCACTGAGAAAAACGAAGATGAATGCCCTGTTGAATTGCATGTTAGCTCTCCTGCAAACTGATAATAGTCATCGTGATTGTTCCGTATTCTTGCTGAACACAATCTTAAGATCGACAGAAATGTGCAAGCCCTTGTCAGGCCAGCAGCTCCGTCAGGGCATTGATGGCCCGGTCGATATGGGCTTCAGTATTATAGATAGTCGGGCTGAGCCGCAAACCGCCGGTAGGCGCTGCCGCCAGACCGTAATCAGCGTAAAGCCGATTTACCAGCTCTCCACCTCCGCCCGCCACAGGGATAATGCAAACGCCATGGCTCAGCTCCGCAGAGAAAGGCGTTACCAGTTCCAGTCCGGCATCAAGAATTCCTCTTTTCAATCGTAGGGATAGCGACACAATACGGTCCTCTATGCGCTGCAATCCGATCTGGTTATGCAATTGTGCTGCCGTTGCCAGGGCCGCCAGGGCCGCATCATCCCGCTGCCCGAGTGATTCGAATTTGCGTGCTCCGACCGGGTCGGCCACGGCATCACTACCCCAGCCAGGAGCAACTTCCGAGGGCCAGACGCGTTCAATATTTTCCTCAGCCACATAGAGCAGCCCGACTTCCTTGGGTCCCATAAACCATTTATGGGCACTGGCCGAATAGGAGTCGGCACCCATATCCTTGAGATCCAGATTGAACGCTCCCCAGCTCTGGGCACCATCTACATGTACATAAATACCCCGCTCATGGGCTGCCTCAATGATGGCCTTGACCGGCAGCTTGATGCCACTGACGTTGGAGACATGGGTCAGCGCCAGCACCCGGGTTTGTGAAGAAAACTCACGGGTGAAAACGTCTATCAATTGTTGTTGGGACTGTGGTTGTGCGGGCGTGGACAGACGCCGGGTCTGAATCCCAAAGCGCGCCGCACGTACATCCCAGGCAACATTATTGGTAGGATGGTTTTGATCCCAGATGAGCACTTCATCACCGGCCTGCAGATCAAGGCCGTTATTGATCATATTATTGGCTTCACTGGTATTGCGCACCAAAGCGACCTCATCGGCGCTGACTTTGAGCTGCGCAGCAATCATTTCCCTCGCCCGCTCCAATAAAGTGGAATACTTGGCCCGGTTATTAAAAGAACAATCGGCGTCAATATCAAACGTGACGCGCTCGACAGTCTCGGCAACTGCACGGAACGAGGGACACAGGTTCGCCGCATTCATGGGGACCCGGGACTCGAAGAAGGTGAACTGTGCACGCACCTGCTCCCAATAGTCTTCGTCATTTAAGGATGACGAATTGTGGTCTGCCGTTTGTGCCTGAAGAGTTTGCTGACTGGCCAGAGCGCCAGCGGCAAGAAGACTATTCTGCAGAAATTGGCGACGGTTAAACAATGCAGCGTTGATTGTCGGTTTTGATGTCATGATGATGACCCCGGTTTGGCTGAGATATCCGAACCTCATGCAATAATCGAACTTTTGTGAGGCATTCCATTTAAAATTTTACTGGGTGGTTTTTCACGTCAATATCTGGTCCAGTCACGTCATTAGTCCCTTTCCGATCCACGCATACTGGCAGGTAATCTGATTCTGAAGCAAGCGCCTTCAGTGGGGGTATTTTCTACACTGATCTCACCATCATGCTTGGCTACAATGCCGTGGCAGATATAGAGTCCGAGTCCGGTCCCGGTACCCACATTTCGGGTTGTAAAAAACGGATCGAATAATCTGTTGATATTCTCAGGCTCGATACCAGGCCCGCTGTCAATCACTTCTATCGCGGCGCCCTCTTCTTCTGCACAGGTCTTGATGTAGATATCACCTTCCCCATCCATGGCATGGCTGGCATTGGTAATAAGATTAATCAGCACCTGTTTAAGCTGCCCTTTGCAGCCGTAGATACCAGGAACTTCTCCCAGCTCGAGGTGGAAATTCACACTGTGTTTGAGCTCGGCATTGGCAAGATCGACTGTTTCGCGAACCAGCGTGTTGACGTCCAGTAACTTTCTCGACTCTTGTTCGCCGGTAGTAAAATCCCGCAAATTGAGAATGATGTCTTCGACCCGCTGGGTGCCTCTGACGCATTCATTGATCGATTCCATACTGTCACGAATGATGTAATCCAGATCATTATCTCTGGCCAGCTTGATCAGCCCCAACAGTTGCTCCCGGTAATCGACATTGTCGGGTGACAGATCTGTCAGCTCCCCGACCTGTTTGAAAGGTACAAAAAGCTTGTTCAGAGTAAGAATATATTCTGTCAGGGTCTCGAGATTGCTCTTGATGAAGGCAATGGGATTATTGATCTCATGAGCTATGCCTCCGGCCAACAAGCCTATGGAGACGAGCTTCTCCTGCTGAACCAGCCGCTCCTTATTGGCATCCAGAGACCTATAGGCTTCCTGAAGCGTCTGATTAGCTTCATAGAGTTCCCTGGAACGAGCCTCAAGAATATCCTCGGCCCGCTCGCGCGCCAGTTTCTGGCGCTCATAGGCTTTTTTGTAGTCCTGCTCTGCACTCATGATTCAAACCTTGCTAATCACCAGCTCACAGGAATCAGCGCCGTCATGCATGCAGCGATTGTGACTCACTGAAACCGTGGTTGCATAATGATCCGCAGCCCCTTCAATCAGGCCGACGGCCAGGTGACACAGTTTTCTGGGGGACCGATAACTGACCTGCAAGGTATTTTCATCCAGGGCTTTGGCGTCCATAACAGGCAAATGAGGGTTTTCATACAGCTTGTGTACCTCTTTGTGAATAACGCCATCGATACTGCTCAGAAACTCAAATAAGTCCGGTTGCTGATCTACGAACACCGCATGCCTTCGGGCCAGCACTGAAAACAGAAATTTACCGAAAACCCGCAACAACTTCTCTGCAGGTATTCCGGTTCTTGTTGATAGCTCACCAAGCAGCGCCACCATTTCGTCATCCGGAAAGTCCTGAACAGCCGTGTAAATCCCATGAGAATCTGGATTCACTGCCTCCAGTATTTCCTCCCACACAGTTATTCCAAATTCCTGCTCGACAAGATCATTGAAGGCAGTAAAAACAACCCCTTTCATACTTTCTACCCCGGATTTGGACGCTTTAATTTTACCTGTGACGCCCTGTCTATGCTAACTTATGCACTGTTGAAAATTTCTTGCTCAAGCCTGAATTGGTGCCTGATCCACGCCTATGAAGCAACATTCAATATTAATCATCGATGATGATGAACTGGTCCTGAAGTCCTTTCAAAGATTATTCCGGGGGCAGGAATACGGCATCAGCTGTTTCAGCGACCCGGTTGAGGCCATGATTCAATGTGTGGCTCGTTCATTTGACCTGATTCTCTGCGACCAGCGTATGCCCGGCATGCTGGGCACAGAGTTTTTCAAGCAGATTAGCCAACTCTATCCCAAAAGTCGACGCATCCTTATCAGTGGATACAGCGATTTCAATGATGTGACAGATGCCTTCAACGAGGGGATTATTCACAAATTTGTAGTCAAACCCTGGAGCAATAACAAACTTCGAGCCCTGGTGGCTGAACAGCTGGCTCTGCTTGATGCTGGTCAGGAATCCGTATCTGCCGGCGTCGCTGCCACTCCCAAAACCCAGATTCGCGAAGACGGTTTTCATGGCATTCTCACCCAGGATGCCGCCATGCAGGCGCAACTGCGCATCATCGAAAAAACCGCATCCAGCGATGCGCCATTCTTTATCCATGGTGAAACCGGCACCGGCAAGGAGATGATTGCCCGGGCTATCCATGCCGAAAGCGACCGTGCAGATAATGCCTTTGTGGCATTGAATTGCGCCAACCTGACCGAGACTCTTCTGGAGTCCCAACTGTTCGGACATCGTAAAGGCGCATTCACTGGCGCAGAAAAAGACCAGAAGGGCCTGCTTTCGGAAGCCGATGGCGGCACCCTGTTCCTTGATGAAGTTACCGAAATACCCCTGGCCCTGCAGGCGAAGCTGCTACGAGTGCTGCAGGAAAGGGAATACACGCCTCTTGGCGAGACCAAACCCATCAAATTTGATGTGAAACTGGTTTCAGCCTCCTCACTGAGCCTGGAAAAAGCCGTGGATGACGGCAGATTTCGCGAAGACCTTCGCTATCGGCTTGAAGTCATGCCGATTAATTTGCCACCATTGCGGTCCCGGGGCAATGACGTGGTTATGCTGTTCGAGGCATTTACTGCCCAGCAACTACAAAAGCATGGGCGCGAACCACTACCCATCGCCGAGGAAGTCTATCGCTGCATTCGACACTACGATTGGCCCGGCAATATCCGCGAACTGGTTAATGTTTGCACCTACATTGCTGCTTTGGCAGACGAGAATGACACAGAGATTCACAAACTGTTGTTACCGCCGGTGATACAGCGTGTCGACCAGGCCGCCAGGATGACCATGCCGGAGCCATCGCCTGCGGATGAGGCAGCCGCCCTGACCAGGCAGAACGCACCAGCAGTTGAAGAGAACGTCCCTTCGCGCCTGATCACCAAAGAAGAGTTACAGGCAGCCATTGACAAATACCAGGGACACAGGGATTCCATCGCCCGGCATTTCGGCATAAGCCGCATGACACTGTGGCGCAAGATGAAACACTTTGACCTGACCTGAACTGAAGCAGACGCTGATTACACGTGTTCAAGCCGCCATGGCGTGTTTGGCATTCGAGGCGCCGAAATGATAGGGTTGGCCCAATATTGTGTTCAGGCGAGGTTTGACTGACATCCACACTGCTTCTTGCACCATTCTTTTCCTCTCACAATTCAAGCTACGCCCGGAATGGGCGCTTTTGACAATTCACGACCACTGCGTTTCGTGCTGACCTGGCAGAACCGCCATCGGTCGTGATCCCTTACCAGGCCAAGCTATAAAGAGCCTGACCAACATCTCACCAGACAGGAGCGACAATGTCCTTTCTCAACAGCTTTCCCCTCGTTAACAAAATCACCGGTCAACTGGTACTGCTGCTGGCACTCGCTGCCAGCGCTTCCACAACGGCGATTGCCCAACAGCAGGTCGACCCGGAGCAACAGCAACTCTATGCGCAGATGATGCAAGCCAGTCAACAGATTCAACAGTTGCAACAGCAGGCCTTTGACCAGAGCGACGAACTCTCTGCCCAGCGTGAAGACCTGATCGCCATGATTGATGACCGGATGATTGAAATCGATCCGGCGGCCGAAGGATTGATCAGCCGGCGCGATGAACTGATTGAGACCCTGCAGGCAGTGGAAGCCGGCGATCAGAGCCAGGCAGTGCAGGACGCCAGCGCCGAGTACCAGACCACCATGCAGGAACTACAGCAACTCCAGCAACAGGCCCTGCAGGATAGCGCCATCCAGACCAAACAGGCCGAAGTCCAGCAGTCTGCCATGCAGGTGATGGAAGAGATCGATCCCAATGTGGAAACCATCATCGCCCGCTTCAATGACGCGCGGATGCAACTGATGCAAATGCAGCAGCAGTGATTTTCCTCGCCCGGCAATACCCGGATATTGTCAGGCACAAGACAAACGGTACAGATAAAGGGGGCAGCATGCCCCCTTTTTCGTGCCACGGGTTCGATAGAGGCCTGGCGCTGGAGTTCGCTTGAAATATCGCCATTCTGCCCATTTCTTATCGCTTGCCTGTAGGAGGGCTCCCACAAAGCGCGAATTATTCCCACAATTGGCCCCGAAAACCCGTCGCAGAGGGCTTCAGGCTTGGATATGATTAAAACAATCGAGTTTATGGCCGTATAACAAACAAGCAGCTAACAAGCATTTAATCCAATAAAGAGCGCAATCTGGGTGGTTCAGAGTTGTGCCACTATGCGGTCACCCGGTTATGGAGCAGGACACTTCGTTTGCAAGCAATGCAAAATCTCCCGAGCCGGGTGATCAGCCTATGCCAATAAAACCAGATGCAAATTCCAGTTTCACGCCTGATAGCCGTTATCTGGAATTGCTCGTTGAGCTGTCACAGGCTTCAGAGCCCGAACTCTTGAACGAATCCCTGTTGCTTGGGCTTGCCCGACTGATGAAGCTCTCATCAGTCAGTCTGGGCCTGCTCAATGAAGACAGCCAGAATTGCAGCTATGAACAATTACTACAGCTCAATCCGAACGAAGATGATGAAGCCGGCAACTGTAACTGGAATCATATCCCACAAACCTTTCCCTTGACCGGCGAACAATTCAATGGCCTGAAAAACGGTCAGGTGCAGGAAAACAGCAAAGGCAGTGGACACCGGTTGCTGGTGCCGGCCGGCCATCACGACATCGATCGAGCCATACTCTGTCTGGTCAGTCCCCAAGCCCTGAATATCGAAGAAGTCGGCCTGGCGACTGTCCTGCGTATTTACCAAAACCTGTATCGCAATCTGAATCAGGGACAGAGAGACAAACTTACCGGCCTGTTAAACCGCCAGACTTTTGATTCCAAGCTGAATCGCATGCTGGAAAGGCAACAACAGCTGGCGGCGGCCTATAGTGAGTCTGAGTCTGATCGCCGCCGTTTGTCGGGCCAAAACCTGCCCTGGCTAGCCATCATTGATATCGACCATTTCAAACGGGTCAACGACCGCTTCGGCCATGTGTTTGGTGATGAGGTTATCCTGACCATTGGGCAACATATCCGTTCCTGTTTCCGTAAATCCGATCTGCTGTTTCGCTTTGGCGGTGAGGAATTCGTAGTTGTGCTGGAACCGATCCCGGCAGAGAACGTGGTGGTCGCCCTCGAGCGCTTGCGCGCACTGGTGGCGCGCCAGCAATTGCAGAATGTCGGTCAGGTTACGGTCAGTATTGGTTATGCCGCATTTACCCCCAATGCCTTTCCCCCCAAGATTATCGACTGTGCCGACCAGGCTCTGTACTACGCCAAGGAACACGGGCGGAATCAGGTCGCCAGCTATGAAGACCTGATCGCGCGTGGAGAGTTGGTCGAGTCACATCAGGACGTTGGCGATATCGATCTTTTCTAGCTGTTACTCCAGACTCACAGGGCATAAAAAAAACGGCGACACCAAAGTGTCGCCGTTTTCATTTTCGCAGATCAACCTTGCAGATCGACGCTTAACGCCCTGCCATCATTTGACCATTGTCATTGTCTTCCAGATCGAAGCGATCCAGGGTCATTACCTTGGTCCAGGCATCGACAAAGTCATTGACAAAGACTGCATCGGCACCATCGGCTGCATAATATTCAGCCACCGCACGCAACTCCGAGTTGGAACCAAAAATCAGATCCACAGGAGTGGCAGTCCATTTGATTGCATTGCTGCCCCGATCACGGCCCACATAGATGCCTTCGTCTGAAGGTGAGCGAGACCAGACCGTGGACATATCGATCAGATTGACAAAGAAGTCGTTACTGAGCGTGCCCGGGTTGTCGGTAAAAACACCATGCTCAACGCCATCGGTATTGGCGTCCATTACACGCAGGCCACCAACCAGCACCGTCATTTCCGGAATTGACAGACCCAGCAGAGCCGCTTTTTCCACCAGCATTTCAGCCGGGTTACGGGCATTGTTGCTGGCGAAGAAATTGCGGAAACCATCAGCACTTGGCTCAAGCACACTGAAAGAGTCCACATCAGTCATTTCCTGACTGGCATCGCTTCGGCCAGGAATGAAAGGTACCGTCACATCGATACCAGCGCGATTGGCAGCCTGTTCAATGGCGGCGGCACCACCCAATACGATCAGATCGGCCAGGGAAACCTGCTTGTTGCCACTGGCGGAAGCATTGAAGTCTTCCTGAATGCCTTCCAGCACTGCCAGCACTCCCTCGAGTTCTTCAGGACTGTTGGCTTCCCAGCTGATCTGCGGCTCAAGGCGAACGCGAGCTCCGTTGGCTCCACCACGCATGTCGGTGCCACGGTAGCTTGAAGCTGAAGCCCAGGCCGTACGCACCAGTTGCGCGGTGGTCAGGCCGGAATCGAGAATGTCATTCTTCAGTGCTGCAACATCCTGGGCATTAACCAGCGCATGATCTACCTCGGGTACCGGATCCTGCCAGACAAAGGTTTGTTCCGGCGCATCGTCACCCAGATAACGCGAAGGTGGTCCCATGTCGCGATGGGTCAGTTTGAACCAGGCGCGGGCAAAGGCGTCTTCGAACTCTGCCGGGTTTTCCAGCCAACGAGTGGTAATCTCACGATAGATCGGATCCACTTTCAGGGCCAGGTCAGTGGTAAACATCATGGGCGCATGACGCTGGGAGGGGTCATGGGCATCGGGAACCATATTGGCACCGGCTCCGCCTGCAGGCTCCCACTGAATTGCGCCAGCCGGGCTGCGGGTCTGCACCCATTCAAAGTTATACAGATTTTCCAGGTAGTTGTGGGTCCAGGAAGCAGGATCAATGGTCCAGGCGCCTTCCAGGCCGCTGGTAATCGTATCACCGGCATTACCGCTGCCATAGCTGCTCTGCCAACCAAGCCCCTGGGCTTCGATGCTTTCGGCCTCGGGGTCAGGTCCCACATATTCTGAAGGATCCGCCGCACCGTGAGCCTTGCCGAAGGTGTGACCACCGGCAATCAGGGCTGCGGTTTCCTCGTCATTCATGGCCATGCGGCCAAAGGCTTCCCGAATGGCATCGGCGGCTGCCTGCGGATCGGGATTACCGCCCGGGCCTTCCGGGTTTACATAGATCAAACCCATCTGGGTAGCTCCGAAAGGTGCCTGCAGCTCGCCAGCGGAAGTTCGACGATCCGCGCCAAGCCATTCCCCTTCCGGGCCCCAATTAACTTCTTCCGGTTGCCAGCCATCAATGCGGCCACCGGCAAAACCCAGGGTGTCAAAGCCCATGGAATCCATGGCCTCGGTACCGGCCAGAATCATCAGGTCAGCCCAGGACAAGGCTGCGCCGTATTTATTCTTGATGGGCTGGAGCAAATAGCGGGCCTTGTCGAGATTGGCGTTATCGGGCCAGCTATTGAGTGGCGCAAAACGCTGCATGCCACCGTCGGCACCACCACGGCCATCGATGGTGCGATAGGTGCCGGCGCTGTGCCAGGCCATACGAATGAAGAACGGGCCATAGTGACCAAAGTCGGCGGGCCACCAGTCCTGGGATGTGGTCATCAGCTCGCGCAGATCAGCTTTGACAGCTTCCAGATCAAGACTCTCGAAGGCCTCGGCATAATCGAAATCGGCGCCGAGTGGATTGGAGGCCGGCGAGTCCTGACGCAAGGGATCAAGATCAAGACGATTGGGCCACCAGTAATTATTGTTCGGCATGCCATCCTGGGCATGAACCGGCAGAGCGGCGAGTGGAGACAGTCCCATCGCGGCCATGGTAATGACAGAAATTGTTCGTTTTAGCATTGGTCACCTCTATTGGGTCAATGATGCAAGTTATGGGGCTTGCGTTTTCCGCAGTCAGAGCAAACGAAGCCTGCACACAGGCATCTGGCAGGCCTCTCTGGAATCTACGCCTGCCCGGAAGATTCGGGTTTGTCCGGGCAGGTGATTAAATCCTAGGAGTGAGGCTTTAAAAGGTAAAACGAATAATATTTATGGGGTTAATCGGAAAATCCGATTTAAGGCAGGGTTTAGGACAATCAGAATTCGCTGAATCGCGACAGCTTGTCCCCAATTTCATGCAGCCTTTTGTGACTGCCAGGGCTTGCCGTGGGATCAATGCGACCATCATTTACCAGGTCCAGCAGGCACTCAACCAGTTGCGGGTCCAGTTTGCCTTTTTCTGATTCCAGTATGTCTATGGCCGTCGCCAGTTCGAATCCGGGCCGGTAAGGACGGTGCGACACCAGGGCTTCGAAAACATCGGTAACCGCAACGATTTTCGCTTCCATGGAGATGTCATCCCCCCGCAGCCCAGCCGGATAGCCACTGCCATCGAGACGCTCATGGTGATCGCCGATCATCTTGTCGATGGGCCAGGGAAAGTCGATATCTTCAATAATCCTTTTACCGAGCAGGGGATGGTCCTGGATCAGCGTGAATTCGGCCTTCGACAGCTTGCCTGGCTTGCTGAGGATAGAGGCGGGAATACCGACTTTACCGATATCGTGTATGGTGGCCCCCAGGCTCAGGCCCAGCAGTTCTTCAGTGGAGAAACCCAGTTCCTTGCCCATCTCCCGGCTCATGCCGGCGACCCTGTCCATATGCCCGGCAGTGTAGCGGTCATGGATTTCAGCCGTCGCGGAGACTGCCCTGACGGTATCCATCAGGGACTTGCGAAGTTTCTGCTGACCCTGTTCTCGCTCCGTGGCGTCATTGATGGAAGCAAGGAAATAATTGAACTCGCCCTTGTCATTGACAATGCCGGTAATCGATCCGTCAGCCCAATAGTAGCTGCCATCCTTGCGCCTTGCCCGGCCCAGCCAGGTATAAACCTGATAGGGATTTTCGATGACGACTTTCAGCACATCGGTCAGCACAGGGTAGTCTTCCGGATGGATCAGCTGCTCTAGCGGCATGGCAAGCAACTCCTGCTTGTCGAAGCCTGTCATGCGACAAAGTGCTTCATTGCAATCTGCCAGCTTGTCCGGGAGCCCTTCCAGCATCCCGGTGGAGGCACGTTCGAACAAGGCAGTAACATGCTCGCTCAAAGTGCTGACCTGTTCCAGCTTCTGCCAGGTCTCGGTGAGATCGCTGACGAACACCAGCACTTCGCTGTCATGAAATGGCACGTAATGGAAGGTTACATAGCGGCGTTGGCCATCAGAGACAAAAGTGTGCCAAACGGTTTCCTGAAATGCGGTATGGCTGGCATGGGCCCTGGCTATGTTTTCTGCCAGGTGGCGATTCTCAGGAGTTTGCCAGATTTCGTGGATATCACGATTGTAGAGGTCACTGACCTTGCCCTCCGTGAGCAGGTGGCAGGCGGCATTCGCATCTATCAGGCGCAATCCATTACCATCCGATCTGACCCGGATCACAGGCACAGGCACCTTGTCGAAAAGTGACTCGTCCGAATTGACAAACCTGTGATCCATCGGTCCTCCTGATTACCGGTGTGAGGTACCGGTAAGGTGGTAAGGTGCCGTGTGTTTTGCGCTGTTAACGGCCCGGCTAACCGGCTTCGCAAGCGCATTGTTTCTGCTTGTTCTTTTCTGCTTGCTTCCTCTACTTGTAACTTGCTGTTTCCAATAAACTTTTTGAGAGAAAAAACGAATTCCCTGGCGAATTGTTTATCACCACTCCCGAACTATCCCACCTAAACTCGGGGTAAGTCAATGCCCCCAAATCGACTTTACACCCCTTTTCCCATAGTCTGCGGCGCTTTCCGGTATTTTTCATTTTGGTGACAATTTGGTTACACTAGGAATTTGACGGCTGTCACAGTCAGAAGCCCTTGTTTCCCGGGCTTTCGTTTAGTCAATCCTCGGTCCCATAACATGCTGTCGCTTCGTTTATTACTTGCTTGCCTGCTGCTGCCTTCAGTTTTTTTGTCCCACAGCGCCAGTATTGACAGTCCCGTCTGGTTTGCCATTCCAGGCGCCCTGTCCGTTTTGCTGCTAATCCTGGTGGTCACCGAGATCTATGCCCGCACTCCGGCCGGACTGCTGCGATTCGGGCTGGGTTTTCTGATGCTGACCCCCGTCGCCATCTACCTCTTCGCCCAGCTTCTCAGCTATGAACTTCAGGGAAGTTATTTCAATCAGCGCTTCTTTTTTCACTTCAACCTCAATACCCTCATTACCGCCGGCCAGGCTTTCACCCGGGTGATTGTCATTTTCGCGCTGTGGATGCTGAGCCTCTGGCTTCTTCTGGGGCGTTATGCGCGCTACCCGTTTCAATGCCAACGCATCTCGACCGGCAGCGTCAGCTGCGCCCTGTTGCTGGCCCTGATCACCGACCCCGGCCTGTTTGGCTCCACCCGCGACGCCATCGCCTTTAGCCTGGCCACGGAAGAGTTCGTACTTGAGAATACCGATTGGGAAGGACTGAACCTCAAGGCCGAGGCTCTGGATGACGCCGAGCCCGCCGGCACAGCCGGCAAGAATCTGCTCCTCATTTATCTCGAGGGACTGGAAAATATTTACACCGACGAATCACTGTTTCCCGGCCTTACACCCAATCTCACCCGACTCAGTGAACAGGGGCAAGGGCTCAACAATGTCACCCAGACACTGGGCACGGGCTGGACCATTGCCGGCATGGCCGCAAGCCAGTGCGGCACGCCGCTAATCTATAATTCCGATGTAGACGGAAATGAAGTGGATTTCTCCAGTTTTCTGGCTGATGTGCGATGTACCGGCGATTTGTTGAAAGCAGCCGGATATCAACAGACCTATATGGGGGGTGCTGATACTGCGTTCGCCAACAAGGGCAGGTTTCTGTCCATGCACGGTTATGACCGGGTGCTGGGTCGCAACGAACTGGGCCCGTTGCTGGCCGATCCGGAAAAAATGGGCGGCTGGGGCCTGTATGACGAGGACCTTTTCGACCTGGCCGTGGGCGAGTTCGATCGCCTGGCGCAATCAGGGCAGCCGTTTGCCCTGACTTTACTGACCGTCGATACCCACCATCCGGTGGGCGAGCCCTCCCCCTCCTGCACGCCCTATGCAAGGATCGACAACAGCATTCTCGATGCGGTGCATTGCAGCGACCAGCTCATTGGCAGGTTCATGGACAGTATCCAGAGTCACCCTGCTTATGCAGAGACTGTCGTGGTGCTAATGTCTGATCATCTGGGCATGCGCAATGCGGCCTTTGAACTGTTTCCACCGGACTATCCCCGCAAGCTGTTCTTTCTGGCCCTGAATCATGAGCGGCCCATTCTGCAACAGGATGAGGTCAGCCATATGGACATCGCCGCAACGCTGCCCAGCCTGCTGGAAATGGAGCACAATCTGTCTTTCCTGGCCGGCTTCGATCTCACTGCTCTGCGCAAGCCAGCGCCACTGGACAGTGTCGCTGGCCTGCAGCAAGAGCATGCCATTGCCACCATCAACAGCAGCATCTTTTCGCCCTGAACCAGACCAGTGCGACTCATCACAAGGCCCGCAGCTGGGCCCGGTGCAGGCCTGACCGGACCACCTCCCGATGTAGTAGCTGCATGGCGCTGAGTAAATTCTGTCGAATGGAGGAATTGCTCAGCTGGCCCTTGTTCTCGTCAAAATTCTTGTCAAAGCTGGGCACCGACAAACTGGCAATCACCCTGGCGCCGGAATAGCCCGCCGAGTCGAGAGCACCGGCCAGCACACTGGCCGCCCCGGAGGGTCCCGGCGAAGTGGACAGATAGACTGCCGGCTTGTCCTGAAACACCGCCTTGTTGATACGCGAGGTCCAGTCAAACAGGTTTTTATAGGCAGCCGTGTAACTGCCATTATGCTCGGCAAAGGACAACACCAGAGCATCGGCCTCGCCGATAGATTGGAAAAAACACCTTGCCTGAACCGGAATCCCCAGTTGCTCTGCCCGTTCATCGCTGTACAGGGGCATCTCAAAATCGTTGAGATCAAGAGTCTGCACTGATGCCGCAGGCAACAAACTGGCCGCATGGCTGGCCAGCAGGCGATTGATGGAATGCCGGTTATTGCTGGCTCCAATGGCTAGTATTTTCATATCAGATCTCCGCTTTGGGCCATGCATTCATGCATCGAGATTGCGCTCTTCCGGCAAGTCACTGAGGTATTCCACAAACTCCACTTCGAAGCCGGAAGGATCCACGAAATAGACGTTCTTGCGGAAGGGTTCCTCGTTCAGTGGAATGGCAATCTCATACCCGGCATCGAGCATACGCTTGATCAGGGCTTCCACGTTTTCCACTACAAAAGCGAAATGGGCCAGGCCCAGATTGAGACTTTTCAGGTCACGGTTTTCCCCCTGGCCGTTATCACTCATGGCCAGATACTGAGTGTCGTCCCCGAAATGCAGCCAGTTGCGCGGGCTGCCATACCAGTCACCACTACCCTGACTTCGCACCTTCCAGTGAGGAAAAGCGGTGCTGTAAAAATCCAGTGCCGATTGCATTTCTCTGACTACAATATTGACGTGCTCCAGATAAACCATAGTCATCTCCCTGATGTGTTTTGTTGATTTACCAGGCATGCTAATACCTCAAGTTAACTTGAGGTAAAGAGTTTTTTTGCCTAAACTCTGAAAAATTTTTTGACGGGTGAGAACAATGGCAGAGTGGTCGGTGGGACGGGTCGCCAAACGCTGTGGGGTAAGAGTCAGCACCCTGCACTTCTATGAAGAGAAAGGCTTGATCAGCAGTTTTCGAAATAGTGGCAACCAGCGCCGCTACAAGGCGGATGTGATCCGACGCGTCTCGGTCATCAAGGCGGCCCAGAAGATGGGTATCAGCCTGGCATCAATCGCCGAAGCCTTTGCCACGCTGCTGGATCAACGTACCCCCACACAGCGCGACTGGCAGCGGTTGTCATCGAAATGGCAGCAGGAACTCAATACGCGAATTGCCTATCTGGAACGACTACGGGACTCGCTCACTGGCTGCATTGGCTGTGGTTGTCTGTCCATGAAGAATTGCCCGATCTACAACCATGAGGACAAGCTTGTGAGTGAAGGGCCGGGGCCGGTACTGTTGGACAAGCTTATGAAACAGCACTGAAATCAGGTTCGACCCAGCCCTGAGATACTTTGTTGCCAGTAGGTAATATCCTTGCCTACCTGCTCCGTTAGACCAGCAGTAACCTGGTCTACCACCTCAACATCCACAATCACCTCGAACTGCAAACGCTGCCTGCGACCGCTGACCTGCTCGGCAATGCTGAGCACGGTATCTTCACCGTGACCCATGGCTTTGTAGGACGTGAATCCGCCCACACAATCCAGCGCCAACAGATAATCCACAAGATCATCCTCCAGTGCCGGAGGGATATTGAGTAGTAACAGGGTGTGCATTACAGCGACTCCGTATCTGGCCGGTCACCAATAAAATGGCGGTAGGAAATGGGGAACAGGAACAAGGTCAGCAGGGTGGAACTGATCAAGCCACCGATCACGACAATCGCCAGGGGCTTCTGAATCTCTGAACCCGGGCCCGTCGCCAATAACAATGGCACGAGACCTATGGCACAGATAGAAGCCGTCATCATCACCGGACGCAAGCGGCGCATGGCTCCTTCCCTGACCACCTCGGTGATTGCAAGGCCGCGAGCCCGCAGATGGTTAAAGTGTGACATCAATACCACCCCGTTGAGCACCGCAATACCCAGCAGGGCAATAAATCCTACCGATGCCGGCACCGATAAAAACTCACCGGTTACCCACAGGGCAATCAGGCCGCCGGTCATGGCGAAGGGAATATTGGACAATACCAGCAACGTTTGTCGGATGGAGTGAAAAGTCAGGAAGAGAATGAGCGCAATCAGCAGCAGGGCGATAGGAATTACCAGGCCCAGGCGGGCGGCAGCCCTTTGCTGATTTTCGAATTCGCCACCCCATTCCAGGAAATAACCTTCCGGTAAGGTCAGATTACTGGCCAACAATTGTTGCGCCCCATCCACAAAACCTACCAGGTCGCGGCCTTCGACATTGCTCCGCACCACCGCGAAGCGCTGCCCGGCTTCACGGGAAATACTGACCGGCCCTTCAACCCGCTCAACCTGCGCCAGCTCCGCCAGGGGCATTAGCCCGCCATCGTTCAGGGTAATGAAGTTATTGCTCATCACCTCTTCCCCATCACCCTGCAGGGCATCATAGCGTAGCACCAGCGGCACCCTGGCAGCGCCTTCTATGACAGTACCAACGCGCAGGCCTTCAACTTCGGCGCGCAGTCGCTGTTGCAGCTCATCTGCATTGAGACCAAGCTGCCCGGCCCGATAGCGGTCAAAGCCGATCTGCAGATACTGCGCCCCTTCGTTGACACTGGCCGTGGTATCAACGGCACCGTTTATGGTTTCCACTTCGGCGGCTATCTGCTGTGCCAGTTCATTTAGCGCTTGCAAATCATCGCCAAACAGCTTGATCGCCACATCTCCGCGCGAGCCCGTGAGCATTTCCGAGACACGCATATCGATGGGCTGGGTAAAACCGAAGTTAAGTCCCTTGAATTGCTCCATGACCTGTCGCAAGGCTTCTTCCAGTTCAGCCTTGCTGCCCATACGCCATTGCTCAGGCGATTTGAGTTGCAGAAACATATCCGTCTCATTCAAACCCATGGGGTCCATACCAATTTCATCAGAACCCGAGCGCGAGACAACCCTGACCACTTCCGGCACTTGTCGCATGATTTCTCGCTCAACAAGTTGTACGGTATGAGTCGAAGTATCCAGATTGATAGAGGGAATCATTTCCAGCTGAATAATAATATCGCCCTCATCCATGGTTGGCATGAACGTCTTGCCAACAAGCGGGAACAACAGCACGGTCACCGCCAGTAAAACACCAGCCACAATCACTGGAATCAGAGGCTTGTTCAGTGCAGCGTCCAGCAGCGGTCGATATAAGCTGGCCAGGTTCCTGGACAGCCAGGGATCGGCGTGTTCCTTTCCTTTCAGGACATAGCTGGCCAAAACCGGTATCACTGTGAGTGACAGCACCAATGATCCCAACAGGGCGAATACGATAGTCAGGGTCACCGGCCGGAACAATTTTCCTTCCAGCCCTTCAAGAGTCAGCAAAGGCAGGAACACAATAATGATAATCAAAATGCCTGAGGTAACCGGGATCGCCACATCTTTCACTGCGCGGAAAATGATGTGCAGACGGGGCAACTGCCGTGTGCCCGCCTTCTGCTGTGACAGGGAGGAGACAATATTTTCAATAATGACAATAGACGAGTCCACCAACATACCGATGGCAATAACGAGGCCACCCAGACTCATCAGATTGGCACTCATGTTCATGGCATTCATCATCAGGAAGGTGAACAGCGCCGCCAGTGGCAGGACAAAGGCTGCGGTCAGAGCCGCACGCCAGTTGCCAAGGAACAGCCCCAGCAAAATCACCACCAGTGCCACGGCTTCCAGCAGGGCTCGGGTTACCGTGCTTACCGCGCCTTCAATCAGCACGCTGCGATCATAGAACACATTGATCGTAGTTCCGGCCGGCAGCGTCGCCTCAATATCGTCCAGCTTGCTTTGCACACCATTTACCACTTCCCGGGCATTGGCGCCTCGCAAGCCAATCACCAGTCCCTGCACTGCTTCGCTTTGCCCGTCGGCAGTCACCGAGCCATAGCGCTCCAGCGAACCGGTGCTTACCCTGGCAATCTCTGCCAGTGGTAATTGCTGACCATCACTGCTACTAACCAGAGTGTTTCTCAGGTCATCAAGGTCCTGCACGGCACCGGAGACCCGAACCAGCAAGGTTTCTTCACCCTGGTCGAGTCGGCCGGCACCGTCGTTCTTGTTATTGGCAGCCAGCGCTTCGACCAGAGCGGCATTGCTGACCCCAAGCTGTACCATGGCCTGACGATCGGGAATGACCTGATAGGTTTTGACGAAACCACCCAGAGCATTGACGTCGGCCACACCGGGGACAGTGCGCAGCGCCGGGCGAATAGTCCAATCCACCAGAAAGCGCTTCTGTTCGAGACTCAGGCCCTCGTTATCAACCGTAAACATGAACATATCGCCCAGTGGCGTACTCATGGGAGCAAGGCCACCACTGATATCACCCGGCAGATCATCCCAGACATTGGCAATGCGCTCGGCGACCTGTTGTCTGGCCCAGTAAATATCCGTGCCCTCATCAAAATCCAGAGTGATGGAGCTCAGGGCATATTTGGAGATGGAGCGCAGAATGGCCTGATTGGGAATACCCAGCAATTCCACTTCAATGGGCTGGGTGATCAAAGACTCCACTTCTTCCGGGGTCATACCCGGAGCCTTGATGATGATCTTGACCTGGGTCGGCGAGATATCCGGAAAGGCATCAATGGGCAAATTAATCAGGGCATTACTGCCGAAGCCAATCAACAGGACCGCCAGCAAGGCCGTCATCAGACGTTGGCTGAGCGCAAATTGTATGAGTTGGCTCAACATTATTCGTCACTTCCCAGGCCGAGTTGCATGCCTTTTACCAGTGCAGCGCCACGAACCAGTACCTGTTCCCCGACCCGCACTCCGCTGGTAGCCTGGTAACCATCACCGATGGCCAACAGCTCCAGCGCCCGAATTTCAACTCCCTGCGCTGTTCGCACATAAACAAGTGTTTCCCCGGCCTCATGCACCACCGCCGAGGACGGCAGATAGATTGTGTCTCTGCCGGGATGAAGCATGACTGTTAGCAATTGACCGACAGGGCGATTGACGGGCTGATCAAACTCGGCAAGAAGTTCCACAGTTTGCGACTCTGCATCAATGCTGAAGTCGCGTTGACGCAAGCTCAGTCGCTCCCCTGTTGCGGCGATACTCAGATAGCTGGCCTCGGTCAGCAGAGGCAACAGACGCGACGGCAGTTGCACTGAAAGCCACTGACTTTCATCGTTGCCGAGGCTGGCCAACACCGCGTTGGCCATTACATGCTCACCAGTTCGATAGTGCCGGTGAATGAGTTCACCAGCGACCGGGGCGCGGATGTAACCAATGCCCAGACTGTGCTCACCATTTAATAAATCGGTGATATCACTCGCTTCAAGACCTGCACTGCGCAACTGGGCACGCCCAGCCTCAAGTGCCAGCTCAGCGCGCCGCAGGCCCGCTTCACTGATCTGCAAGCGCTGCTCGGAGATGACACCATTGGCCAATAACTGACGGTCACGTTGCAGTTGTTGACGCAGACTGGCTGTCACCGTGTCCTGCTCCAGAAATTGCTGTTGCAAGGCGAGAATCTGCGGACTGTACAGACTCGCAATCACACTACCCTCGTCAAGCATGGCTCCGGTCGCCTGATACCAGCGCTCAATGGTTCCCTCATAACGGCTGATAGCCTGGGATACCTGCTCGGGCGAGGCAATCACTCGAGCCGGCAATCCGGTACCTGCCTGTTGGCCGGTGCTTTGCAGCGGCGCAAATTCAAGTTCCAGCAAGCGGATATCGGCGTCAGTCAGAGCAATCTGGTTTTGTGCCCATAGCACTTGCCCAAAAAGCAACGTGGCAGTCAATAAAACTGGTTTCAATGTCAGGGCTCTCATGGCAATAGTCCCAGGCTTTGGTTGTAGTCACTGATTAGTCGATTGAGGCGAAGCTGTACTCCCTGATGGTTCTTGCGTGCAGCCAACAAATCCTGAAGCGCCAGGCTTACTGCCAGCGCATCGGTTTCACCCAATTCATAGGCAAGGCTCGCCATCTCCCACTGCTGTTCACTCAACTCTGCCTGCTGCCCGACAAGCTCAAGGTTTAGCCGAGCGGTATAGAGCTGATGCTCTGCCTCGTGCAGTTGTTGTTCCAACAGTATTTTTCCGCGCTGCAAGGCCACTTGCATATCTGCCTGATCCCGGCGGGCGTCACTGACCTGAGCGGCTGCCGCAGCGGAGCGACCCAAGGGAAAACTCAGACCAATTCCCAAACTGTCGATAGAGTCATCCAGGGATGAACCGCGCTCGCGCCGCACGCCAAAACTGAGTGACGGGCTTTCCCCGGCTTGCAAGCGGGTCTGCTGAACCTTTGACCTTGCCAGTTCCACATTGGCCTGCAGGAACTGCAGCAATGGATGACTGATACTGATTTCAGTGGCACTGTCTTGCTGTTCCTGAAACAGCGCAGCCGGTCGCACGGCAAGCCCGGTCAGCACGGTGTATTCACGCTCGGCATCCACCAGTTCGGCTTCGGCTTCATAAACCGCCTGCTGCTGAGTCATGACCAGACTCCTGGCTCTTAACAGATCACTTTCAGGGACACTACCAGCGGCCAGCTGGGAGGCAGCAAGGTTGGCGAATTGCTCGGCTTCCGCCAGCGCTTCCAGTTCCAGCTGCAGTACTTCATCTGCCTGTTGCAAGGCCCAGAGTGCAGCCCGGACACGCCCCGCTACTTCCAGGGTCAGGTTGGCTTGCCAGGCCTGATACAGATCTGACAGATTGCTGGCCACATTCTCTGACTGCTGCCGCTCCCCAGGACGCCAGAGATTGAAACGCAGGCCAGCTTCCAGCTCACGCAAACCCACGGCGTCCAACGGGCCATCGTCGATGAAGTTGGCTTCCAGCACCGGCTGTCCCGGAAAAAGACGCCGGGAGAGTTGGTCGTATTGCCGAAGTTGCTCTTGCCGCGCTGATGAGGACAAAGCCTCTGGTGCATTATCCAGAGCACTGTCAAATACTTGCTGAAAGGTCAGGCTGTCGCTGCGTTGCAGAGCCTGATGATCGAGTGCCGCCCACACACTGCCTGGATGCAACAACAGCAACGCCATGGCCGGGGCCAGACTGAATTTGTAAAACCGCTTAAAGTAACCCATAGTTTCGCTTACTTTGATTGCCATGGGCTGATATTACTCGGGAGATTGTGAAAACTTCGTCGAATCGATCAGCCAGAATGAAATTAATTGGCTGTTCCGGGACTGATTTGACCTGGATCAAAGCCTTATTTGACATGAATTTGACAAAGTCTGTGACACACTGACTGCCATCGTTCACGCCTGGGCACAGAACAGAGATGAAAATACTCATCGTCGAAGACAATCGGGATATAGCTGAAAACATTGCCGAATACCTGGAACCACTGGGCTATGTGCTGGACTTTGCCTATGACGGCAAGGCCGGTCTGGAATTGGCGCTGGATACTTCCTTCGATGCGATCGTACTCGACGTCATGCTTCCCGGCCTTGATGGCTTCAGTGTTTGCCGAAAACTGAGACAGGACAGAGGCATCAGCACCCCGGTCTTGATGCTGACAGCGCGCGATCAACTGGCGGACAAGCTAAGCGGCTTTGATGCGGGTGTAGATGACTATGTGGTCAAACCCTTTTCTGTGAAGGAGCTTGAGGCACGACTCAAGGCTCTGGTTAAACGAGGGGCAGGCCAACAGGAAGCTACTCAACTTGAAGTGGCAGATCTGCACTATGATCTCAATACCCAGAGCGCCAATCGCGCAGGCATTGCACTGCAATTGAATCCGATTCAGCGAAAGCTACTGGTCCATCTGCTCAGGAATCAGCATCGGGTTGTCAGTCGTAGCGAGCTGGAACAAATTGTCTGGGAGGATAATCCTCCCGACAAGGATATCCTGCGCTCCCATATCTACAGCCTGAGAAATACTATCGACAAACCCTTCGACAGCAAATTACTGCAGACCATTCACGGTATCGGCTACCGGCTCTGTAGCAGTGCGAATACCAACGAGGCGACACAGACAAACTGATGCCTGTATTCAGCAACAGCCTCAAGGCGCGCTTCATGCTCGCCATCGTTACCACGGTTACCATCAGCAGCTTTCTGTTTGCCTTGTCCGTTGTGTCAATTAAAAACCGCCTGGAAGAAGCCACTTTTGGTGACATGGTCAGCGAACAGCTGGCTGTTATTCTCGACACCGGACACGACCATAGCGATGTGGATTTACTCAGCGACTGGGAGTTTCATGAGGGGGCTGAGATTGCCGCGCTGCCCGAAGAGATTCGCTCCCTCCCGGTCGGCTCCCATCACAGTATTCGGGTGGATGATCGTTATTATCAGGTTGAAGCGGCAATAGCAGACGGCCAGCCCGTCTTTCTCAGCTATGACATCACCGCTTGGGAAGAACAGGAACATGCATTACTCGCCTGGCTCGGCTACGGTATTGCGGGGATGCTGTTGATCGCCCTGCTACTGGCCTGGCTCGCCACCAGAGCCGGTTTGCGCCCACTCAATGCCTTGACCAGCCGGCTGGCAGCCATCAATCCGGATAAACGCAAGCTGCAGATTGCGGCGGAATTTGAAGGCCATGAAGTGGGTGCTATTGCCCGCGAATTTGACCGCTATCTGAAACGGCTCGATGAATTTGTCGAGCGGGAAAAATTTTTCTCGGCCGCAGCAAGCCATGAGTTGCGCACACCGCTGTCAGTGATAATCGGTGCCGTGGATGTTATCGAAGCCAGACAGACCGACACCGGCAGCAGCAAGGCGCTGCAGCGCATTCGCCGGGCTTGTTTGGAAATGCTGGCCTTTATCGAAGCCACCCTGTTTCTGTCCCGCGAGGACTATCAGTTCAATGAGCAAGCCAGCGACTGTGATGTGAGACAGATTGTAAGAGACGCATTGCTGGAACATGAAGCGCAATTAGAGACCAGGGATATTGAAGTCCGGTTTTCCCCCTCCGCTCCCCTGCTGCTTCGGCAACAGGCCAGTGTCATCAAGATTGTTATCAACAACATACTCAAGAATGCCATTGAGCATAGCAGCCATAGTCAGATAAACATTCTGCTGGAAAATAATGCCATTGTTTTCAGCGACAGTGGGGAAGGCATTGCCGAGGATGATCTCGGCAGGGTGTTTGAAAAGAGCTTTACCACCAAGTCCGACGGCACCGGACTGGGGCTGACTCTGGTGAAAAAAATCTGTGACCGCCTGAATTGGCAGATTGAAATTAACAGCACTCGCGGTATGGGAACCACAGTCAGAGTGATATTTGGGGAGAGCGGGTCTGGCGCTTTGTCTGGCTGAAGGTTCGTTATTCCGCTGAAGGCTCTTTATCCCGCTGAAGGCTCCTTATTCCCCTGAAGGCTCTTTATCCCGCTGAAGACTCTTTATCCCGCTGAAGACTCTTTATCCCGCTGAAGGCTCCTTATTCCGCTGAGGGCTCCTTATTCCCCTGAAGGCTCTTTACCGCGGCGGTGCGGCCAGTTGGGAATGACGCAGCATTTCCTCGGGGTTATGCTCTCTCGGCGCTTCGATCTGTATGGAAGGATCAAACTCGGCATCCACCTCCTGCCGCCTGGCTCCCCGCAAGATACCCGCCAATGAATGATTGCCTTCATGGCAGGCATATTCATAGACCTGCTCCTGGGGCGCATTGCGGGTGATAATGCGCTCGGCTCGCACCTCTTCCGTAAAAGCAATGTCATCCCTGGCGATGAATTCATAATGCAGTTGGTCATCTCCCACCAGTGTGTAGTACTCGGTGATTTCCAGCGCCTCAGAGTGACGCAGAAACATGGGATGAGACTGCTCCGGACGGAAGCCTTTGCTGTGGACCACCAGGGTATCGCCCCGCCAATGCCCAATGGAATCACCCATCCAGCGGGCGATGCCATCATCGCGGTGTTCGCCGTCAATGCGGACAATGCGGGCGTCATGAATCATCTCGGTGGTGATCACCACATAGTCGCGGCTTTGCACAATCATCATATTGGGATTCATCATGACCGGAGTCAGCGACGGCAAGGCTGGCCCGAACATCAGGCAACGACCAGACAGGGGCTGACCTTCAGGTCCATCGGTGTCCATCAGTCCCGACGCACGACGCTGGGCGTAAAAATCCTGAAACCCTTCACGCAATGGCAGGCGACCATTCTCAGGCTGATAAATCACCGAAGTGCGGTACTCGCCATGGACGGGAATCAGCACCGGTTCCAGATAATGACCAAGAAAACTGTCATCGGCTTCCTGGCGAATGACGGCGCCACGTTCCGGCGCGTCCCGGTCAGGGTCCAGCGCCTGATCCCACTGCTCCAGACGACCACGCATCATTTGCTCAAGCTCACGGGCCTCTTGCTCGCTGTAATTCTTCTTTGCTCCCAGTTGTGGCGGGCGTTGGAAAGGCGTGCGGGACCCGAAAAACCAGGTGCCCTGAAGATCAGGAGCGCCGTATTCGGTGCGCGGCATACGCCAGTCCGGGTTACCGGTCTGTGCCTGTGCGGCTCCCGACAGGAGCAGCAACAACAGTATGACTGACGAGGGAAAGATGGCTGAGGCCAGTATGGACGAAGAAAGTTTGCGCATAGCATTTCCCAACATGTTGATATTGGGAAAGTATAGACTCAAGACTGATGACTGGCATGAGACATAATGTCGCACGACGCTGTTAGAGAGGCCTGGAGAAAGGCCTGGAGAAAAGCCAGAAAAAAAGGGGCGAGCGAGCCCCGAAGCGCCGGCAACAAGCTTGCAGGCGCTTCGGTTTCGGCTTGTCAGTCCTGGAATCGTGACTGATCGGTGTATTTCCAGTCCACAGCACCAAAGAACATCTCATCCCAGCTCTGCAAACCCCAAGGCACTGAACGGGCCGGGTCGGGGTTCATGGGATTCTGCCCGGAATTATCAAAAGCGCCGACTGCAGTAATTCTGGTACCACCCGGTACAAAGCGCGGCTCTTTCAAGGTATAGGCCAATTGCCAGTTGTAGTCATAGTTGGCGATGTTGAGCATTTCCTCCTCAGTACCATCGGGGAAAGTGGCAGTGAAGCGCATACGCTTGCCACGAAAATGCATATGGGGAGTAAAGCTGTAGATGTAAGCATCGTCCTCGATCGTGATGGTCTGGGACATTTCATAGTCAGGATCGTAAGGCGGAATATTCTCCCAGGTCGGCGTGAAGTGACAGGCACATTCGCCACTCATGCGCTCCTCAGGCACGAAACCCTTTGGATAGAACCACACACCGATGCGACTGGCATCCACTGTTTCCCGGCCATTGGTGGTGTAGTGCATCTGCATGGCAATGCGGGAACCGGCCTTCAGCAAACCACCGGTATTGGGTAGCTCCTCACGTGGCGCCTGACCGGGAATATAGGGTGCGATGCCCGGTCGATCCGGGTCTCCCCCAAGCAGCGAGCCACCGCGGGTTTCACCGGGCTGGATAATACTGTGCAGGGTGTGGTGCAGGACGCTGCGATCACCGGGTATATACTGGCTGGCACGTACCCAGCGATCCTCATCCAGATCCACATCTACCATGACATTGTAATAATCCAGAACACCGGTGGCCGGCACTTCCTGGGGCGGTACATTGATGACCAGATCCGGCTCACCAAAAGCCCATTCAGATTCCGGCCAGCTCAGATTTGCCAGCGGATCACTGTCGCCGTCCTGTGGCGCTCCGGCATCGACCCAGTGCACCAGGGTCTGGGCATCGGCATCACTGAGTACCATGGCATTCTCGAATTCGCCTATATGGGGATCAATCTGGCCAGGGGGCATACGCTTGGTCAATAGCACTTCCTTGATCATGGGCGACCAGCCTTTGAGCATGGTGTAGCTGTCCATGGCGAATGGCGCCACACCACCTTGACGATGGCAGCTCGCACAGTTCTCGCTAATGATGGGAGCAACGTCCTCGGCATAGGATGGCACCGCTGCGGCATGGGCGAGCCTGGCCGGGTAAGCAACCGGACTGCCTGTAGCTACCGACTGACTCTCAGGCAATGATTCGCCATTGAGCAGCGCCTCAAGGGCACCCTCCAGCACAGTCCCGTTTTCACCACGCCAGACTACCTGAAAGGATTTCGGATCGTAGATGAGTACTTCGGCACTACGCTGCACCCCCAGGTTTTCCGATACCAGTTGGGTATCGTCCATGAGAACGGGCAGTTCAATACCCAGGCTCTGCATCTCCGCATGCACGGCATCCCGATTATGGGCTCCCATGGGATTCAACAGGAAAAATTGCAGATTACGGTCTTCGAAACGCGCCGCCAGTTCGCTGAAGGCAGGCAGAGCTGAATGAACCGCCGCATCGGCATTGGCCTGGACCATGAACACCAAAGCCTCATGGTTGTCATACCAGCTCATGTGATGAAAATAGCCTTCAGCATCCAGAAGCGCGAAATCGCCGGCCCGTTCCTGGGCCTGGATGAGGCTAACTGCCGGGATCGACAGGGCCAGTACAAGGACTTGTAATAGTCTGGTTTTCATTATTATTCCCCCACATTATCGATATCGATCCGGTCATTATGCGCCAACTGCCAGACCGCTACCACCGGCTTGCGACGAAACGAAACGCAGCACTGTAAAAAACCGTCAAGCAGGAATAAGCAACGACTGCCAGTGAATCACTTGCAGCAGACAAGTCACTGGTCTAAGCTGCCCTGCATGAACAAGACCGCCAGCAAACTGCCCCGCTCCACCGCAAAGCGCTCGCCCTGCCCGGTTGCCACCACACTGGATCTGGTGGGCGACAAATGGAGTCTGTTGATCATCCGCGATATTGGCATCTTCAATCGTCATCGCAACAAGGATTTCCAGCAGGCCAAAGAAGGCATACCCAGTAATGTACTGGCAGCACGTCTGAAATCCCTGCATGAGAATGGTCTGATCAGAAAGGTTTCCTACCAGGACAAACCACCCCGGTACGAATATCACCTCACCCCGGCCGGTGAAGACTTGTTGCCGGTGGTCAGGGAATTGGCCAACTGGAGCGTCAAGCACGTCACCGGCATCAAGCTGCCGCGATAGACTGAAGCCAGCCAGCGGAAGGACGAAGAATCTGCGACAAATTGTAACTTGCCTTTAACAAGTGACTTGCCCGTTCTACACTTCCCCAAAATAAAAATCATGCTTGAGAATAATTATAATGACTCTTTCTGCCCGCCTCTTTATCGCTGTTTTCTGCCTGTCACCAGCCGTTGCAGGTCTGGCCCAGGAAAGCTCTGATTCTGACTCTTCGGTCAGATACCCGGCCAACTATTTTGCGGAATTCACTCCACTCACGGTCAATGACATGCTCGATCGCGTGCCTGGCATTGATCTCATCCTGAATAACCGGGGTGCCAATGCCGATGGTGACCGGGGTCTGGGTGCCAGTGCCAATATTCTCATTGATGGCAAGCGCCTGGCCGGCAAGGCCAATGAGGCCCGCGCGCAACTGGATCGCATCAGTGCCGACCAGGTGGACTATATCCAGATCGTGCGCGGTACTTCGGCTGAACTGGATGTGCAGAACACCGGCCAACTGGTCAATATTGTTCTGATGGAAGCACAGTCCCGCTCCAGCCTGTCCTCGGAGCTCAGTGCACGTCACTTTGAAGACGGCACCATCGAGCCTGGCCTGTCCCTGGCCTGGAATGGTCAAAGCGGCGGCCTTAGCTATTTATTCAGCGGGCAGATTGAGTCGGCCTATGAACACAGCTATTCGCTGGAACAGGCCGTCAATGGAGACTTCTCGCCAAGGGAGGTTATTGCCTTCGACCGCTATACCGAACAGACCGACTACTCTCTCAACACCAATCTTGCCTGGACCCTGGGCAATGGTGACCGTCTGGCACTGAATGCCCTGTACAACAAGAACGACCCACCCAGCCATTTGCTGCGCAGCCTCACCAGCTTCGATGCCGGAAGCAGTTCGACCCGCTATGAACGTGAATCTGTGCCCGCCACAGCCAGCGACTGGGAACTGGGTGCCGATTACGAACACGGCTTCAACAATGGCAATCGCTTCAAGGCCTTGTTGATTGTTAATGAAGAGAAATCAGCAAGCACCCGGGAGCGTTTTCGCTCTGCCAGTATCGGTGGCACAGAAACCAAGGACCTGTATCTGGACACCACCAGCCGCTACCGGGAACGTATTGCCCGCTCGTCCTACACCATGAACCTCAATGAGGGACAGGGGCTGGAGCTGGGTGCTGAAGTCGCCCAGACTATTCAGGACAACAGCCTGAAACTGGGAGTGCTGACACCTAACCCGGGCTCACCGGAATTTGGCGGATTGACACCGGTGAATTTTGGAAATGCCAATTCCTCGGTGGAGGAATTTCGCGTCGAACCCTTCGCCATTCACAACTGGCAGATCAATCCGCGTATGTCCCTGGAGAGTTCTCTGGTGGGGGAATACTCTGAAATCGAACAGAGTGGTGACTTGTCTGTGAAACGCGACTTCAGTTTCATCAAACCCAAGTTCGACTGGCGCTTCGACCTCAGCAATTCCCTGCAAGTACGGGCAACGCTGGAGAAGTTTGTCTCGCAATTGAGCTTTGCCGATTTCTCCCGCTCCAGCAATGATGAAGACGATGAGGAGAATACCAAGGCCGGTAATCCAACACTGGAGCCAGAAGAGAGCATCCGCTTTGAATTGGGCCTGGACTGGCGCCTGCCCAATGATGGTGGCGCCCTCAATACCCGCTATTTTCACTATCGCTGGGACAACAAAATCGGCGGTATCGATATTTCTACAGAAGACTTCCTGGATACCACCAATGGCAATATTGGTCGGGCTGACGCCTATGGTGTGCAAGTGAATGCCAGTCTGCGACTGGGAATGCTGGGGCTGGACAATGCCCTGGTGACCGGCTCGCTCACGGTCCAGGATTCCGATATCGAGGTGGACCCTTTTACTAATCGCGACGCTCACTTTTTCCCCTATGACCGGGGCGGCTACAGGCTGGGCTTTCGCCAGGATTTTCCGTCCCGCAATATCAACTGGGGCATCAATTTCAATGAACGAATCGATGGCAATCGTATTCGTTTCGATATCGACAACAAATTCGAGCTGGCGGTGCCAAATAATCTGACCGCCTTTGTGGAAATGGTGGGCTGGTTCGATCTGACCTACCGCCTCGAAGGCAGCAATCTGAAAGATGCCGGTCGTTGCTATAACCGTTTCCGCTACGCCGGTGATCGCCGTATTGCGCCACTGTCGGAAGTAGAGAATATCTGTTCCTCAACCGGCCCCGAGTACGCCATCAGTGTGCAGGGCAACTTCTAGTTGCCCCTGCCCTATTGGCTAGCCAGTGTTTTGGGGGCAGAAGCCAGCAGCAACCATTCCACCAGTAGTATATTGGGCACCCAGCAAAGCCAGGCTATCACCGGATAGGCGGCCTCGAAGGAAACTCCGGCAATCAGAAACAAAGGGATATACAGCCGCAAGGTGAGAGCCGCCAGAGTCAGGGCATAGCTGCGCATCATCCAGGCCCGGTGGGCGGCGACATTGCCGGCACGAATCTCCAGAAATGCCCGGCCGGTAGCAAACAACCAGCATAGCGCCAGCATGGCAAAGCCCACCCGGGCCACCAGACCGCCACTGGCGTTAAAAGCCATATACAAACCTGCCACCCCACCCAGAGCAACACCGAACACATACACCCGTCCGATCAGGCGATGCCAGTGCAAATGCCTTTTTCTCAGGGTCTGGTTGAATTGCAGGATGCCAGCAAGGATGACCGTGGCACCGGCCAGAAAATGCAGCAGACTGCCCACCGAAGAATAGGCCAGCATATCCAGCACCAGATCACCCCGACTGGCCGGCGAGAAGGCCTGTATCAGGGCATTGGCGGCGATGCCGCAGACCAGAATTGCCAGCAGCCACCAGGTCGTTCTCAGGGCCATAATTCCTCCGGTTTTTTGTTGTTATTCATTGGACGCCCGCCGAAGCCAGGAAGTTACAGGACAATTGCCCTGACAGAGCATCTGCCCCATACTTTACCGCTATCCCGGTCAAAAACCACCAATAAACTGCGAGCCACTGCCTCGCCTGGGAGCAGATACAATGACACAAGTACGCGTACTGGTAGGCACACGCAAAGGCGCTTTTATTCTTCACTCCGACTCGACCCGCAAGAGATGGGAAGTGGACGGCCCCCATTTTGCCGGCTGGGAGGTCTATCATATGAAAGGCTCCCCGGTGGATCCGGACCGGCTCTATGCCTCACAAACTTCAGACTGGTTTGGCCAGATCATTCAACGCTCCAGCGATGGCGGCAAGACCTGGGAGCAACCGGGCACACCCAAAGGCGAACCCGTCACAGACGAGCAGGGCATGCCCAAAGGGGAAAGCAACAAGTTTGTCTACGACACTTCCGAGGAGACCGGCAAACCCCTGACCACCCACCAGTGGTATGACGGTAGCGCCCATCCCTGGGAGTTCAAGCGGGTCTGGCATCTGGAACCTGCTCTGGATGACCCGGACACTGTCTATGCCGGAGTTGAAGACGCGGCCCTGTTCCGCTCTAGCGATGGCGCCAAAACCTGGCAGGAAATGCCAGGCCTGCGTGGTCATGGCAGCGGCAAGGACTGGGCGCCGGGAGCCGGCGGCATGTGTCTGCACACCATCTTGCTGGACCCTACGGACAAACAACGCATATATGTGGCGATCTCTGCCGCCGGCGCCTTCCGCAGCGATGATGCTGGCGAAACCTGGCGCCCTATCAATAATGGGCTGGTGTCGGATTATATTCCCGACCCCACAGCCGAGATTGGCCATTGCGTGCATCGCATCGACATGCACCCGGCCAATCCCAATGTCTTGTATATGCAAAAGCACTGGGATGTCATGCGCAGCGAAAATGGCGGCGAAAGCTGGACAGAAGTCAGTGGCGACCTGCCCTCGGATTTCGGCTTCCCCATTGCCGTGCATGCCCATGAACCGGAAACCATCTATGTCATTCCCATTACCAGCGATTCATTGCATTATCCGCCGGAAGGCAAACTGCGGGTCTACCGCTCCCGGGGCGGTGGCAATGACTGGGAAGCGCTGAGCAAAGGTTTGCCGCAGAAAGACTGTTATGTAAACGTGCTGCGTGATGCCATGTGCGTGGACTCGCTCGAATCCTGTGGCATCTATTTTGGCACCACTGGCGGCCAGGTGTACTGCTCTGCTGACAGTGGCGACAACTGGCAGGCCATTGTCAGGGATCTGCCACCGGTGCTTTCGGTGGAAGTGCAAACCATTGACTGACAGCCACCAGATCAGGGTACAGATTCCCTTTCATCTGCAAACTCTGGCGCACTGTGACAAGGAAGTGGGATTGCAGGTACAGGGCAGGGTTTCGGTGTTAAGCATCGTGCGTGCCCTGGAAAAACGCTATCCGATGCTGGCGGGCACGATCATCGACCACCACAGCGGCAAGCGCCAGCCGAAAGTGCGTTTCTACGCCGACGGGGAAGATGTTTCCCTGCAGGCACTGGACAGTGCATTACCCGAGGTCATTCGCCTGGGCGAGCAGCCCCTGATGATCATCGGTGCCATCTCCGGCGGCTGATTACCCGGCATTGTTGCTGGCCTATTCGACCACGAACTGTCCCATCATGCCATTATCCTCGTGCTCGAGAATATGGCAGTGGTACATATAGGCATGTTCCGGATCGGCATAGTGGAGAAATTCCATGACTACCTGCACCGTCTCCCCCGGCGCTACTTTCACGGTGTCCTTGAATGCCCGCTCATGGGCATGGGGCGGCCGACCATTGCGGGACTTCACCTGAAACTGCCCATGATGAATATGAAAGGGATGCATCATCATCGTGCCGTTGTGAATCTCCCAGATTTCGGTAGAGCCAAGGGGTACCCGCTCATTGATATTGACCATATGCATGCTCTGACCATTGATGGAGAATTGCTGGGCGTTGCCACCGCCACGCCCACCTCTCATGCCCATACCCATCACCATACCCAGTTCGAAGCGGCGCTGGCGGTCAATACCGACTGCTTCATAATCCGGCACCTCGGTCAGAATCGGAGGAATGGCGGCGGAAGTCTGCAGACTTGACTGCGGCTCAATGGCCAGGATATGGAATGCCTGGTCACTCAGGGCACCGTGCATACGCCCCATCATGCCGCGCATACGGTAGGGGGAATTGGCCGGTAATGGCTTGCTGATCAGATTAACAGGCGCCCCGTCGCTGAAATCCACAACGATTTCGCAGCGCTCGGCAGAGGCCAGGGTTAGCTCAGTCATAGTCAATGGCTGGGCCAGAAAGCCGCCATCACAGCCCAATTGCTGAAACGCTCTCCCGTCACTGAAGGCCAGGGTATAGGTCCGAGCATTGGAAGCATTCATCAGCCGGAACCGGACCTTGCGGGTACGGGGCACGAAGACCGGATCAACGGTGCCATTCACCAGAATGGTATCGCCGTGCTTGCCGAACATGATGTCCTGATGGGAGTTGATATAGCTGAAGCTGCCATCCTCATTGAATTCACGATCCTGGATGATGAGAGGAATATCGTCCACACCATAGTCAGAAGGAAGTTCATGGCCCTGGCTCTCTTCATCTTCCACCAGCAGCATGCCCGCCATGCCATGGTAGACCTGCTCGCCAGTGCGGTCGATACGATGGGAGTGATACCAAAATGGCCCGGCTCTCTGAATCACCTGGAACTGGGCCTGCCAGCGGCGCCCCGGCTCAATCACCTGGTGAGGACCGCCGTCGGCCGCAGCCGGCAAGTGCAAGCCGTGCCAGTGCACCGTGGTATCTTCATCGAGTTGATTATCGATATTGATACTGACATCGTCGCCATTCTTGAGACGCAGGGTTGGCCCCAGAAAACTGCCATTGAAGCCGATTGTGTCGGTACTCAAGCCCGGCAGAAAATTGCTCTGGCCTGATTGCACCGTCAGATCGTAATGGACCACCCCTTCCCGCCTGCTGCCTTCCATCAAGGGGGGGATCTGCAAAGTCTGCCTGCCTGCCGACTGGGCAAACAGGGGCATGGACAGGCCAAAGGGCAGCGCGGGCAGCGCGGCCAGCGCAGAACTTTGTATAAAGCGGCGACGGGAAAGCATTATCAGAACTCCTGCACAATTTCAGATCGTCATAGTCACGCTACAGCCGCTATGACAGGTCATCAATTTACCACAGCCAGCGCTTTTAGGTCTGATAGTATGCTGGCAAGCATGGGGTTTTATTGATCTGCCGCATTGTGGCCTCTTTTGACCGGCTATAACATGGGAGTATCAATTGTTTAGCCATACAGGAGTGCGCCATGAACATTGCACCGAAATCCATACTGCTGCGAGCGACAGCCCTGGCCTTGCTGGCACTCCCACTTTCTGTGATGGGGCAGCAAGACCATAGCGGCCATGGGCAGAGCGATCATTCCTCCCAGGCAGGTCAGGACGCCATGCAGCATGAAGATGGCGGTGGTGGCTCCGGCATGATGCGCCGCATGCGCAGAATGGCGGGCAATATGGGCGGCATGGGAGGCGATAACAGCGGCAGCTCGGGCCAAAGTGCCCTGGATGTCATCAGCGCTGTAATCAGCGAACTGCAAGCCAGCCCTGACACCGACTGGAGCCGCATCAATATCGATGCACTCAGGCAGCATCTGGTGGATATGGATCGGGTAGCACTTTATGCCCAGGCCGAAGCCCGGGATATCGAAGGCGGCAGCGAATTCACCGTCAGCGGCGAGGATGAACGCACCGTAGCGGCAATCAAGCGCATGGTGCCAAGCCATGCCCTGCAGATCGAACGTGAACTGGGCTGGGAAATCTCCAGCACCGAAACCCGAAATGGCATGGAACTACAGGTCAATGCAGGTGATGACGCAGCTATGATCCGGGCACTGGGCTTTTTCGGCTTTATGGTGCTGGGTGAGCACCATGACGACCATCACTTGATGATGGCCGGTGGTCAGCCTGCCACTGATTCCGGTATGAACCATGGTGGTGGCGGAGGCCGCGGCGGCGGTAATGGTGGCGGAGGTCATGGCGGTGGCAATGGTGGCGGTGGTCACGGCAGCGGCGATGATGGCAATCATCAGCACTGATCAGACAACCACAAAGTTACAGATCGTATCCCATGGCCCGAATCAGATTTCGGGCCTGATCTGATTGCAGGAAATCCATAAATGCCGCACAGGCGGCACAACTCTCGGCCCGTTTCAACAAGACCCCATCCTGCCGTATTGGCTCGTGCAGATTACTGGCAACTGGCCAGGCATTGGCCTGGTCTTGTCTGCCTGCCAATTGCGAGGCTGCCACAAAACCCATCAAGGCATTGCCAGTCTCCACAAACTGGAAGGTCTGGGCAATGTTTTCACCCAGCACCCAGCTGGCTTGGGTCGCTTGCTTTAGCTCAAGATTCTCCAGCACCTGTTCTGCGGCACGCCCATACGGGGCCAGCTCAGGATTGGCCAGCGCCAGTTTGCCCTCCAGCTTCCGAAGTACATCGGGGCCCGTGATCGCCCTGCTGGCACTCCACAACAGCAGGCGGCCTCTGGCATAGGTAATGCGCGAGCCCGGGACTGTCAGCCCCTGCTTTTCAAGCCGGTCCGGCTTCTCTTCATCGGCTGACAGAAAAACCTGGTAGGGTGCACCATTCAGTATCTGGGCATAGAGGCGTCCGGAGGAGCCAAAAGCCAGCTGCAACTCATGGCCGCTTTGCTCCCTGAACATCCGGGCCAGCTCCTGCAAGGGCCGGGTGAAATTGGATGCCGCTGCCACCAGCACCTCTTCCCCATGCAGCAGCGGCCCGGGCAAAGTCAGCAGGATCAACAGCATCAGTCTGTGGCAGTGGTTTTTCATGGAACTCTGCAGCTTGATCAATGCGCTATATAGTACGTTATATAGCGGATTCCCTCAAAGCCAGGCCAGATCAATCAGCCCGTCTCATCCCGTGAAAACGGCAAGCGACCGCTCGATATGGACATAGTCATGGACCCCTGATTTAATGCCAGCAACAATAATCACAATAACCAGAATAAAAGCGAGACAGCCATGCCCAGAATCGCGCTTTACTCTCTACCTTCTTTTCTACCTTCCTTTCTGCCTTCCTTGATCTCGTCCATCCTGGCCCCGGCCATTGTTCTGCTGTTTCCCACTCAAGCAATGGCGCAATCCTCAGCCACAAGGCTGGACGACTATACGCCGGTGTCGGCACAATTGCTGGCCGCACCGCCGGAACAGGACTGGTTGATGTGGCGACAGAACTACCAGCTCGGTGGTCACAGCCCCCTCGATCAGATTAACAGAGCTTCTGTTACCGACCTGCAACTGGCCTGGACTGCCGAGCTGGGCCAGGGCGGCAATATGACCACTCCGCTGGTTCATGATGGGGTCATGTTCATCGCCGACACCGGCAATGTTCTGCGGGTTCTCGATGCCGGTACGGGCGAAGAGCTCTGGCAATATACCCATGAGTCTGACAATTTCGATGGCCGACGCATTGGCGTGGCGCTGCAGGATGATCTGGTGATTGTGCCCCACAACGATCTGGATGTGGTGGCACTGAATGTTCGCAGCGGCGAAGTCCTCTGGGAACACAGCATCCAGACACCGGATGTGGCACCCAATCGTGGTGGCTACTATTCCCTGCGGGCGGCACCGGTCATTGCCGATGGCATGGTCATTCAGGGTGTTGGCGCCACCATCGTGCCCGAAGGCGGTTTTATTGTTGGCCTGGATCTGCAGACCGGTCAGGAAAAATGGCGTTTTCACACCGTCGCCCGCCCTGACGGCCCGGGCGGCAATACCTGGAATGATATCCCCCTGTCCGAGCGCAGTGGCGGCTCCGTGTGGATTCCTGGCAGCTACGATCCGGAATTGAACCTGCTCTATTTTGGCTCTGCCCCAACCTATGACACCGAGCCTCTGCGACTGGATGCCGGCATTGAAGGGCATAACAATGACGCCCTGTTCACCAATACCACTCTGGCCCTGCGCCCGCAAACCGGGGAGCTGGTCTGGTATTACCAGCATTTGGCCAACGACCAGTGGGACCTGGACTGGGTTTATGAGCGCCAGATTGTCGAGCTTGAGATCGACGGACAAATGCGCAAGGTGGTGCTTACTGCCGGCAAGATGGCGCTGTATGACGTGCTCGATGCCGCCAGCGGTGATTACCTGATGTCTCTGGATCTCGGCATCCAGAACATGATCGCCAGCATCGATCCGGTAACCGGCGCCAAAACCATGGCCGCTATCACTACCCCCAACGCGGAAATGGGTAATCTGCTCTGCCCCTATATGCTGGGCGGTCGGAACTGGCAATCGGCGTCACTGGATGGCGACAACAACATGCTCTACCTGCCCCTGTCCGAGATGTGCATGATGGGTGGCCCCATCGGTGACGGCGGGCTGCTGTCATCCGGCGTGGAAGTATCGCCCCGGCCTCGACCCGACAGTGATGGCAATTATGGGCGACTGCAGGCCGTTAATCTGGACACCATGGAACTGGCCTGGCGACACCGGGAAATGGCACCACCGGGCATCGCCACCCTGTCCACTGACGGCGGCCTGGTGTTTACGGGCTTTCTGGATCAGTCATTCAAGGCTTTCGATGCCGCCAGTGGTGACGTGCTCTGGCAAACAGACCTGGAACATCTGCCTTCCTCCTTCCCGATCAGCTATGCGGTAGACGGCACCCAGTATATTGCCGTGATTCGCGGTCAACCCAGCCGCTTTATTGGCAGCCTTTATGGCATCATCAATGGCCTGCTGGCGGAACAGGGCAAGAGCCTGAAAACACCCACGGTCAATCCGGCCATCATGGTTTATTCGCTGCAATAAAAAAGGCGCTCAATGAGCGCCTTTAGTGAATCAGAAAAGAGCCCGCTTTGGGCTCTTTTTTTTATCTCTTGTTTTCGTGCTGTGCTTGCTGCCGCCAATCAGGGCATGCGCGCAGCGCGAATCTCGATCTCGATCAACCAGCCATCTACCACCAGGTCGGCAATTTCCACGAAAGAGCGCACCGGCTTCTGGGGATTTTCATCGGTGCCGAAGAACTGGGCATAGCCTTCGTTGAAACCGGCAAAATCCAGCTCGCCATTATCGCCTGCTACGGCAAAGGCACGCACCTGAACGATGTCAGACATGCTCCAGCCCTGTGATTCCAGAGTCTGCTGGAAGCGCTCGAAGGTATTGATGGTCTGCTGTTTCATATCACCCCAACTACCATCTTCCAGCGGGCGGGCACCGGAGCCGCTCAGATACATAGTCTCGGCACCAGGCGGAATGGTAATGCTGGTATAGAAATAGGTGCCCTCGTTATTGCGGGTAATTTCCTGGGCAAATGCAGTGCCACACAGCAGTACCAGCGCGGCGAGTGTTGAGATTTTCAGTGTTTTCATAGTGTTCCTCATTGCAGGTTGGTGTTCCCCGTTTTCAGTGTTTGCTTATTGAGCTAGCGGCCCAGGGTATTGATGTAACTGACCACATCCAGAATCGCCTGGTCGTCATTCAGCGATGCCGCCATGGCACGCATTTGTTGACCATAGCTGTCAGCACTCTGATCGCCACGCAGATTCGCTTTGAAATTTTTCAGTTGGGTGACCATATACCAGTCATTCTGGCCCGCCAGCTGTGGCGCTCCCATGGCTTCATTACCCATACCATCGGCACCATGACAAGTAGCGCAGCTGGAATATAGCTGCTCGCCCCGACTGGCATTGCCTTCAATAGTGACAGGTGTCGGCACATATTCCCAACTGCCAACCCAGTCTACGATATCGTCAATGCTGTCATCGCTGAGCTTGGCAGCCATGGGGCGCATGGCAACACCCTCAACATCTTCCGGGTGAATGCCGCGCAGGCCGTCACGAAAGAGTTTCAATTGTCTTTCCAGGTACCAGTCTTCCATGCCGGCAAGGCGAGGTGCCTGGACACCCACATTACCCACACCGTCGATACCATGGCAGGTCTGACAGTATCGATCATCAAAGGGCTCGCGTCCTTCCTGGGCCTGGCTGGTAATACTGCTGGCAAACACAACAAAGGCCATTACAAAATATTTCATCACTCGGTTCATTGCCTCTACTCCTCTATCCTGCAACCGTACCGGATACCTGACTATTCAGCGCCTGGTTCTGCTGTTGACCCAGCATGTCCCGGAGGGCCCAATGGGTCGACAGGATTGCACTTTCCTGCCAGGCAGAATGCTGGCTCACCTGATCGCCAATAAAATAGTGGCGTCCGTTCACCGATTGTTGCAGACGGTGATAGAGATTCTCTTCATGATGGGTCCAGCCAGTACTGAAATCACGCGGCCAGCGAGCCGAACAACCCAGCATGTGATTCATGCGATGCCAGGCGATAGTGATGCCCTTCTCTACCTGTTGACGATAGTTCGGGTGAATCTTCTCGCCCTGGGCCAGAGCTGCTTCCAGACGCTCTTCCTGACTCATATTGGTAAAGTACATGCCGCCACCGTAATCATAGGCTGCCAGCACCACACCCTTGGCCTTGTGGATGCCATGGGGCGGATACCAGACCTGGCGAATAGGGGCATTGATCCAGGAAATGCCGCCATAGATGCCCTCTTTCTCCCAGAAACGGGTCTTGGCCTGGAACGCCGCCTTGTAGGCCTCGCCACGACGGATATAGCTCATGGCTTCCAGATAATCCGAGGGAAAGTTATTGGGTATACCGGTCATCAGATGGGACGGGATACAGTTGAAACAGTAATCTGCTTCGATGTTGTGACGCTCACCGTTTTGCTCGTAAGCCACAGACACCCGGTCATTGCCAACCTGTACTGATCGCACCATGGCCCGGTACTGCACGCGATCGCCCAGTGGCCGCAGAAAACCCTTGATGATCATGTCCATGCCACCCACGGGCTGCATCAGAATCGGACCGGTTTCACCCTCGTTGGCAGTCAGGGCTTCACGCATGAATCGCCCCTGCACCAACTCTTTCAGGGCGATAACCTCTTTCGGAGTGCCGTGCTCCAGAAAACCACCCTTGGCATAACCGGCACGCAGGCTGCCGCTGTATTTCATCTGGGCATCCAGATCGCCGAAACTGCGCACTACCCCAATCAGGGTTTCCATTTCACTGCGGGAGAAAGACTGGGACAGTTCTGCTTCATCGAAATTTTTGGCAAATAACTCAGCCAGAAAGCCCCGAACATGAGTGCTGAACTCGCCATTGCGGATGGGTTTGCCACCCAGCATATTGTCATCCTGGAAATAGGCAGATTTGTTCTCGTTAATGAACACTTCCAGTTCCACACCCAGTTCTTCGCAATAGTCCAGTACATGCTTGTGAGTACTGGGAATACGGGCCGCTCCGGCATTGAAATACATATGCGGCTCATCATCGAACTCGCAGTACTGGCGATTGCCGATTTCGTCGATCAGATCACCATGGCGGACTGTCATCACGCGACCACCGGCACGATGAGAGGCTTCCAGGACGGTCACCTGGTAGCCGGCTTTCATGAGCTCATAGGCGGCGCAAAGGCCGGAAATACCGGCGCCGAGGATCACGGCGGATTTGCCATTGCCACTGCCCACCGGCATGTTGAATTCGGCGGCCTGGGCGGCACCGGGCATCAGACCCAATGCGGTTCCCGCCTGTATGAGAGCACTGCTGCCACCCAGAGCGGCAATCAGATTCAGAAAATCACGGCGACTCACTTCATTTGACACAATTCGTCTCCATCTCCAGCTATTTCAATTCAGGCCAGCAACACTCGCTGACGGGCCCGGCAAGCAAAAAATGAAGGATGCGGCCCGGGCACCGTGCATGGACCGCATCCTTCCAGCAGTATCTGGGGCGCCATTAGAGCAGGGCGCGCAGACACTATCGCCAGTGCAGCAATACCGCAGGACACGGTTCAGAGTAGGTAGATTCTGCTGCTGTCACCGGCAAATTCCTGTTAACACCTATTCCGAAAAGGTTTTGTCGATACCCACGATATACGTGAGCTATGCGCCAGCATTTCCGGAATTCAGGCTGCCAGTTAATACAGGTCTGCCCGGGGCCAGAACGGTAAAACCGCAGAGCCATGGAGGGGGGCTGGGTCTGTCCCCGGGCCGACCTGTAGGGTAGGCATAGTCACCCAGGGTCTGGCAAAAGTCCTCCTGAGGCCCTCCTATTTTTCTACCCGAACACTCCTTCGGCCAACAGCCGCGCTGATTCGGCAACTCGCTGGTTTAGTTTGAGAAATGCCGGGTATAATCGACCGGAATTCGAATTCTGACCCCACCTGCCAGCCGACCAGAGCTCGCCCCGGTACAGGCAAACTGGGGTCTTTTAGAGGTATTCCATGTCAGGTATTGATCCTGGTTCAGAATTTCGCCTGGGAGATTGGACGGTTTCGGCCGAAACCTGCACCCTCACACGCGAAGCTCATACTGCCAAGATTACTCCCCGCAGTATGGAGGTACTGTTGTACCTGGCCAGGAATTACGGGCGGGTGGTAAGCAGCCAGGAATTACTGGACGAGCTGTGGACCAATATCACCTCGGATCATGCCGTACACAAGGCCATCGCCGAGTTGCGCAGCGCCGTGGATGACAGCGGTAACCGTCAGTCCTTTATTGTCACGGTCCCCAAGCGGGGCTATAAACTCAATCTCCCCCCTGAGGCTGTCAGCGATGAGTCTGCCCCGATAATCGGCGCATCTCGCCTGGGTGAATGGCTCAGCAAGGCTCCGGCCAGGCCGGTAGCGGCCGCGATTATCGTAGTGCTGGTGGTGGCCGTGTTGTCCTGGACCGGTGGTTCCCTGCCCGGGCGTGACAGTAATGAGCTGCGGGTGGCCGTGCTGCCTTTCCAGATTGACAGCGATGCCGCCGCCGAGAACCAGTTCCTGGCCGATGGACTGACCAATTCCCTGCTCAACGGCATGGCCAAGCTCAACCAGCTCGCCATCATGTCCCTGCCCCATGACTCCCAGTATTCAACCAATGCCCGGCCGGCCGCCGAGATTGGCCAGGAGCTGGGCATTGATTTCCTGCTGGAAGGCCAGTTGATGCTGATCAATGAGCAGGCCAGGGTCAGTGTCAGGCTGACCCGCCTGGAAGATGGCGTACAACTGTATGCCGAGCAGTTCGACATGTCCGAGCAGAATATATTTTCCATTCAGGACAGCATTGCCTCCAGTATGGTGGATTCCCTGGCCATTCATCTGGATGAAGATGAACGCAGCAATATGCTGGACTGGGGAACCACCGACGCCACCGCCTACCGCCATTTCATGCGGGGTGAGTTCTACAATAACCAGTTCAACCCCCGGGATTTCGAACTGGCCATCGATAACCATTCCCGGGCCATAGAACTGGATCCCGATTTCGAGAATGCCTATCTGGGATTGGCAACGGCAGCCAATAATCTGGCGGTCTACAGCCGCATGGACAAGATCCGCGATTTGCAGCGACTGGTGTCTGAAGTTCACCGCCGGGTTGCCAGTTTTAATCGCGACAGCCCGGTGCTGGAATCCATTCAGGCCATGGAAGCGCGCATGACCGGCATTAACCATCGGGAGCAGGAACAGACACTGCGGGAAGAAATCCTGTCCGGCTCACCGCCGGATTATGCCCTGGCCCACTATGCCCTGTTTCTGATCGGAGCACGGCTGTTTGACGAGGCAGGCCAGTATCTTAACCTGGCTTCAGAGGTGGACCCTTTTGAGATTTCCCCTGACGAGATCTGGAGTTACCGGGCTGATATCGTCACACCCTTTGAGGAAGTGGTGATTCGCAAGCGCCAGCTTCAGGAGCGCCCCAACCATGTAGGAATTCTCGGAACCGTCGGTCGCAATCTGGCGCTGGAAGGCCGTCTTGATGAGGCCCGGGAATACATTGACCGACAGGCTGCAATCGATACCGAAGGCATCTCCTCCCATCTGACCCAGGTTGTGGTGGCGGTCCTCACCGGCGAGATTACTGCCGGGTCAGAGCGCCTGCAGCAAGAATATGCGCTGGGGCCTGATTACAATTTCAGTAACGGCGTGCTGGCCTTCATGCTGGGTGATTTTGAAACCGGCAAGGAATTCTGGAGCGATCT
>JALEHB010000174.1 GCA_022763285.1 Pseudomonadales bacterium | reverse complement strand
GTCACCGGGCCATCATTCTCCAGACTGACCTTCATGTCGGCGGCAAACTGGCCACTGGCACAGTTGGCATGTAACTGTGAGGCCCGCGCCACCATATAGTCGTACAGTGCATTGGCCTCGGCGGGTGGCATAGCGGCAGAAAAGCCGGGACGCAGGCCCCGGTCAGTGGCAGCGGCCAGGGTGAACTGGGAAACCAGCAACAGGCCACCGCCAGTGTCACTGAGACTGAGATTCATTTTTCCATCCTGATCCGCAAGAATCCGGTAGGCCAGAATCCGTTCAAGCAGCTTGTCTGCCAGCGCCTGGTCATCGTTCTTTTCAAGACCAACAAAGGCAAGAATGCCCGGGCCAATCTGGCCGACGATGTCGCCGTCAACCCTGACCTCGGCGTAATTCACTCTCTGCAACAAGGCTTTCATGTATGCCGGCCCGATCAGGATGCGCCGTCGGCACCCAGTTCCCTGGCAATGTCCTCGGTGGCTCTGATCAGCGCATCGATATTGCCTGTTTCCGATGCCGAGTGGCCGGCATCGCGGACAATATGCAGCTCCGCCGCGGGCCAGGCATTGGCAAGGGCGGTGGCATTATCCAGGGGACAAATCACATCATAGCGACCATGGATAATGCGGCCCGGTATATCCTTGATGCGATCCATATTGTTCAGAATCTGGTTCTCTTCGATGAAACCCTTGTTGAGAAAGTAATGGGTTTCGATACGGGACAGGGCCAAGGCATTGTGAGGCTTGGTGAACTTGGCCATGATCTCGGCACTGGGGCGCAGGCGCGAGCAATTCCCTTCCCAGGCTGACCAGGATTTGGCGGCAGCCATACGCGCCAGCTCGTCATCACCGGTCAGGCGTTGATAGTAGGCGCTGATCAGGTCATCGCGCTCAAGCTCGGGAATGGGGCGAACGAACTCGGCCCAATAGTCCGGAAAGATACGGTTGGCGCCATCGCTATACAGCCAGTCCAGATCACATTGTCGGCAAAGAAAAATGCCCCGCAGAATCATGGCATCTACCCGCTCGGGATAGGCCTGGGCATAGAGCAGGCTCAGGGTGGAGCCCCAGGAACCCCCAAACAGCACCCATTTATCAACGTCCAGATGCTTGCGGATGGCCTCGATGTCTTCAATCAGATCGGCGCTGGTATTGTTCTCAAGTTCGCAGTGAGGCGTCGAACGGCCACAACCGCGCTGGTCGAAGGTGACGATGCGGTACAGGGTGGGGTCATAGAAGCGACGAGAACTGGCGTCACAGGCAGCGCCGGGGCCTCCATGTACAAACAACACCGGCAGCCCCTGCGGATTACCGGCCTCGTCGACATACAGCTCATGCTGGCCAGAGACCTGCAACTGATGGCGTTTGTAGGGTTTTATTTCCGGATAGAGCACATGCATGTCAGAGATACCGCCTGGTTGTTTTCAACAGACTAATTCAGTCCCGCCTCTACTGGCAATCCGCTTTTACCATCAGCCCCGGGCCGTTGTACCCCGACTCATGCGTTTACGCTCATTCTCTGTCAGGTACCTTTTACGCAGACGAATATGGTGCGGTGTCACTTCCACCAGTTCATCGTCAGCGATGAACTCCATGGCCTGCTCCAGGCTATGCTCCACCGGTGGTGTCAGCAGGATGTTTTCGTCACTGCCGGAGGCACGGACATTGGTCAGCTGCTTGGCTTTGGTTGGATTCACTACCAGATCATTGTCGCGGCTGTGCAAGCCGATAATCATGCCTTCATAGACTTCGATATTGGGTCCGATGAACAGGCGGCCACGATCCTGAAGATTAAACAGGGCATAGGCCAGGGACTTGCCCTTGACCATGGAAACCAGCACACCATTATTGCGGGCACCCACTTCAGTTTCCTTGTAAGGCCCATAGTGATCGAACATATGAGTCATCAATCCGGAACCCGAGGTCAGGGACAGAAACAACGAACGGAAACCAATGAGTCCGCGGGTTGGAACGATGAATTGCAGGCGCACACGGCCTTTACCGTCGGGCAACATATCCTGCATCTCGGCCCGGCGCAGACCCAATTCCTCAATGACCGAACCCTGGTGGCTATCATCACAATCCACCACCAATAACTCATAGGGTTCCTGCTTGACCCCATCCACTTCATGCACAATTACTTCGGGCCGGGATACCGCCAGTTCAAAGCCTTCCCGTCGCATGCTTTCAATCAAAACGGAAAGATGCAATTCACCGCGGCCGGATACCGTGTATTTGTCCGGTGTATCGCCCTGCTCAACCCGCAGGGCAACGTTGTACAACAATTCCCGGTCCAGTCGTTCCTTGAGATGGCGGGTAGTAATGAACTTGCCATCCTGGCCTGCGAATGGCGAATCATTCACCTGGAAGGTCATGCTGATGGTGGGCTCGTCCACGGTCAGCGGTGGCATGGCCTCCACCTTTTCCGGGTCGCAAAGGGTGTCTGAAATCTGCAGCGCATCGATGCCGCTGATACAGATGATCTCCCCTGCCGTGGCCTGATCCACATCTATCCTCTCCAGTCCCAGGTGACTCTTGACTTGAAGAATCTTGCCCTTGCGCTCATTGCCATCGCGATCGACGATGATGACCTGTTGATTGTTTTTGACCGTACCTCGTGTCACTCGTCCGATACCGATAACACCAACATAGCTGTTGTAGTCCAGGGCACTTATCTGCATCTGGAAAGGGGCTTCGATGGTGACATCCGGTGACGGGACCTTTTCCACAATGGCTTCAAACAGCGGCTCCATGTCATCAGCCATTTCATCGGCTTCGAGACCAGCGATGCCATTAATGGCTGAGGCGTAGATGATGGGAAAATCCAGTTGCTCGTCGGTGGCACCCAATTTGTCAAACAGATCAAAAACCTCGTCGATCACCCAGTCCGGGCGCGCCCCTTCGCGGTCCACCTTGTTGACAACCACAATGGGCTTCAGGCCCCGGGCAAATGCCTTCTGGGTGACGAAGCGGGTTTGCGGCATGGGGCCATCGACGGCATCCACCAGCAGCAAAACGCTGTCTACCATGGACAGGACCCGCTCCACCTCACCGCCGAAATCGGCGTGACCCGGTGTATCCACGATATTGATACGGTAGTCCTGCCAGCTGATGGCGGTATTCTTGGCCAGGATGGTGATGCCGCGTTCGCGCTCCTGATCATTGGAATCCATGACCCGCTCAAGCTGCTGACCGCGGGATTCAAGGGTTCCCGATTGCTGCAGCAATTTGTCCACCAGTGTCGTCTTGCCGTGGTCGACATGGGCAATGATGGCGATATTTCGAATATTCTCTATCAAGTCAGGATTCCTGTAGGTGCTTTGCCCGCCCTTTCGGACCGGCATTCAAAAAAGCGGCGAGTATACACGACTCACGGCGGCAGGACGATGTCAGCCGGCCTAAAGCGAGGGACTATTGCGTCTCTTTTGTCCGCCCAGGGCCAGCACCGCGATATTGCTGAAACCGTCATCCTGGAGATGGGCGGCGTGCAGACGGCTCATCATGCCGCGCTCACAGTAGAGCAGCAGCCTGTCGTCCCGGGACGCGGCATCCAGCTCACTGCGCAATTGGTAAAAGGGTATACAGCGCAATTGCTCAGCGCTGACCGCAGTGAGCGGGCTGATCTCGATCTCATCGGGATGACGGATATCAATGACCGTATCACCCGGGGCGACCTCGGTTACGATCTCCACCTCGCTGGATACTTCACTGAAGTCTTCTACCACCTCGGTAATGAGCTGGTAACGGGCATCACTGACCGCCTTGTCCAGAATGGAGAAATCGAAGCGGGCCTCTTCTCTCTCGATTCGCTCCCGGCGGGCACGGGTGGTGGGATTGCGAGAGATGACGGCACAGTATTCCGGAATATTGCGGGAGAACTCCTCGCTGCCGATCTTGCGGGCAATATCGATAATATCCTGTTTGTCACTGCTGATCAGGGGGCGCAATACCAGCGCATCGGTGGCCTGGTCGATGACCGACAGATTCACCAGGGTCTGGCTGGAAACCTGGGCCACTGACTCACCGGTGCACAGGGCCTTGATATCCATATGCTCTGCCACTTTCGAGGCGGCCCTGAGCATCATGCGCTTGAGGATTACCCCCATCTGGGCATTGTCCACCCGCTCCAGAATTTCCTGTACCACTCCCTCAAACGGGACCGAAACGAATTTGACCCGGTGGGAGCTGTGGAACTTCATCCACAGATACAGTGCCACTTCTTTTACCGCCAATTCATGGTCCCTGCCACCCAGATTGAAAAAGACATAATGGGTTTGCAGACCGCGCTTGATACAGAGATAGCTGGAGACCGAGGAATCGAAGCCACCGGAGATCAGGGACAGCACCGAATCCTGGCAACCCAGGGGAAAACCTCCCAGGCCCTGATGGCTGGCGCGCACCAGAAACAGGTCATCCTGATGCACTTCCAAGGCGACCCGCACCTCAGGATCAGTAAGGTTAACCCCGGCCGCATCCGTATGCTGCATCAGTCCGGCACCGACAAATCGCTCCACATCTGTGGATTTGAAGGGGTGGCGACCCGCCCGCTTGCAACGCACTGCAAAGGTCTTGCCCTGCAGGCGCGACTGAAAATGCTCAAGCGCCAGATCCAGCATGCCCTGCAAATCCGGCAGCGGATATTTGACCACTTCGAGAAACAGCCCGATTCCCGGAGTACAGGCCAGACGCTCACGCATGCGGGCGATAGTCTCTTCGTCTTCCTGACGGGTCTCTACCTCGATACTGTCCCATTCGCCGGTGACTCGCACCTCACTGTCGATTTCGGCCAGCACCGAGCGAATATTCTTGCGTAACTGCCGGGTCTGGCGGCGACGCACGGGACGGGATTTGATGGTGATTTCAGGAAAGAGCTTAACCAGGAACAACATGAGCGGGGATCGATTCCAAAAACGAAGCAGCCCGACCCGAGGAACGGACCGGGATTAATAATCAGTAAAAGTGGCCTTTGATGGTGCAAAACCGCCTGCATCAGCAGTACTATTGCACTAAAATAGTGCTAATAGAGCTATGGCGCACTATATTGGTGCGCTATTTACAGCCCGATAAAAGGCGGGCGCGCGTAAAGCCTGTAAATACGGGCATTGTAGCCTATCGCTGGATGGCATGCATTTTGCTCCCTATATCCACACAAGGCAGACCGGGCGGATACAGGCCTGGAATGTAGTACCACTTGCTCACAATGCAGGTAGTGAGAGTGCCGACATGGTAAAGTCCACGTCCGGCAATCGGGATCAGCGTCCCGGCCTGGAATGTTCGCAATGTGCTATTTCATGGATCATGATTCATGAAACCAAGTCATGAAAATCACACGTCGAAATCGATTAGGAGAAAGAGACAAAATGAAAGCTAAACTGGAATATATCTGGCTGGACGGATTTCAGCCCACCCAGAGCCTGCGCAGCAAGACCATGGTACGCGAAGACTTCGGTGGCACCCTCGAAGAGTGTCCCGTCTGGTCATTCGACGGCAGCTCCACGCTGCAAGCGACAGGCGATGATTCCGACTGTCTGCTCAAGCCTGTTGCCATCTTCCCGGACCCCGATCGTGTGAACGGCTTCCTGGTCATGACCGAAGTACTGAACGCTGACGGCTCTCCCCATGAGACCAATGGCCGCGCCACCATCGATGATGATGACGAGGACTTCTGGTTTGGTTTCGAACAGGAATATTTCCTCTGGGACATCAAGACCAATCTGCCCCCCGGCTTCCCCCGTGGCGGCTATCCCAGCCCCCAGGGCCCCTACTACTGCTCCGTAGGCGCCAAGAACGCCCACGGCCGTGACATTGTTGAAGAGCATCTGGACCTGTGTCTGGAAGCCGGAATCAACGTCGAAGGTATCAATGCCGAGGTTGCCGCCGGTCAGTGGGAATTCCAGGTATTTGCCAAAGGTGCACAGCGCGCCGGCGACGAGACCTGGGTAGCCCGCTACCTGCTGGAGCGTACTGCCGAGCGTTATGACCTGGCCATCAACTGGGAGCCCAAGCCTCTCGGCAAGGACCTGGACTGGAATGGTTCCGGCATGCACGCCAACTTCTCCAATAGTGCCATGCGCGAAAATGGTGACGAGTCTGTATTCACCAGGATCTGTGAAGCTTTCGGCAAGAACATCGAGCGTCACATCAGTGTTTACGGCGCCAACAATGATCAGCGTCTTACCGGCAAGCACGAAACCCAGTCCATCGACATGTTCAGCTACGGCGTTTCTGACCGTGGTGCGTCCATCCGTATTCCGGTTGGTACCGTGCAGGATGGCTGGAAAGGTCGCCTGGAAGACCGTCGTACTGCTTCTAACGCCGACCCTTACAAGGTGGCCGCTGCCATCATCAAGAGCACCAACGAAGGCCTGGCGTAACAAGTCAGAGCATTCAAGCTGGCTCACAAAGCCCGGGCATTGCCCGGGCTTTTTTGTGCATGACACTAAATTGGCGCAGAAGGCTTCATTGCTGACCAGATCAGCCAGATGCAGCCCTGACCAGTTTGCCATATGCACCATATTGGTGCACACTTTCCTCTGCCGCGCCCCAATCGTGCTCCATGAAATCCGGACTGCCGACAAGGGCCCGTATTTTCTGCCTCCTGGCCGGGCAGTTTCTTCAATTAATTGGTTTATTTATTGCATACCAACTAGCGAGACGTGCAGGCGCCGGGCGCCTGACACGCATGGAATTTACTGTGAGCTTGGCGTGACCCTGGACAATGTACATAAGCGGTTGCTGGATACCCTGAAGACCGGGGTGGTACTGCTGGACGAAAACCTTTGCCTGCGCAGCATGAATATTGCCGCCGAGGCGCTATTGGACATCAGTGAGCGCAAGGCCCAGGGTCTTTTTATTGGCGACTTGCTACTCAACGGCAAGAAGGACATCCGGGAAATGCGCAATGCGGTGGCTAACAACAGCAGCTATACCATGCGCCGGGCAGAACTGGATCTGGTGCACGGCAAGACCCTGAGCGTGGACTACACTCTGAACACCTTTGAAGAGAACGGTAAGACCCAGGCCATTCTGGAAATCAGCTCTCTGGAGCATGCCGCCCGCATCAACCGCGAGGAGAATTTGCAGCAGGCCCGGGAGACAACCCGCGAACTGGTGCGCGGCCTGGCTCATGAGATCAAGAACCCATTGGGTGGAATCCGCGGGGCGGCACAATTGCTGTCACGGGAGATCAATGATGATGAACTCAATGACTACACCAATGTCATCATCGAGGAAGCGGACCGGCTGCACAATCTGGTGGACCGCATGCTGGGCTCCAGAAAACCACTCGAGGTTGCCGCCACCAATATTCATGAAGTGCTGGAGCGGGTGCGCAATCTGGTGGAAACAGACGGGCTCGGCGATGACATCAAGATAGAAACCGACTACGACCCAAGCATTCCGACCATTGAGGGTGACCGGGAACAATTGATCCAGGCCACCCTGAATTTGCTGCGCAATGCCGTGCAGTCAATCGATGACAGCGAACTGGAAAACAGCCAGGGCCATATTCTGTTGCGCACGCGAATCCTGCGCAATGTCACCATTGGCCCGGATTTTCGCCGACTGGCTGTCAGTGTGGAAATTATCGACAACGGCCCGGGCATACCACCGGGGCTGATGGACACCATGTTCTACCCGATGATCAGTGGCCGGCCCGATGGCTCCGGCCTGGGTCTGCCAATTACCCACAGCATCATCAGTCAGCACAAGGGTTTGATCGAGTGCGAAAGCAAACCCGGGGAAACGAAATTTACTGTGATCCTGCCCATCGATTTTGAATCGGGCACGGACTAGCAATTATTAAGCGCAGCACTATGAAAAGGCATAACAGACCATGAATCCCTCAAATTCAGTTTGGATACTCGACGACGACCGCTCGATTCGCTGGGTACTGGAAAAG
>JALEHB010000173.1 GCA_022763285.1 Pseudomonadales bacterium | reverse complement strand
TTCGCGGTGATCGGCCGAGCCCTGCCGCATTTGCCCGTGGCCCAATTGCATTGCCACGGGGAATGCTGCTAGTTTTTGACTCCCGATCAATCAACAGAGCCTTATAACAATGAAGAATTTCGGCCTGAAACCCTTAGCCCTGATCGCCGCCACCCTTAGCCTTCTAAGTATCGGCCAGCTTGCCCTGGCCCAGGAAGTCTATCGGGCGCGATTGTCTCCCATGCCCACTACCCCTTCTACCGTGAACGACATTACCGGTGAAGGCGAAGTCATACTCACCCTTAATGGCAGTACCCTCACGGTGGAAGGACATTTCTCCGGCATGAGTTCTGCCGCCACCGGTGTGCATCTGCACAATGGCCCACCGGCCCAACCCGGCCCGGTAGTGCATGCCCTGACGGTGGATCAGGCTCCGGCGGGCACTATCTCAGCCACGCTTGAGCTGACGCCGGAACAGATCGAGGCGCTTGAGAACAACGCCCTTTATGTCCAGGTGCATAGCGAGAACAATCCGCCTGGCGAACTGCGCGGCTGGATCTTTTTGCGTAGCCATTTCGATAATTTATAAAAACGATTGCGAGTCAATGAGGCAAGCCCATGAAAATCGTTACAAAGAATAAGTATAAACAAACTCACAGAACCCTGGGCCTTGGCCTGTTACTGGCGGCCGGCTTTGTGGCCTGCGACAGCGGCAATAGCGGCTCCACCGAAATCGCCGTGCCCACTGGTCCTGCTACTGCCAGCTTTGCCAGCCAGGCCAGCGATGGCGCCGATGCCTATGCCACGAACTGCGCCGCCTGTCATGGTGGCAATCTGGAAGGCACCCGCCTCGGCCCCCTGCTCAGTGGCAATGCCTTTCTGCAACGCTGGGGAAGCCAGACTCCTGCCCTGCTGTTGGGGAATATCCAGGCCAATATGCCACCGGGTGGCGCTGGCAATCTGGGCGATAGCGACTACCTGAACATTGTTGCCCATATTCTCTCCGTCAATGGCATGGACCAGGTGGAGGATGCCCTCACCGCCAGCTCCGACTTCACCATCGCCGAGAATGTGTCTGAAATGGTCGCCCGTCAACAGCGCCCGGAGCCGCCGGCACCGGAAGGATTAACGGTGGCGGGCAATGTAGAAGACTTCGTGAACTTCGAGCCTTTAACGGCCGAACGTCTGGCTAATCCCGATCCGGCCGACTGGCCCGCCATGCGCCGCAATCCCCATGCTCACAGTTATAGCCCGCTGGATCAGGTGGATACCGACAATGTGGGCAACCTGTCCCTTGAATGGGTGTGGACCATGCATGAGGGAGATTCCGAACCCTCACCGCTGGTCTATAACGGCATTGTGTATCTGATCAATCCCGGCAATGTGATTCAGGCCCTGGACGGCGCCACTGGTGAATTGATCTGGGAACACTGGAGTGGCCCGGCCAATGGCCAGGACATGCGCAATATCGCCATGTGGGATGACAAGATTATCCAGGCCACCACCGATGCCCGCCTGCTGGCACTGGATGCCCGCACTGGCGAGAAGGTCTGGGAAACAGTGCTGGCTGACAGCAGCCTTGGCTTTTCCAATTCCTCCGGACCCATCGTAGCCAATGGTACGGTAATCACCGGCCTGGCCGGTTGTGCCCGTTATATCCCGGAAGACTGTTATATCTCCGCCCATAATGCCGACGATGGTGAATTGCTGTGGCGTTTCAATACCATTGCCAAGGCCGGCGAGCCTGGCGGTGATACCTGGGGTGATCTGGATGATGTGTTCCGCGCCGGTGGCGAAACCTGGATCGCTGGTTCCTGGGATCCGGAAAGCAACCTCACCTACTGGGGCACAGCACAACAAAAACCCTGGGTACCAGTAAGCCGACATCTGACCATTGATGATGCTGGCCTTTATACCAATTCCACCGTGGCCATCGATATCGGCAGTGGCAGCCTGGACTGGCATTTCCAGCATGTGCCTGCCGAGGCTCTCGATCTGGATGAGGTGTTCGAGCGGGTGCTGGTGAATCGCGGTGATGAACGCCTGGTGTTCTCGCTGGGTAAATACGGCATCCTGTGGAAAAACGACCGTATTAACGGCGAGTTCCTGGGCTTCAAGGAAACCGTATTCCAGAATGCCTTCACCCATATTGACCCGGATACCGGCGCGGTGACCTACCGCGAAGACATCCAGAACGCCCAACTGGATGAATGGACTTCAGCCTGTCCGTCTTCGGCCGGTGGCAAGGACTGGCACAGCATGACCTATCATCCGCCTTCCGGTTTGATGATTGCGCCGCTGAGCCAGACCTGCCTGGAAAATGCTGCCCGCCAGGTGGACCTGGTGCAGGGTGGCGGTGGTCTGGCGGCCAGCCGCAAGTTCTTTGAGATGCCCGGCACTAACGGCAATCTCGGCAAGCTCGGCGCCTATAATGTAGATACCATGGAAGAGGTGTGGAATTTCCAGCAGCGTGCTTCCTACCATACCGGCACCATGTCCACGGCTGGCGACCTGGTCTTTGTGGGCGACCTGGACCGTTATTTCCGCGCCCATAATGTGAATACCGGAGAGGTCCTGTGGGAAACACGCCTGGGCACTTCGGTACAGGGTCACCCGGTGAGCTTTGCCATCGACGGAAAACAATATATCGCCGTGACCGCCGCACTGGGCGGTACCAGCCCCCGCACCGTACCCAGTGTGATTGCCACCGAGATTAAGTATCCGGACCATGGCAATGCGCTGTATGTGTTCAGTTTGCCGGATTAAGTTGCCAACGTCGCAATTTTTTACTGCGCGCAGCAGCACTCTCTGGAATAATAAAGGCCCGGACTTTGATCCGGGCCTTTTATTTCCGCTTGTGATTCTCACGCTTGAAGCCGGAAATCTTGTTCGCCATCCCAAGCCACGCCGATGGCAGTAAATTGCTTTGCCAAACAACCCGAACCATCACAGGATGTCGCCATGGCACGCCGTTATCCCGAACTCTCACCGGAGTTGATCGAATTCATCCAGGCCCAGAAACTGTTTTTCGTGGGCACAGCCGCCAACGACGGGACGATCAATGTCTCCCCCAAGGGCTATGATTCCCTGCGGGTGCTGTCGCCCAATCACATTGTGTGGCTGAATATTACCGGCAGCGGTAATGAAACCGCCGCTCATCTGGCAGAGAATGGTCGCATGACCCTGATGTTCTGCGCCTTCGACGACAATCCGAAAATCCTGCGCCTGTATGGTCAGGCCAGGGCCATTCACAAGCGCGACCCACAGTGGCAGGAGCTGGAGGCCTTGTTCGAGCCCCATCCCACAGCGCGGCAGTATGTGGATTTTCATTTCGACCTGGTGCAAACCTCCTGTGGCTTCGGCGTGCCGTTTTTCGACTTCAAGGCCGAGCGCGACAATATGCCAAAATGGATAGCCAGCAAGGGGCGCGAGCCCATTGAAAATTACTGGCGGGAGAAGAACCAGCAATCCCTGGACGGCCTGCCCACCCATATTCTTGACGAGGAAACGCCATGAGCGAGACTGACAATACTGCCGATCAAACCGCGGGCGATGATGCTCAGCAACAAGCCCCGCAGGCCGAAGAGAAACCAAAGAGTAATCTTGGCCGCATAGAATGGCTGGACCTGACGGTGCCCGATGCCACCCGCCTGCGCAATTTCTACAAAGACGTGGTGGGCTGGCAACCCCAGGATGTGGACATGGGTGCCTATGCCGACTTCAATATGGTCCTGCCAGACAGTAACGAAACCATCGCCGGCATCTGCCATGCCAAGGGCATGAACAGCAATATGCCGCCACAGTGGCTGGTGTATGTACGGGTGGCCGATGTACAACAAAGTGCCGAGGCCTGTCTGCAAAAAGGCGGCAAGATTCTGGATGGCCCCAAACGCATGGGCAACAGCAATTTCTGTGTCATCGAAGACCCGGCCGGTGCCGTGATGGCGCTGCTTTCCGAGCGCAAGGTCAACCGGCCTGCAGCGTCGGACGAATCCAATGAAGACTCTGAGGAGAATCACGCATGACCACTTTCAAGGGTAGCTGCCACTGCGGCGCCGTGCATTTTGAAGTACGCAATCAGGAAAAACTGGAAGGGCTGATGCAATGCAACTGCTCACTGTGCCGCCGTCGCAATGCCATCATGGCGACAGCGCCGGCGATTGATGTGGTGGTCACCAAAGGTGAGGACAAGCTCAGCCTGTATCAGTGGAATACACAGATTGCCAGACACTATTTTTGCTCCATTTGCGGCATCTATACCCATCACCAGCGACGCCGCCAGCCGGATCAATGCGGATTCAATGTAGCCTGCATCGACGAGGTGGATCTGGAAAAACTCGGGCCCATCACCAAAGTCAATGGCAAGGCTTTTTCACTGGAACAACCGCGGGGAGCCTGAATCATGGCCAGGGTGGAACAGATTTTTATTGCCGAGCAAGTGCGTGGCCCGGTGAAGGAATTGCAGGACGCCTATCTGGAAGCAGGCATGGGCATTCGCGGCGATCGCTATTGGCAGGCTGCCCAGGCCGCCATTGCCTGTGGCGAGACCGCCGGCATCAATCAGGTGACCCTGATCGACAAGGGGCGACTGGATGAGTTTCTCGCCGAGCATGACAGCGATCTGGGCTATGGCGAATTTCGCCGTAGCATTATTACCAGCGGCATCGAACTCAACGATTTGGTGGACAAAAGCTTTATGGTGGGCGATGCCAGACTGCGGGGCACCGAACTGTGCGAGCCCTGCGCCTGGCTAAAACAAAACGTACACGAGGCAGTTTTGCCAGACCTGGTGCACAAGGCCGGCCTGCGGGCCATCGTCGAAAGCTCCGCCAGTATCAGCCCCGGTGCCGAAGTCAAAGTACTGGATTAACTTCCCGCTCAGGCTCCGGCTTCCAGCATGCTGGCCAGCAGAGTGGCAATACCGAGGAAAGACATAAAGCCGGTAATGTCAGTAATGGTGGTGAGCACGATAGAGGAAGACTGAGCCGGGTCCAGGCCAAAGCGCTTCAGAACCATTGGCACCACGGCCCCGGCCGAGCCGGCTATGGTCATGGAGATAATCATGGCACTTGCCATGACCAGGGCCAGGCCAAAATTGCCACTCCAGAAGTACACACCGATACCACAGACAATGGCCACGCCGATGCCATTGAGCAGGCCCGAAGCAAACTCCTTGCGCAGCATCCGAAACCAGTCACGCATGGATATCTCCCTGAGGGTGAGACCACGCATGGTAACCGCCAGGGCCTGGGCGCCGGTATTACCGGACTGCCCGGCGGCGATGGGCATCAGAATGGCCAGCGCCGTGAAGCGGGCAATGGTGTCCTCAAACATGCCCACTACCGAGGCCGCCAGAAAAGCAGTGACCAGATTGATCTGCAGCCAGGGCAGACGCTTTTTCACCGCAAACAGGGCCGGTGACAGGGCTTTTTCCTCGCGGCTGGCACCCACCATGGTCTGAATATCCAGGGCGATGTCGTCGCGCACGGCATCAATCACGCCCAGGCCTTCGATCACCCCCACCACCTGCAGGTCGGCGTTCACCACCGGCAGTGCATCGGTATGGGCTGTTTCCAGCTTGTCGATCACCTCTTCCTTGCTGTCCAGATCCTTGATCACCTGGGGCACGGCCCGGGACAGGCTGGCGAGAGTGGCATCGGTTTTGGCAAAGAGTAATTTGTGGGCATCCACCTGGGACTGCAATTGCAACTCATCATTCACCAGATAGAGCTTGCGGGCAGATTGCAGGCCGTATTCCTTCAGATGGCGAATTGCTTCCTTGACGGTGCTGCGACTGTTGAACACAGCCACCCG
>JALEHB010000172.1 GCA_022763285.1 Pseudomonadales bacterium | reverse complement strand
TACCCATGCGTATTGGCATTGATCTGGGCGGCACCAAGGTCGAAGGCATTATTCTGGACCAGCAGCAGGTCTTGCATCGGCTGCGTGAGGCGACACCGCCCGGTGACTACGCAGCCACCGTTGATCTGGTGGTGTCCATGATTAATCAATTGCAGAGTCAGTCTGGCTCGCGACTGCCGGTGGGAATTGGGACCCCTGGCGCCATTTCAGCAGTCACCAGACGTATGAAGAACTGCAATTCCACTTGCCTTAATGAGCGCCCTCTTAAAGAGGACATCGAGAAGCAACTGGGCTACGAGGTCCGCCTGGCAAATGATGCCGATTGTTTCGTATTGTCAGAAGCAGAACTGGGCGCGGCGAGAGCTTTCGGTACTGTATTCGGGGTTATTCTCGGAACCGGTGTCGGGGGTGGCCTGGTAATCAATCGCACGCTGTTAAACGGCCCTAACGGTATCAGTGGCGAATGGGGCCACAATGCCCTGCCCGTGTCGGCTCTCAAACTCATCGACAAGGAACGACAATGTTATTGCGGGCGCAGCAACTGCATTGAAACGGTCTTGTCCGGGCCTGGTCTCAGTCGCAGTCACAAGGAAAGGCATGGTCAGGAACTGGATGCCCGAGGCATCGCCGAGGCGGCCTCCGCGGGGGATGCGGCAAGCCTGGACAGTATCGAACACTACAGCGAGATGCTGGCAGCCTGTCTGGCAACGGTTATCAATCTGGTGGACCCCCAGGCCATCGTTCTGGGGGGTGGGCTTAGCAATATCAGCAACTTCTATACAGAACTGCCCCGCCGCCTGCCGGCCTATGTTTTCAGCGATAGCCTGGAAACGAAAATTCTGCCCCCAAGCCATGGCGACGCCAGCGGTGCACTGGGCGCCGCCTGTCTCTGGCCCCTGCCAAAGCAACGCTGAAGGTATCAGGCCTCGAAGGGATGTCGCAGAGTGATGGTTTCTTCGCGGTCAGGACCAGTGGAAATAATGTCAACCGGCACCTCGACAGCTTCTTCAATAAAACGAATATAGCTGCGGGCATTATCAGGAAGATCATCAAAATTACGGGCGCCCACGGTGGATTCCTTCCACCCCGGCAGCTCTTCGTAAACCGGCTCGAGATTATTGAAGTCATCCACTGCCATCAAGCTTGAGGAGGTATTGCAACCACCTTTATAGCCCGTGCAAACCTTGACGCTATCCAGACCATCAAGCACATCCAGTTTGGTCAGGCAGAGGCCGGAAATACTGTTAATGCGATTGGCCAGTTTTACTGCAGCCGCATCAAACCAGCCACAACGTCGATCCCTGCCGGTGGTGGCACCTTTCTCGTGGCCTACTTCTGCCAGATGCTTGCCAACCGAATCAAAAAGTTCGGTGGGGAATGGACCAGAGCCAACGCGTGTCGTGTAGGCCTTGGTGATACCCAGCACATAATCCAGATAAAGCGGTCCATAGCCACTACCGGTCGCAGTACCGCCGGCCGTGGTATTGGATGAAGTAACAAAGGGATAGGTTCCGTGATCGATATCCAGCAGTGAACCCTGAGCGCCCTCGAACAGAATATTGCTGCCGGCTTTGCGGTAGTCATGCAGTCGACCAACGGTGTCGGCGATCATGGGTCTCACTTCCCGCGCCAGGCTCATACATTCGTCGAAGGCCTGTTGATACTCAACCGTTTCAGCCTGGTAATACTCCTTCAACCAGAAATTGTGATAGTCCAGCAGTTCTGCCAGGCGCTCACCAAAGAGTGCTTCGTTCTGGGTCTCCGCCAGGCGAATACCCCGCCTTGCTACCTTGTCTTCATAGGCCGGACCAATACCGCGGCCAGTGGTGCCTATTTTCTTGTTGCCACGGCTTCTTTCCCGGGCCTGGTCCAGCAACACATGGGAAGGCAGAATCAGGGGACAGGCGCCACTCACGATCAATCGTTCACGAACTGGTACATCCCGTTCTTCAAGGCCGCGGATTTCCTTTAACAGCGCTTCAAGACTGAGAACCACCCCATTGCCAATAATACAATTGACCCCTTCACGCAGAATGCCCGACGGCAGCAGATGCAGTACGGTTTTCTCTCCGCCAATTACAAGCGTATGGCCTGCATTGTGACCGCCCTGGAAACGCACCACGACGCCAGCCTGGTCAGTCAGCAGATCAACGATCTTGCCCTTGCCTTCATCACCCCACTGGGTGCCCAGTACTACAACAGATTTTGCCATTTCAGTGTCTCTAATTTACCGCGTTGTCCCAATTTCATGCACTGCTTCTACAGTGCTTCGATTTCCCAATTGCCATTATTTTCCACCAGCATGCGATCGCAGCCCAACTCTTGTATCTGCTCTGTTGTGGGTGCCGAATCCTGCAACCAGTTGATCACTACGTCGCCCTGTGCCCGCAGCTCGGAAACAGCTTTGAGCAGCGACTCATCATCACCGGCGGGTGCCAGTATTGCCGAGGGTCGCCGGAATTCCCCGCTGGTTAGCTTGGCCAGGGTCTTAAGATCGCTATCAAAGCCCGAGGCGGGGCGAGCCCGACCGAATACTTCACCGATATGATCGTAACGACCACCCTTGGCCACAGCGCGACCGTAGGCCGGGGTGTAGGCCGCGAAAACGATGCCGGTGTGGTACTCATAACCACGCAGTTCACAGAGATCAAAGCAAAGCGTGATATCGGGAACGCGACGCTTGACCCCTTCCACAATTGCCACCAGATCCTGCAATTCCTTGCGTACTGATTCCGGCGCATCGGCGAAGATCTGCGAAGCATCAGCGATCACTGATTCATCGCCGCTCAGATGCGCTAGCTTTTTCAGCATGTTTTGCAACACCGGGTCGGCGACACTGGTATCGAGCACCGCATCTATTTCATCGAATGCCTTGCGCTGCACCGCTTCGAACAGGGAGCGCTCGGTAGCCGGCTGCAGGTTGGCCGCTGCCACCAGGCTGCGGAAAATACCTACGTGTCCGAGCACGATATGCAGATCATCAATGCCCGCCCGCCGTAGCGTTTCATGCATCAAACAGACCAGTTCGATATCGCACTCCACCCCGGAGTGCCCATAAAGTTCGGCACCAATACGGATGGGGACCCTGGAAGTCATGATGCCGCGAGGTTTGGTATGCAACACGCTGTCGGCATAACACAGACGCACAGGCCCCTGACGATTGAGGCAATGGGCGTCGATGCGTGCGGCCTGAGGGGTGATATCGGCGCGAATACCCATCATGCGGCCACTGAGTTGGTCAGTAATCTTGAAAGTATGCAGGTCGAGGTCCTGCGATGAGCCCACCAACAGGGAATCCAGATATTCAATCAGCGGTGTGATTACCAGTTCATAACCCCAGGACTCGTAGAGATCCAGCAGGTCCCGGCGCAGTGATTCGAGGCGATAGGCTTCCTCTGGCAAAATCTCTTCGACGCCGTCGGGTAAAAGCCAGCGCTTGGCAGTAGTCATGGTGATTATTTACTTTCTGGTTTTCAGTTTATGATCAGCAGCAATACAGTGCCGGTTAACATGCTGGCCAGGCCAATGATTCGCATGGTGTTGTCGTCAATCTGGTCCAGCATCATCAACATCCGACGCCAACGGCCCGGGGCGATGAAAGGCAGTATGCCTTCAATGACCAGCATCAAACAGAATGCTACGGCGAGTTCGTGCCACATGCTGCGCATTCTAATGCCGGATGCGCTGTCAGCCAAATCGCGCACCCAAAAAAACAAACCCGGCTCGCGCCAAAGCGCGACCCAGGCTGGTTTTTACAAGTCTTTTTTAACATGATCCCGCCTGATGACGTGGACCGGCTTATTGTTCTGCCCCGGCACCATTCTTCAGATATTTGAAGTAATCGCTATCCGGGTCCAGCAACAGGAAATCTCCCTTGTTACTGAATGTTTCCCGATAGGCAGTCAGACTGCGGCTAAAGGCAAAGAATTCCGGGTCCTGCTCATAGGCATTGGCATAAATGGCCGTGGCCTCAGCATCACCTTCACCGCGGATACGCTCGGCATCGCGATAGGCCTCTGCCTCGAAAATCACTGCCTGGCGATCTGCATCGGCACGAATACCGATGGCCAGTTCTTCACCGCGGGAGCGCAGCTCCTGGGCTTCGCGGTTTCGCTCGGTGATCATGCGGTCATAAACAGACGAACGCACATCATCCGGCAGGTCGATACGCTTCACACGCACGTCGATCACTTCGATACCGATATCCCTGGCCGTTTCCTCATTGAGCTCAGCAGTCAGGTCTTCCATTAACTGGTCACGCTCACCGGCGACCACTTCCTGCAGATTACGGGCACCGATCTGATCGCGCAGGCCGTCGTTTATACGCTCGGCCAGCAGGCGGCCGGCGGTGCTCACCAGACCGCGAGTGGAGACATAGAACTGCCCCACATCGGTAATGCGCCACTTGGCATAGGAGTCCACTTCCAGGGCTTTTTGCTCCAGAGTCAAAAAACGCTCCGGTGTTGAATCTTCAGTCTGGATACGGGCGTCGAATTTGCGCACAGTATTTACCCAGGGAATCTTCACATGCAGGCCCGGTTCGATATCGGCATTGACCAATTCACCAAACTGCAACATGACGGCACGTTCGGTTTCCTTCACCACAAACAGTGAGTTGGCTGCCAGCAGCACTACAAGTGCCAGTACACCTACTACAAAGAAATTTTTCATTGGCTACCTCCTCGACCACGGTTACTCAGCCGCGAGCTGTTTACTGCGGAACTGTTGGACGGGGCCGGCAAATAGGGCGCAAGCTGGTTGGCCAGATCCCGCAGTTCCTGGGTTGAGTTAGTTGTTCTGCCAGTAGCGCTGCCGCTCTGCTGCATCAGCTGATCAAGGGGCAGGTACATCAGGTTGTTGCCGCCTTCCACATCTACCATCACCTTGCTGCTGGCTGACATCACGTCCTGCAGGGCGTCAATATACATACGCTCACGGGTGACCTGGGGCGCCTTGCTGTACTCCGACAGCAGTTGCTCAAAACGGGAGGCATCACCCTCGGCCCTGGCAATCACCTCTTCCTTATAGGCATTGGCCTGTTCAATACGGCGCTGGGCTTCACCCCGTGCTTCCGGGATCACCTGATTGGCATACTGTTGTGCCTGGTTCTGAGCGCGTTGCTCGTCCTCCCGGGCACGAATCACATCATCAAAGGCCGGGCGTACGGCATCCGGCGGCTGGGCGTCCACAACGTTCACCTGGGATATGCGAATGCCGGTGTTATAGGCACTCATATAATCCTGCAGTCGGGTTTCCACGGCATCGGCCATGGCAGCACGGCCGGTGGTGAGAATCTGATCCATGAAATTACTACCCACTTCATGACGAATGGCAGATTCAGCGGCGTTGTCGAGGCTGCGCTCAGGGTCCTGTACGGCAAGAATATAGTTCACCGGATCTTCGATCAGATACTGTACTGTCACCGTGATATCGATGATGTTCTCATCGGTGGTGAGCATGGCCCGGTTTTCATAGGTCTTGGCATTCAATTCGGAGATGTTGACCACATTCACTTCATCAACCAGTGGTGGATTCCAGTGCAGACCCGGCTGCACCACATCATCCAGCACCTTGCCGAAGCGCAGCACAACACCCCGCTCTGCTTCGTCAACGATATAGAAGCCGGTAAAGCCATAGGCCGCGGCGACCACGACGGCCAGAACCGCAAGTAAACCACCTGACAAGCCACCACTGCCGCCACTGGTGGAACCACTTCCACCGGAGCCGGAACCACCACCAAACAGACTGTTGATCTTTTTGGTCAGGTTTTTGATAACTTCGTCAATGTCTGGTGGTCCCTGGTCACCACCTCCACGGTTACCACCACCCCAGGGATCGTGATCTTTCCCGTTGTTTCCAGGTTCGTTCCAAGCCATTGGTTTCTCCAGAGCCTTCTTGAATGCAGAAGGACGATTTTAGCTAATAATTATGAATTTCACAGCATTTTAGCGCCCGCCCCTCAGGCGGACTGGCTGCTGAGTCCGTGATCCAGCGCTTCTTCAGCAAGTGCTTGTCGCGTGGCCTGCGCTGTCGGCTGTTGCTCTCGCTTTAACAGGCGAACACCTTCCTGCTGCAGTCGGGCCAGTTCTTCGCGGGGCAAACGCAGGCGCATCTGATAACTGCCATCACACTCATCGACCCGCTCTGCCTCAACAAAGCCTTTTTCATACAGTCTACTACGCAGACTGGCCTGGTAAGGATTGATGACAACGGTTTCTTCCACCATGCCATCGGCCAGCAGCTCGCTGATGGCCTGTAGCAGCAAGTCGCTGCCTTCGCCGGTCGCTGCCGACAACCAGATCCGCACTGGCTTGCCCTGCTCATTGCGTTGCAAGCGGGGCTGGCAGTCATCCAGCAAATCGATTTTGTTGAAGACCTGCAGTTGTGGAACTTCATCGGCACCAATTTCCAGCAGAACTTCCTGCACCTTGTCGATGTATTCCTGATGGTCTTCATTGGCCGCATCCACAACATGCAGTAACAGACTGGCGCTGGCGGTCTCTTCCAGTGTGGCCCGGAAGGCTTCCACCAGGCCATGGGGCAGATGGCTGATAAAGCCCACGGTATCGGCGATGATAGCGGGCCCGAAATTGGGCAGCTCCACCCGGCGCAGAGTCGAATCCAGAGTCGCAAAGAGCTGGTCGGCGGCATAGGTCTGGGCATTGGTCAGATAATTGAACAGGGTGGACTTGCCAGCATTGGTATAGCCCACCAGAGAGACAGTCTCCACTTCAGCGCGCTCACGGGAGCGGCGCCCCTGTTGTCGTTGTCCCCGCACTTTGTCCAGGCTCTTGTGTATTGCCTTGATGCGCTGGCCGATCATACGCTGGTCCATCTCCAGCTGGGTCTCACCGGCACCACGCATGCCAATACCACCCTTCTGCCGGTCCAGGTGAGTCCAGCCGCGCTTCAGGCGGCTGCTGAGATGCTGTAGCTGCGCCAGTTCGACCTGTAACTTGCCCTCATGGGAGCGGGCGCGCTGGGCAAAAATATCCAGGATCAAACCGGTACGGTCGAGCACGCGACATTTCAGTGCACGCTCGAGATTACGTTCCTGGCTGGGGGAAAGACTATGATTGAAGAGCACCAGCTCCGCCTTGTGGGCTCGAACAGCGGCGGCAATCTCTTCAAGCTTGCCGGCACCGACAAAGTGGCCGGGTGAAGGCTGCTTGCGGGTACCTGTAATGGTATCTACCGGTACCGCACCCGCCGAGAGAGCCAGTTCCTCAAATTCACAGGGGTCCTCCTGCTCGGACTCAGAATGAATACTGATATGAACAAGAATCGCTGTTTCGCCAGCATCTGGCCTCTCAAAAAACAATCAGTTACCTCTATCAGGCGTTACCGGGTTCACCCACATCGTCGTCGTGGGAGTCACCCTGATGTTGCATCGGGATCTTCACCATCCTGGCGGGCACCACGGTGGAAATTGCATGCTTGTATACCATCTGGCTAACAGCATTTTTCAGCAGAATGACAAACTGGTCGAATGACTCGATCTGTCCCTGCAACTTGATACCACTGACCAGGTAGATGGAAACCGGAATTCGCTCTTTCCGGAGTACGTTCAGGAATGGATCTTGTAGGGTATGTCCCTTGGACATTTTTATTCTCCTTACTTTTTTTGATGCGAAAAGCCCGACATCCCGAATATTCGATCGGACATTTCATATGACCACAGACTGGCAAGATAAGTTCTATATTGCGGCGGAATCCACGCTTTTCAAGATAGTCTCGATGGATTGGGCCTGTGAACTACTCAGGCCGGTCAGGTCTTCCCAACTTCGCAACCAGGTCAGTTGCCGCTTGGCGAGCTGTCTGGTGGCAATGATACTTCTTTCCTGCATCGCGTCATAGTCCAACTGGCCGTCCAGATACTGCCAAACCTGTCTGTAACCTACTGATTTAATTGATGGCAGCCCCTCATGGAGATCCTCTCGCCGATGCAGGGCCTGCACTTCTTCCACCAGACCGTCGTCCAGCATCTGCCGAAACCGCCGGGCGATATTGTCATGCAATACGGCTCGGTCGGGTGGCTGGATTGCGAAAAACACCAGATTAAATGGCAAGTTATTGTCATTATTTTCCCCACTACCCCCCTCCTGCCGATGAAATTCCGTCAAGGTGCGGCCGGACACCAGATAGACCTCCAGGGCTCTTTGCAAGCGCTGCGGATCATTGGGGTGAATACGGGCGGCAGATTCCGGGTCTACCCTGGCCAGCCAGTCATGCACCGCCGGCCAGCCTTCACTGGCCGCCAGACTCTCGATTTCTGCACGGATTGAGGCATCGGCCTCGGGCATGCTGGCCAGGCCATCCCGCAGCACCTTGAAATACAGCATGGTCCCTCCCACCAGTAGCGGCAAGCGCCCGGCTTCCAGGGCCGCGGAAATTTCCTGACAGGCATCGGCGCGAAAATCCGAGGCGGAATAGGG
>JALEHB010000171.1 GCA_022763285.1 Pseudomonadales bacterium | reverse complement strand
GGCAGTTCCGAGGGCCTCAGTGTTCGCGGTGGCGGCCAGGTGGTCAATGTGGTGCTGATGGATTCTCCTTCCCTGTCCAGCACCACGCTGGAAGTACGCACCGACTATATGCAGGACGGCACCCTGGATCCGGGGGCGCAATTGTCCCATAGCGGCCAGAATCGCGATCTCAGCTATGTCCTGCATCTGCAGGCCGACCCCCGCTACCGCTACTCCGAGGGCCGGGAATTTGCCTATAACGCCGACGGCGAACTGATCGAATTCCAGCAATTCGATTCGGCTCGCGACGAAGACCAGTACGAGCTTAGCGGCAGCATGGGCTATGCCTTCGAAAAAAGCACGCTGCAATTCAACGCCCTGTATGAAACCCGCGGCGAGACTCCTGAGGAGCGCCATCGCAGCATCTATGACCTGTCCAGCGATAGCCTCAGTCTGGAAGAGGAAGATCGCCTGAGCAGCCGCGACAACTGGGAAGTGGGCGGCGATTACGAATACGGTTTCGACAATGGCAGCATTTACCGCTTTCTGTTTATCGTTAATGACGAAGACAGCGAGAACGAGCGCAATCGCTTCGATATCCTCGACGGCGAGCGAGAGAAAAATCTGTTTCTGCTGAATCAGGAACGCAATCGTGAACGCATTGCGCGCAGTTCCTATAGCTGGGCCTTGCACGAAACCCAGGGTATGGAGCTGGGCATTGAAGCCGCCCAGACCATTCGCGATTCCAATCTGCGCATGGGTCTGGTAGATGAAGATGGCATTGCCTCGCCGGAAACCGGCGGCCTGGTGCCTCAGGACATTGCCAACGGCACCTCAAGCGTGGAAGAAATGCGCTATGAGCCTTTTGCCATCCATAACTGGCAGCTGAATGATCGCATGTCACTGGAGAGCTCGCTCATTTACGAAAGCTCGACCATCGAGCAAAGTGGTGATGTCAGCAACAGCCGTGATTTTGCCTTCCTCAAACCGCGCATGGACTACCGCTTTGACATCACCCCTTCTCTGCAACTGCGGGCCGGCGTGCGCAAGGAAGTGGAGCAACTCAGCTTCTCCGATTTCTCTGCCACTGTAGACGGCGGTGATGAAGAGCAGAACACCCAGGCCGGTAACCCGGATATCCGCCAGGAACAGTACTGGCGCTATGAACTGAACCTGGAAATGCGTCTGCCCAATGATGCCGGTGTGGTCAATTCCCAGTTCTGGTATCGCGACATCGAAGATGTGATTGACCGCGTGGATGTGTCCACCGGCCCCGACGATCTTGCTTCTGCCCGTGGCAATATCGGCGATGGCAAGCGCTATGGCCTGAATCTGGATATCAGCACCAAGCTGGATACCCTGGGTCTGTACAATGCGCTGCTGAATACCGGCATCCGGGTTCGTGATTCAGAAGTCACCGACCCCTTTCTGGGCATCAAGCGCCGCATGGAAGGCAATGGTCGCTGGTCACTGAATATGAATTATCGCCATGACATTACCGATCTGGGCATGACCTATGGCATCAACTATTCCAACGAGTCCAATGGCAGCACCGGACGCACCCAGTACGACATCATCGACACCGAAACCCGGGTCGAGCAGCCCTATATGTGGGCCTATGTGGAAAAAGTGGCTTTCGGCAACACCACCTTCCGGCTGGAAGGCCACAACCTGACCGAGAAGGAATTCTGCCGTGTTCGGACCCGCTATGTGGGTGCCACCGCAGGCGGCATTGTTGAAGAAGTGGAAGACTACTGCAACGGCAACGGCATGGAAGTGGCGTTCAAGGTTCGCACCACTTTCTAGACAGCAGCCTTCCTCTTTTATCCCTCTATTGAATCAGGCAGCGTCGCTATCCGGCGCTGCCTTTTTCTTTGCCTGCTTATTTGTTTGTGTCTTTGCCTGATTGGCACTGTCGGCTCCAGTTGATTCCTTGCTGGCCTGACTGGCGAAATGTTCCGGGCCGTAGTCATCTACCTGGATAGCTCGCTGTCGGGCCTGTTCGGCCTGTAGCCAGGCATCGGCTTCGGCTCGACTGCAGAGCTCCTGGCTGACCGCCGCTTTGGCCTGAGCCGCCAGGTCCCCACGGGCGTCGATTTCACCTGACCTGATGGCCTTGCGAATACTGTCCCGGGTGGCTTGCGTGGCCAGCACCTGACGGAAGGCATCTTCGATGATGAAGGCCGGGTCGGACTCATCCTTGCCGATGTACATTGCGGCAGTGATGCGGTCACGGAGTTCATTGTCACTAAACATGGGCTGTACCAGTTCATGTTCCAGGGCATCATCCGGCAGTTGATAGCGGGCACCCAGGGGAAACACTATCAGACGCAATAACCAGGCGATGGGCCGGTTGGGCAGATTTTCCAAAAACTCCTTGAAGGCCACCTGACAGTTGTACAGTGCCAGTTGCAGATTCCAGTGCACCGACGGCAAATCCGCCTGCTGACTGCCATTGTCACGGTAGTATTTCAGGACCGCACAGCCCAGATACAGATTGCTGAGCACATCCCCCAGTCGTGAGGACAGACGTTCCTTGCGCTTCAGATCGCCCCCCAGCAACATCATGGAGATATCAGAAACCAGGGCCAGCGAAGAACTCATTCGGGTCAGGCCGCGGTAATAACGTGAAGTGGCATCACTGACCGGGGCACGAGTTACCAGGGCACCACTGAGACTGAGACTCAAGGTGCGCACAAAATTGCTGATGGTGTAACCGACGTGGCGAAAAATCAGGCTGTCAAAGGCCGCCAGCCCCGCGGCGCGATCTTCATCCTTGGCCGCCTGCATTTCACGAAAGATAAACGGATGACAACGAATGGCACCCTGACCGAAGATGATCAGATTGCGGGTCAGGATGTTGGCCCCTTCCACGGTGATGGCGATGGGGGTGCTCATATAGCCATAGGCCAGGTAATTGCTCTCCCCCAGGATCAGGCCGCGGCCACCATGGATATCCATGGCATCGGTGATGATCTTGCGGGAATTTTCGGTCATATGGTATTTGGCAATGGCCGACACCACGCTGGGTTTGACATGCTGGTCCACTGCCCCGGCCGTCATTACCCGGGAGGCTTCCAGTTGGTAGCTGTAACCGGCGATGCGCGACAGAGCTTCTTCGATACCCTCGAACTTGCCAATGGGCAGATTGAACTGCTCCCGCAGCATGGAATAGGCACCGGTCAGGCGATAACTGACCTTGCCTATGGCCGTGCCCAGTGCCGGCAGGGAAATGGCCCGCCCTTCGGACAAACAATCCACCAGCATCTGCCAACCGCGGCCGGCGTATTCCACGCCACCAATAATCCAGTCCAGGGGGATGAATACATCCTCGCCCCGGGTCGGCCCGTTCATAAAGGCCATGCCCATGGGCATGTGACGGCGACCGTGTTGCACACCATCATGGTCGGTGGGAATCAGGGCCACAGTAATACCCAGTTCTTCCTGGTCGCCCAGCAGGCCATCCGGGTCAACCATCTTGAACGCCAGACCCAGCACCGTGGCCACCGGAGCCAGGGTGATGTAGCGCTTGTTCCAGGTCAGAGACAGGCCGAGACACTCCTTGCCTTCATGCATGCCCTTGCAGACGATCCCCTTGTCGATGATAGCTCCGGCGTCACTGCCGGCTTCGGGACTGGTAAGGGCAAAGCAGGGAATCTCCTCACCACTGGCCAGGCCCGGCAGATAGCGCTGGCGCTGGGCATCGCTGCCATATTTCATCAGCAACTCCGCCGGCCCCAGGGAGTTGGGCACCATTACCGTCACCGCTGCACTGGTGCTCTTGCTGGCCAGTTTGGTAACCACCGCCGAATGGGCCAGGGCCGAAAAGCCCTTGCCGCCGTATTCTTCTGGAATAATCATGCCGAGGAAGCCAGCTTCCCGAATATAGTTCCAGGCGGCCTCGCTCAGGTCTCCCCGATTCACGATCTCCCAGTCATTGAGCAGATCGCAGAGCTTTTCTGTTTCATTATCCAGAAACGCTTGCTCAGCCTCGCTCAGGCCGGGCGCCGGATAAGCAGCAAACTCACGCCAGTCCGGGTCCCCCTGAAACAGCTCGGCCTCCCACCAGACATCACCGGCCTCCAGGGCTTCCATCTCGGTCTGGTTCATGGGCGGCAAGACCCGCTGAAAGAAATCGTAGATGGGTGTTGTCAGGTATTTGATGCGCAAATCGCGGGAAAAATAGAAAAAGGCCACCACCGCCAGCACCAGCCAGGGCAGCGGCGCAAAGCCCCAGTACCAGCTCATGGCCAGCAGGGCCAGCAACAGGCAGGAAAGAATGGTATACATGCGGGCCCGGTTGTAGGCGAACAACCAAACCAGTGAAAGCGCTATCAGGGTTTGCATAGTGGAAATTCCATTGTCAAAAACCAATCGAGAACAGATATCAAGAGATACGCCAGGTGTCGCTTCCTGGTTGTCAAGGCGTCATTGCCGGGTCAGACGGCCCTTGGCAATCACCAGTCTTGCACAATACTGTAGCATGCCCGCCGCCGGGCCGCAGGCCTGCACGCCGACGGCGATGTTTGTGGCCCTGCCTTGTCACCACTATAATCGCCAGTTTTTCGGCAGCGAAGCAAAGTCATGTCCACCAGCAATGAAAGTGATCCACAGGCCTCGTCCGCTGGCCAGGCTTCCCGGGCTGCCGGCACCCTGCAACGCATAGAGAGCAGCCGCCTGTTTCAGACTGCGGTGATCTTCATCATCATTCTGTCTGCCATTTCCATCGGCGCCAAGACCTATGACATCCCGCCTTTTTTCGAGCGTCTGCTGTCGGGTCTGGATATGGCGGTGACCTATTTCTTTCTGGCGGAAATTCTCCTGCGCTTCAGTGCCTGTCAGGATCGCAGACGCTTTTTCCTCGATGGCTGGAATCTGTTCGACACCCTGATCGTGGTTGGCTCACTGGTACCCCTGCAGAATGCCGAGGCGGTACTGATCGGTCGCTTGCTGCGGGTATTTCGGGTATTGCGACTGGTGTCGGTGGTGCCGGAGCTGCGCTCATTGATCAATGCCCTGCTCAAGGCCATCCCCCGAATGGGTTATATCGCCCTGTTGATGTTCATCATATTTTATATCTATGGTGCTATTGGTTCGCTGTTCTTCTCTGGCATCGATGAGGGGCTTTGGGGTGATGTTTCGGTCGCCATGTTGACCTTGTTTCGGGTTGCGACTTTCGAAGACTGGACCGATGTCATGTACGCCACCATGGAAGTACACCCCCTGAGCTGGGTCTATTATCTGAGCTTCATCTTTCTCACGGCTTTCGTGTTTCTCAACATGATGGTGGGGGCCATACTGGAAGTCATGTCCGAGGAGGCCAATCTGGAAAGCGCAACCCAGGCGCATAATGAGCGTCACGAAATGGCCTCCCGGCTGGAGCAAATGCAGCAACAACTGGACGAGATGCACAATCTGCTGAAATCTCGGGATTCAGGCAGGAGCTGAGAGCAGATTCGCGGCAGGAAGCTGTCTGTGATCGCTAATAAACTGCGCCAGCCATTGCCCTGATTGAGTACAACAGGTTTTAATGGCTCTGGTCGTATTTCAGACCGGGGTTTTTTCTATTCATTCACGACTGATGACTCCCGGCTTTTCATGTCTGACCCGCTCGATAAATTTCTGTTGCCGGTACGCCAGCATCTGCTGGGAAATCTGCTGCGCTTTTTTGTTGTCATAGCAGGCATAGCCTGCTCCATCGCCTTTATTGATCAACTGGTTCTGGGCAATATTTTTCTCGCCCTGATTTACGTCAGCATCTATTTTGGTTTCGTGTTCGTCGCCCGCTATGCCCACCTGGGGTTTTCCCTGAGTCGCCTGGTGCCGGTATTGCTCCTGCTGATGGTGCTGGCACTGGAACTGATTAATTTCGGCACCACTGCCCTGTCTTTCACACTGATCTACGCGGTGGTGGTCTTCACCGGCCTGATGTATGGCATTCGTGCAGCCCTGATCAGTCTGGGCCTGGCCTTTCTTCTGGTCAGTGTTCGCTACTGGACTGGCTACTTCGCCGACAATGCCGATGCACCGCTGGACCTGGACTTTTTCCGCTCTTTCCTACGCTGGCTGGCTCCCACAATCGGGCAGATGGCCCTGATCGCCATGACCGTCGCTGCGGTCTATGTCATGTTCCGTGAACTGCAAAAATCACTGGCAGAAAAACACGGTTTGATTGAAGACTTGCAAACTGAGATAGAACGTCGGGAACAAGCCCAGGACGCTCTGAAGCTGAGTGAGGAGACTTTTGACCGCTTGTTTGAAAAATCCCAGGACGCCGTGCTGTTTGTAAATAACGATAGCGACACCATTCTGCTGGCCAATCCTGCCGCCGAAAAACTCACTGGCCTGCAGCACGATGAACTCCTGCAACGTACCTTGCGTTCCATGCTCAGCGGCAATGAAGCCGATTCACTGGAGACAATCCTGCAACGGGCTGCCTTACCCGGCGTTACCACCCTGGCGCTTGAAAACAGTGATGGCAGCCAACGGGATACCGAGGTGACCGTCACCGCTGTGGAAAGTGATATCAGCTTTATTATTCTGCGTGATATCACGGAGAAGAAACGCCTGGAAGCCCAGCTGGCACAAACTCACAAACTGGAAGCCATCGGTCAACTGGCCGGCGGCATAGCCCATGACTTCAATAATTCATTGCAGGTCATCATCGGCTTTTGTGAATTGGCCAGGATCAAACTGCAGGGCAAGGAAGGCAGCAAGGAACTGGAAAAGATCCATGAATCAGGCCAGCGCGCCCAGAAGCTGGTCAGCCAGTTGCTCGCCTTCAGTCGGCGCCAGCACCTGGAATCCCGCCCCATGGATCTGAGCCGGGCGGTGGAAGAATCCCTGCATCTGGTGCAACGCATCATTGGCGAAAATATTATTCTGCAGCATAGCGGCCCGGAGCACTCCCTGCAGATCGTGGCCGACCCTACCCAAATCGAGCAGGTGATCCTCAATCTCTGCATCAATGCCCGTGACGCCATTCATGAGAACGGCAGCATCAGCATCGAACTGAGTCAGGTCAGCCTGGATGAACAATTCTGCCAGCAACAGGATGAAATCGAAGCGGGCAAATACGCGAAGCTGAGCATCATCGATACCGGCTGCGGCATGGATACCGCCACCCGGGAAAAAATCTTCGAACCTTTCTACACCACCAAGGAAGCCGGCAAGGGTACCGGCCTGGGTCTGTCATCGGTGCTGGGTATTGTGCAACAACACAATGGTTTCGTGACGGTGAGCAGTGAGCCGGGCCAGGGCAGTCGCTTCGATGTCTATTTGCCTCTGGATGACTCAGCTGTCATGCGCAGCAAAGCTGCCCGGCCCCGCAATTGCCAACCGGGCAGCGGCACCATCCTGCTGACTGAAGACAATGAGATGGTACGCACAGTCACACGGGAGTTGCTCAAACAAGGGGGCTACGAAGTGATTGAGGCAGGCAGTTCGGAGCAGGCCATCAAACAGTTTGAGAAGCACCAGGGTGAAATCTGCCTGGTGATTCTGGACGTGATCATGCCCCATATGCAGGGCCCACGACTTTCTGCCCGCCTGCGTGAACTCAGACCCGAACTGCCAGTGCTGTTTATTACCGGCCAGGCCAAAGAAGGCCTGGACCTGGACAATCTGCCTGAGGCGCACTCGGGCTTTATCCAGAAACCCTTTCAGCAATCTGAATTGCTGGCTGCGGTGGAATCCCTGCTGCAAGCCATTGCCCGCTGACTGGCATTGCGGCGCATAAATTCTTATGCTGTGCCAGGTCGCGATAGCTGTTTGGCAAATCAATGTCTGAAGCCCTGTTCCAGCAATACCTGTTAATCCTGTCTTTCTCCCTGCTTGGCGTGCTGATCCTGCGCCGCCTGCGCATGGCATCCATCGTTGCCTATATGGTGGTGGGTGCGGTCATCGGTCCCAATGCGCTGAATTTCATCACCGACCCGGGGCAGTTTGGTTTCGTGGCCGAATTCGGCGTGGTGTTCCTGTTATTCGCTCTGGGCCTGGAATTCAATATCAAGAAAATGCTCACCATGCGCTTCGCTGTCTTCGGTGTGGGCGGTTTTCAGGTACTGATCTGCAGTCTGGTATTTTTCGGCGCAGTCTATTTGTGGGGCAGCAGCATGGCTGCTGCCATCATGATTGCCGGCAGCCTGGCCTTGTCATCCACGGCGATTGTCACCCGCGAGTTGGCCAACAACCGCAGACTGCATAGCCGTAACGGGCAATTATCGATTGGTGTGCTGTTGTTTCAGGACCTGGTGGCGGTGGTTTTTCTGGTACTGGTTCCGGTGCTGGGTGGCGACAGCGATGCGGGCCTCGGGGCAGCCCTGGGACAGGCCGGACTGAGTGCCCTGGCTGTTATCGCGGTCCTGCTGATCGTCGGACGCTGGGTGCTGCCACTGATCTACACGGAGGTGGCCAAGGCCGGATCCGATGAAATCTTTGTGCTGACTACCCTGGTCATTGTCTTGCTGGCTGCCTGGCTTACCCATGCCCTGCATCTCTCCATGCCTCTGGGCGCTTTCATCATCGGCATGATGTTGAGTGAAAGCTCCTGTAAATTTCAGATTGAAAGTGATATCCGACCCTTTCGGGATATCCTGCTGGGCCTGTTCTTTGTCACCATCGGCATGAATCTGGACCTGCAACTGCTGATGGACTACTGGCCAAGGATTCTGCTGTTCACCCTCGGACTGCTATTGATCAAAGCCATTGCGGTGGCAAGCGTGGTCAGATTGCTCGGCTTTTCCAGTCGCGATGCGGTGGCGGTGGGTGTGAATCTGGCTCAGGCCGGGGAATTCGGCCTGGCGCTGATGGCACTGGCACTGGCCAATGGCATTGTGCCTCCCGATCAGGCCTCGTTTATTATCCTGATTGCCATATTTTCCATGATGGCCAGCCCTGCCCTGATCCGGCAATCGGAACGGCTCGGTCGCTATCTGTCCACCGATGACGCAGGCGCCGGCCGGGCCATGCCGGTCAATCTGAAACTGGAAGACCATGTCATCATTGGTGGCTATGGCCGTCTGGGATCCCTGCTCAGTGGTTTTCTGGATGACAATAAAATTCCCTATGTCGCCATCGACACGGATATCGATGTGGTGGACCGGGCCCGGCGCCAGGGCTCCAATATCGTTTTTGGTGACAGCAATAATCTGGAGATCCTGCGGCACTGCCATCTGGACTCGGCGCGTCTGGTGGTACTGACTTTCAAATCCCTCGAGGAAGGCAAGGCGGCCATCAGCCGCATTCGTGAACGCAATTCTGACATTCCCATCATTGTCCGCTGCCAGGAACATAACCACTATGAAGAACTGGTCTCCCTCGGCGCCAGCCATGTCTTCCCTGAAGTTCTGGAATCCAGTCTGATGATTACCCGTCAGGTGCTGAACATGCTCAACATCGGCAAACAGGATATCGCTATGCAGATGGAACAGTTTCTGGATGCCCAGAACATTCACCCTGCCCGGTTTAAGGAATCCGAATGAGCAGGGGCAGGATAATCTGTCGTATGAGCCTGAAAATTCGCAGTCGGGCCCGCAAGGGAGTATTCTGCAACAAATAACAACAACGGTAGAGGAGAAGAACAATTAAAACACTCAATCTTCACCGCAGCCAAGACCTTGTTCTAAAAGGTATTATCCTTGGCCTCTCGCTAGTGGGCAGTAACGCCCTCGCCCAGCAGGGTGTGCAGGATGGTCAGTGGCCCAGCTATGGGGGTGACACCGGCTCCACCAAATATGCAGCCCTTGAGCAAATCAACGGGGACAATTTTGCCGACCTGGAAATAAGTTGGGCCTGGGACTCCATTGATGCCGAGCTGGATCTCGAGGCCCTCGCGGAAATCAATCCGGCCATTCGTATCAATAATATGCAGGGCACCCCACTGATGATCGATGGTGTGCTCTATATGGTAACCGCCCTGCATCAGGTGGCAGCAATCGATGCCGCCAGTGGCGAAACGCTCTGGCAATATAACCCCGAGTCCTATCTCAATGGCGCCCCCATGAACCCCATTGGCTATCACGCCCGGGGACTGGCCTGGTGGGAAGGCGATGGCAAACGCCGGGTAATAGTCAGTACCCACGATGCCTTCGTTCTGGCACTGGATGCCGAAACGGGCCAGCCGGATCCGGCTTTCGCCGGTGGCCGCATCGATCTGACCCATGGCATTCCCCGCGCCAGTCGCGATGACCTGGACTGGCGCGGCGGCCAGCCGCTGGCTGTGGTTTCACCACCCATTGTGATCGGCGATATTCTGGTGACTTCCCAGATCACTTCCAATCGCCCCCGCTACAAGGAGCGACCGCCTTTGTTCATCCGCGGCTACCATCTGCCCGAGGGTGAGTTGGCCTGGACCTTTCATACCATTCCCCAGGAAGGCGAATTTGGTGTTGAGACCTGGGGCGAGCAATCCTGGCGCCGGGCCGGCAATACCGGCGTCTGGTCCATGATGAGTGCAGATCCGGAACTGGGTCTGGTTTATCTGCCCATCGAAGCCGCTACCAATGATTTCTACGGCGGCCACCGACCGGGTGACAATCTCTTTAGTCAGTCTCTGGTGGCACTCAATGCCGAGACCGGAGAGCGGGCCTGGCATTTCCAGATGATCCATCATGGCATCTGGGACTACGACCCGCCGGCCGCACCCAATCTCATGGATATCACGGTTAACGGAAGGGAAATCCAGGCCGTTGCCCAGGTGACCAAGCAGGGCTTTACCTATGTCTTCGATCGGGAGACTGGCGAGCCGGTTTGGCCAATTCCCGAACAGCCAGTGCCACCGGCGCTGCTGCCAGGCGAAGTGGCATCACCCACCCAACCCATTCCCAGCAAGCCCCCTGCCTTTGAAAAACAGGGCATGCGAATAGATGACCTGATTGACTTCACCCCCGAGCTACGCGCCGAAGCCGAAGAAATACTCAGCGACTACACCTGGGGACCGCTGTTCACTGCGCCCACTGCCACCGACCGGGGCGGCAATCGTGGCACAATCCTGCGCCCCGGCACTGGCGGTGGCGCCAACTGGTCCGGTGCCAGTCATGATCCCGAGACCGGCATGCTCTATGTCCCCTCGGCCGACAGCATGACAGTGCCGGTCATCGTCACTCTCGATGAGGACGACTCCAATTTCGATTATGTGCGTATCTCCCTCGGTGGCGTGCGCGGACCCCAGGGCCTGCCACTGTTGAAGCCTCCCTATTCGACCATCACCGCCATTGATATGAATCGTGGTGAAATTGCCTGGCGGGTTGCCAATGGCGATGGCGATGCCGACGTGGAGAACCACCCGGCCCTGGCTGGCCTTGAACTGCCAGCCCTCGGTGGTGGTGGCCGACACCCGATCCTGGTGACCAAAACCCTGCTGGTGCATGCCCAGCAACGGGGTGATGGCTATGTCTTGCTCGCCCGTGACAAACAGACCGGTGCCGAACTGGCCATGATTGACATGCCCGGTCGCCCACGCGGTGCTCCCATGAGTTATGAGTGGCAGGGGCGGCAGTATATTGCCATCAGTGTGGCCAGCGAACCGGTGCCGCAATTGCTGGGTCTGGCCTTGCCGCAGGACTGAAAGTCAAAGCTTCAAGCCGGCTACTGCTGGCCTGCCTGCCCGAAGCGGCGCAGGCCAGCCTGCTGCTACAGGGCCGTTCAGCCCTGTCGTCAAAATCCCGTCGTTAATACAAGCTGGAATTGAGCATCGGCAAACCTGGCCTATGTCAATGAATCGACACTTCCAATTTCCTCGCAAAACCCTATAGTTAAGCTCTTATAGCCGGTCCCGCACACCCGGACCTCCCTTGCCAGTCAGGCTCAATATTGCGAACATAGCCGGCCGAATTCGGGCACAGCACAATCTGGAGACGCACAATCATGCCAAAAGCCAAGGACAGCGAAGAATTAAAAGTCCTTATGGAGAGCATTCAGGACGACAAGGCCTTTGAAAGCCTGGGTATTGTCGTGGGTGAGATCGCCCATGATTTCAATAACATCCTGTCTTTGATCTCCGGCTATGTGGAAATGGCCATGAGCGAAATCCCGGAAGGCGAGCGTGCCCGTTCCGATCTTGAACATGTGCTGGCAGCCACCGACAGGGCCACCGAACTGGTTGCCCGGATTCGCACCTTCAGTATGAACACCAAGCTGAAGCAATCTGCCATCAGTATCGACAAGGCGGTTAACGATGCCATTGCCCATCTCAACACGAAACTGCCATCGGGCATCACGCTGAGCAGTGAGATTGAGGAAAGTAAGGGTCGCACCATCCTCGGCAATGAAACCGAAACGTTCAAAATCATCAACAATCTTTGTCTGAACAGTATTCAGGCAATGCCCGAAGACGGTGGCGAGATCAAGGTCACTGTGGACTATATCGCCAACGAAGCCGACAATCTGTCCCGCTACCCGGGCCTGGCAGAAAAAGACTATGTACGCATCATGGTCGAAGACAATGGCAAGGGCATGAGCATCGAGACTATCGAACAGATGTACCTGCCCTTCTTCTCCACCAGCGCCGAAGATGGCGATGGCAAAAAGCGCGCGGGTCTCGGTCTGACCACCGTACACAATATAGTCACCAGTCAGGGCGGCATGATCTATGTCGACAGTACTGTAAACAAGGGTAGCCGCTTCGAGGTATTCCTGCCCCTGGTCCATTCAGAAGTGCAGGACACAGACAGTAGCAAGCAAAGCCCTGCCGCGAGTAGTGCCGACAAACATGTGCTGGTCATCGACGACGAGGCCTCAATCATCCAGATGGCGACCCAGATTCTGGAAAAGCACGGCTATGCCGTTACCACTTTTATGGACGGCAATGAAGCAATCGAACATTTCCGGCAGCAACCCTATCACTATGACGTGGTGATTACCGACCTCATCATGCCCAGCATGCCGGGTTCGGAAATCGCTTCCACTATCTCGGGCATCAATCCCAATGTGCCGATCATTCTTAGCACCGGTTTCAGTGACAAGATTGGCAAGAGCACTTGTGCCAGCTGGGGTGTGGATCGAGTGATCAACAAGCCGTTCACCATCAATGAACTGCTGTCCTCAATCGAAAGTCTGACCTGAAGACTTTGCTAGCTCAGGCTGTGGCCCTGTGAGGCTTCGCCGGACCGGGAAGAATGGGCTTCGTTCTGGCTGACAGCAAGATGGCTCAGCAACTGTGCCTGGACTGACTCCACTGCCTCATCGAAAGACACCATGGCTGCCGCCGCAGC
>JALEHB010000017.1 GCA_022763285.1 Pseudomonadales bacterium | reverse complement strand
GAATTCTTGAGCAGCGGGAAGTGGGCAAGGGCCATCTGAAACTGCTGCTCTGCCCACCGAATGATCCCCAGCACTGCCTGGACGCCATTGCCTTCAACGTGGCGGCCGAGGACTGGCCCGCCGCTGATGCCAGTGAGATCGATCTTGTCTACCGTCTGGAGCGTAATGAGTTTCGTGGCCAGAGCAGCCTGCAACTCATGGTCGAGCATATTATTGCCAGTCGTTGAATTCGTTTGCACGATTTTTGCGGAAATCGGGTCTACTTGTTCAGTTGTTTATGTGGCTGGCAATAAACCGGCTCCGGACTGCTGTTGCGGCCATCTTCCTGTGCCTTGGGAAAACAGGCCGGACCGCATCAAGAACGGGCCCATCTCTGCCGACTTTCCATGACAGTTAATGTAGCTTTTGTTACTTTTTGACAATCTTTGCGCTAATTAAGGGCATAAACTTAAACTCTTCAACCAGATTCTTCACCAGGATTAAGAATGCTTCGTAATATATTGATTTATTTGGCGTTATTGCTGTTTCCCGGCTTGTTGCTGGGCAATGTGCACAAGACCGATCAAATTGAAGTGGAGCTGATTTCCGAAACCCGCAACGTGGTGCCGGGGCAAACCCTGTGGCTCGCCATTCGCCTCGATCCCATCGAGCACTGGCATACCTACTGGAAATTTGGCGGCGACAGTGGTGAAGCCACCGAAGCCAGCGACTGGCAGCTGCCTGCCGGTGCCGAAGCCGGCGATATTGTCTGGCCGATTCCGGAATGGACGCCGTTCCTGGGATCTGAACTGGTGACCTTTACCTATGAACGGGAGATCTTTCTGCCCATTCCCGTGTCGGTGCCGGCGGATCTGGACAGTGACAGCTTTGACATTGGCACTCACATCGCCTGGCAGGTGTGTGATGAAATCTGTATTCCCGGCGAGGCCGACTTTTCCCTTTCCCTGCCGGTAGGGGAACAGGCGGAAATTGATCCCCGCTGGCAGCAGGGCTTTGCCGATGCCCGCGCCCATACTCCGGTTCCTGCTTCCGAGCACCAGCTCCAGGCCAGTTTCAATGACCATGATGGCAAGATCAATGTCATGGTTGCCGCCGATGAAGAGCTGTTTGCCGATGCCGATGAGGCCTGGTTCTTCCCCACCGAGCGCCGCATCATGCGCTATGCACCCTTTCGGGATGTGATGCTGGATGGCAATCGGGTACAGATCAGCACCGAACAGCACCGCCGCTATGACGGGCTGGAGGAGATGGCCGGTCTGCTGGCCTTCGTCGATGACGAGGGCAACTGGCAGGGTTATGACATCGAAGCCCGGCGCAGTTCTGTGGCCTGGGATAACAGTATTGAAGTGGAGCTGCTGTCGGAGAACAGTTCCGTGGCCCCCGGCGAGACCTTCTGGCTGGGACTGCGGCTGCAGCCAAAAGAACACTGGCATACCTATTGGCGCATGGGGGGGGACAGTGGCGAGCCCACCAGTCTGAATGAATGGCAGGCACCTGAGGGCACCGAGGTTGGCGAGATTCAGTGGCCGGCCCCACACTGGCTGCCATTCTATGACACCGACCTGGTGAATTTCGGCTATGAGGAAGAAGTACTGTTACCGGTTGCGGTAACCCTGCCGGCGGATTACCAGGCTGACAGCGTTGAATTGAGCACCCTGGCCTACTGGAATGTCTGTGACCAGATCTGTATTCCCGGTGAGCAGCGTCTTGAGCTGACTCTGCCGGTTACTGATGCGGCCGAGCTGGATGCCGGCACTGCTGCACAGTTTGCGGCAGCCCGCGAGCAACTGCCGGAAACCGACCACGATATCGAATCCCTGATTGCCGTGGCGGGTGAGCGGGTCAGCCTTGGTTTTGAATCCACTGAGGTCTTGTTCAGTGACTATGCAGACGCCTGGTTCTTTCCGGAGCAGCGACGCATTATCAGTCCGGGGCCGCTGCGTGATGTCAGCATCCAGGCAAACCTCCTGCAAATTACCCATCAGCAACCCCGACGCATGCTGGACAATCCGGAGGCCTTCGGTGTGCTGGTGCTGGCCGATGCCGATGGCAATCGTCGCGCCTTTGAATTCGATAATCCCGCCAGCAATGCCAGCACTACCACGATCGCGCCAATGGCCTCGGTCAGCAGTGATTCGGCCGGTGGTGGCGGCAGCTCCGGCGTAGAGGGCAATATCTTCCTGTATATGGGCTTTGCCATGCTGGGCGGCCTGATTCTGAACCTGATGCCCTGTGTGTTCCCGGTGCTTTCAATCAAGGCGCTGAGCATTGCCAAAAATGTGGGCGAAAGCAGACGCCGACAGAGGCTCGACGGTCTGGTCTATACCGCTGGCGTAGTGCTGGCCTTCATGGCCCTGGCCTCGGTATTGATTGCCTTGCGGGCAGGTGGTGAAGCCATCGGCTGGGCTTTCCAGTTTCAGCAGCCCTGGTTCCTGGCCTTTATTGTTTATCTGTTCTTCCTGATGGGTTTGAGCCTGTCCGGTGTTTTTGAAATTGGTACCGGCTTGATGAATGCCGGTTCCGGCCTGACGACCCGCAAAGGGTACCAGGGCTCATTCTTTACCGGCGTTTTGGCCACCACGGTTGCCACACCCTGTACGGCGCCGTTTATGGGGCCAGCCATCGGTTTCGCCCTGACCCAGTCCTGGTTTGTGGCCATGGCGGTATTCGTTTCTCTGGGACTGGGTATGGCTCTGCCTATTCTGCTGCTGTCCTTCGCCCCGGTGCTGACATCCTATCTGCCCAAGCCCGGCGCCTGGATGGAAACCTTCAAGCAGGTGCTGGCCTTCCCCATGTACCTGTCGGCTCTGTTCTTCCTGTGGGTACTGGGTAACCAGGTGGGTGTCATGGGTATGTCCCTGGTGCTGGCGATTTGTGTGCTGATGGCCTTTGCCGCCTGGTTGTACCAGCGCCGCTTCAGCTTTGGTCCCATTTTCCGGACCATGTCGGCAGCCACTGCCGCCCTGGTGCTGCTGGTAGCTGTTTATGCCTTGCAGACCCCTTTCCTGAGTCCCCAGGCACCCGCCGTGGCGGAGCTTGAGATCGGCGCCGATGGTGAACCGGTCAATGCAGAGTTTATTCCTTTCAGCAGTGCCGGCGTGGCCGAGCTGAGAGCCGCGGGACGACCGGTATTTGTGAATATGACTGCCGACTGGTGTATCACTTGCCTTGCCAATGAACAGACCAGTCTCAGTACTGATCGGGTCAAGCAGGTGATGGCGGACAATGACATTACCTATATGAAAGGTGACTGGACCAATGAGGATCCAGAGATCACGGCGGTGCTGGAACAGTTCAACCGTCCCTCGGTGCCGCTGTATGTACTCTACCCGGGGGATGAGAATGCCGAGCCAATCATCTTGCCCCAGATCCTGACGCCGGGCATTCTCACGGAAGCCTTTGAAAATATCTGAGTCAGGGATTGAATCGATTGCGCCCGAGTAAAACCTGCCTGTATTTACTGATTCTCTTATTACCGCTGCCAGCCCTGGCGGCGGAGACCGGCGCGCCCGATTTCAGCGCGGCCCATAAGCGCGCCCAGTCTCTGCCGCGCTTGCAGAGCCTGTTGATCAGCCATGGCGGGGAACTGGTCTTCGAGCAGTACTACAATGGCACCGATCCCCGTCGCCCCGCCAATATGAAGTCGGCCTCCAAGAGTGTGATCTCCGCGCTGGTGGGGCTGGCGGTAGAGCAGGGCTATATCGAATCTGTCGATACGCCCATTGCCGAATACTTCCCGGAATATATTTCTGCCGAGCGCAATAGCGACAAACTGGGCATTACCATCGAAGATCTGCTCACCATGCAGTCGGGCCTGGAAACCACCAGTAACCGCAACTACGGTCGCTGGGTGCTGAGTGATAACTGGGTGGAATTTGCCATCGATCAACCACTGGTGGCCGAACCCGGTACCCGCATGCTGTACAGCACCGGCAGTACCCATCTGTTGTCTGCCATTCTTACCCGGGCCACGGGTATGGATACCAAGCAATTTGCCCAGCAGGCCCTGACCCGACCCCTGGGCTACTCCATGTCCTACTGGTCACAGGACCCCCAGGGCATTTACTTTGGTGGCAATGATATGGAGATGACGCCAAGGCAGATGTTGCTGTTTGGCGAATTGTATCTGAACAATGGAAAGCACGAAGGGGAGCAGATTCTGTCAGCGCAGTGGGTCGAGCGTTCCTATCAGGCCCATGCCCGCTCGCCCCGCGGTCAGGGCCGCTTCTACGGTTATGGCTGGTGGTTGCGGGATCTGGCCGGCATGCAGGTGCCGGTGGCCTGGGGCTATGGCGGGCAGTTGATCTTTGTGGTGCAGGAACTGGATCTGGTGGTGGTTGCCACGTCTGACAGCGATCCGGACCCGCAGCGCCGTGGTCATTTGCGCCGTATCTATGATCTGGTGGAGGAAGCGATTCTGCTACCGCTGCGACGGGCCAGCGAGGAATCCCTGGCAGCATTGCAACAAGCGCAAACAGAATTGTGATTGATTGTCAGCGCGGCGCTGAGCCTGGCGGCCGGCTTTCTTCTCAGCCTTCCAGATAATACTCAATCTTCAGGCGATTGATTTCGATGACGTCATGGTTCTCGAGCTTGACGGCGCGGGAACCGATGGCCTCACCGTTGACCTTGGGCTGGGATTCGCTGTTGGGGGAATCCAGGCAGACAATAAAGTGACCATCCGGGCGGCGATTGATCTGCACCACTTCTGCTCCGGAGCGACCCAGTTTTACCGAAGGTTTCACCAGGGGCAATTCCTTGCCGGCACCTGAGCCATTGAGAATCTGCAGCTTGGCCGCTTCCAGGGCAGGGGTCTGGGATTTGTCGGATGATTCAAAATCAATGCTGTTGTCCGTCGCTGCCGGAGCGGCCGAGTAAGCAGGCTGTTCCGGTTTCTTGCGAATCAGAACGGTTTTGTCCTCGTCTTCGCCGACACCGGTTGCTTCATTGACATAACGCAGTTCGTGTTTACCGATGGTGATGACATCACCGTTGCGCAGAGGGTGTTTGTCGATGGGTTTGCCATTGACGAAGGTGCCATTGGTGCTGTCCAGGTCTTCCAGGAAGGAGTCCTCGAAGATGGTCAGCAATTTGGCGTGATGACCGCTCACTGCCAGGTTTTCGATACGGATGTCATTGTCTTCCTTGCGGCCGATGGTCATGACTTCCTTGTCGAGAATAAACTCGCCGAGTTTGCTGGAATTAAAACTGAACTCTAGTTTGCCTGGCATTGCTAACTCACCTCTGATCCGTCTCTGCAGTCGGTCTGCTGACCTGGATCAGTATCACCGAAATATTGTCCTTGCCGCCATTCCTGTTGGACTGGTCCACTAGTCTCTGGGCCGTTTGTTCCAATTCACCTTCGCCTTCGCGCAGCATTTCCTCGATATGCCAATCTGCCACCATATCCGACAGGCCGTCGGAGCAGAGCAGTAGTACATCGCCCGGTTCCAGATCCTTTTCCAGGGTATCCACTTCCACTTCGGGCTTGGTGCCCAGTGCCCGGGTGACGATATGCCCAACACTGGCAACCCGGGCTTCCTCTTCTGTGTAAAAGCCGCGATCCACCAGATCCTGAACCAGGCTGTGGTCTTTCGTAACTCTGCTAAGCGACTGATTCCTATACAAATATAGCCGGGAGTCACCAACATGGCCAGCATACAGGCGACCACCCTGAATCATGGTGGCTACCAGTGTGGTGCCCATGCCCCGATGCTGTTCGAGCTGTTCGGCAGCATTGAATATCAGACTATTACTGTCAGAAATTGTATTGGAGACAAATTCCAATAACTGAGAACTGGTTATCGCTCCGGAGGCATCGCCATTGGCCATGGATTTGAGGCTTTCCAGCACCGATTCCACAGCCATATGGGAGGCGATCTCACCGGATTGGTGGCCACCCATGCCGTCGGCCAATACTGCAATGCCCAGGTCCTGGTTGTAGCCAATATGATCTTCGTTGTGCTGGCGACGAATGCCAGTGTCAGTACAACCCGCTATTCTCAATTGTATTTGGTCCTCTGGCATTGGACTTACCTAGTATTCCCTCAAACTCGTTAACCACGTCGTTATAGAAAGTCGGCATCGACTGGTTAATCTTTTCCTGCCCATCGAAGATGAATAAATATTGAGCGTAAACCAATACCAGAATGGCAAAAAGCAGGTTCATTCGGCTGCGGCCCCGGTTACCGCCAGCGACAGCCAGTATGGTCCCCATGTGTTGCTCGTCTTCCAGATCGTCCTTGCGGCGACCGGTCTTTCGGTTTTTATCACGTACCGGTTTTTCAGTAAATGACTTGCTGCGTTTCCGGCTCTGGTGACCTCTGAATATTTCCACGGCCCGTTTCAGACTTTCCGGATCCCGATTTTCCGGGATGGTGGACAGCATAGTGGTGATCAGGTCCTGAATATCGGCCGGAAGTTTGGAAAAGCCCTTGCGAATATGGAAACCGGTTTCATTGCGGCGGCGGGGCAGGCAGCCGGTGAAGAGTTGATAGAGCATGACACCCACCGCATAGATGTCGGCCGAAACCGAACGTTCTTCGCCGTCCAGATAGTAATAATGGGCCAGCTCCACGTCGCTGATATCGTCCTGCAGGGAAAAGTCGGTGACCTTCAGTTCCCCTTCATTGGTGAACAAAACATTGGTCGGGCGCAGATGGCCGTGGGTGATGCGGTTGTTGTGGGCAAAAATCAGTGCCTCACAAAGCTGGCTGGCAATCTTCAGGGTTTGTTGCCAGTTGAGCTGAAAAGCCAGTTTGTCCTGCAGGGTGCCGCCACTCATGTATTCCTGCACCAGCATGAAATATTCGTCATTGCGGAAACTGCCCAGAGTGTTAACGATATTGGCATGTTCCAGTGAGGCCAGTAAATTGGTTGCCTCAAAGCCGCTGGTGGACACGGCTTTCTTTTTGATAATAAACAGCGAGCCCTTGTCCTTGTGCTGATAGAGATAGACGCCGCCGTATTTGTCTTCCCGCAGCACATCCAGCAGCATGAATTTGGATTTGAAACGGGTGATGCCCCGTTCGGCCCGCTGTTTTATTTCATCGGTTATATGGGCGCCCTGGGAAACGGCCAGCAATTGGGTTTTCAGTTGTTCGGCCGAGGGCGGGCGTTTCGCCGGATCGGTGTTAAGGCAGCTCATGATCAGATCATTGAGAGCCTCGCTGACTTCACTGTTCAGTTCCGCCGGGGGTGGGAAGACGCCGGTGGGCAACTTGCCGGTGAACAGGTTATACATCACCACGCCGACCGAATAGATATCGCTCTGGGCTGTGACGTTGTCCGAGCTTTCCCGCTGCTCCGGCGACATGTAGTTATAGGTGCCCATGACAGTGCCGGTGCAGGTTCGATCCTGATGGCGATTGTCATCGTCGTAGAACTGGGCGATACCGAAGTCGAGAATTTTGACGCAGCCTTCGTCGTCAATAAGGATGTTGTCGGGTTTGATGTCGCGGTGAATGACATTATTCTTGTGCGCATAGGACAGCGCCTTGAGAATCTGCACCACAATATCAATTTTCTCACCATAGTCCATGCTGCGACTCTTGCAGGCGGTGCCCAGGTCGATCCCCTCGATAAACTCCATGACGAAGTAGGGCATGTCATCGCCGGTTATACCGCGATCGATGACGTGAATGATATTGGCGTGATTCAGGCGCGCGACAATAAACGACTCGCGCTCGAAGCGGTGTCTGGCTTCGGCGTCGTTGGACAGGTCATTGATCAGGAGCTTGATGGCCACGGGGCGATCCAGAGACTCCTGAATGCCGCGGTAAACATGGGCCATACCACCTTCACCGATTTTGACCAGATTAGAATAACCTTCTAGTTGCATGGTTCTCACTTCATTACTGCTTTACTGCATTCCTTATTACGACAGGCCGTTTCTAAACTGACCCAAGCAGTAGACTAAATGAGTGGTGCTTGCTAAATATGTGATATTCTTCGCAAAACCCCGGTCGGGGTGTAAAAAAATTTTACAGGTGTGCAAAAGCGCGAACTGGCTAGCATTTTCAGAAGATGAAAGTCCTTAATTTCACTGCCTCAGCCCTGTTTGTCGTGCTCGTTTTCTATCTGTTGATCGTTGGCGAGGCGCTGCTGTTGCCCCTGGTGATTGCCATAGCCTTCTGGTATCTGATCAATACCCTGGCAGCCGCCTTCGCTGCCATCCGGCTGGGCGAGTACAATTTGCCGTTCCCGCTCTGTCTTGTGGCTTCGGTTTTCACCTTTTTGTTTCTGGTCTGGGCGTTGATCAATTTCCTCAGTGGCCGGGTGCAGGCGGTGCTGGAAGTGGCACCGGTTTATCAGGTCAATCTGATCAACCGGATTGAAGCCCTGCCTTTTGTCGATCTGGCGCAGTTCCAGGAAATGAACCTGATGCAATTGCTGACGGACTGGATCGACATTCCCAGTTATGCCACCTCGGTGGCGGCCTCTTTTGCCGGCATTCTCGCCAGCGGTGGTTTGATTCTCATCTATATTGGTTTTCTGTTTCTGGAGCAGAACCACTTCAAATCGAAAATCACTGCTCTGGCCAGCAAGGGCAAGGAAGATGACGTCAACGAGATTCTCGATCGCATCCGCCGGGATATTCAGAAGTATATTGGCATCAAGATGTTTACCAGTGCCCTGACCGGCATTCTCAGCTATATCGTCATGCGGCTGCTGGGGGTGGATTTCGCCGGCGTCTGGGGGCTGCTGATTTTCCTGCTCAATTTTATTCCCACGGTGGGCTCTATCATTGCCACGATTTTCCCTGCCATGATCGCCCTGGCCCAGTCGGAGGGCTATACCCTGTTTCTGGTTGTACTCCTGGGCATCGGCGCCATCCAGATCTGTGTCGGCAATATCCTCGAGCCGAGGCTGATGGGCTCCCGCTTCAATATGTCCCCCATAATCATCCTCCTGAATCTGGCCCTCTGGGGCTATATCTGGGGAGTGCCGGGCATGTTCCTCTGTGTGCCTTTCCTGATCATCATCACCATCATCCTCAGTTACTTCCCGCAGACCCGGCCCATCGCCATCATTCTGTCCCGCGATGGCAAATTGGTGGTGCCGAAGCAGGAAGCCTTTGGCAATTTTTCCCTGAATCCGGACAGCAAGCTGCTGGAAGCGGGGCAAAAAGAAGGCAGCGAATCGCCCTGAGGGTCTGCACCTGAAGGCATTTGCACGCTATAATCGTGCGCTTTTTTGATTTGCTCCGGGCCGGATTCCCTTGCCCGTGCCGGGGCTCGAAATTCAGTCAGATTATCAGGATTCGAAATGAGCCAAGTGATGACCAGCGCCGAAATACGCCAGAAATTCCTGGATTTCTTCGCCGCCCGCGGACATGAGATTGTGCCCAGCAGCCCCCTCGTGCCTGGCAATGACCCAACCCTGCTGTTTACCAATGCGGGCATGGTTCAGTTCAAGGATGTCTTTCTTGGCAGCGAGAAGCGCGCCAGCAACCGGGCCACCAGTTCCCAGCGCTGTGTGCGGGCAGGGGGCAAGCATAATGACCTTGAAAATGTCGGTTATACCGCCCGCCATCACACCTTCTTCGAAATGCTGGGTAATTTCTCCTTTGGCGATTATTTCAAGCGCGAAGCGATTCAGTTTGCCTGGGAGCTGTTAACCAAGGAATTCGGCCTGCCGGAAGAGAAACTCTGGGTTACGGTTTTTCAGGATGATGATGAGGCAGCAGCCATCTGGCTGGACGAGATGAAAGTGGACCCCGAGCGCTTTTCGCGCATGGGTGAAAAAGACAATTTCTGGGCTATGGGTGACACCGGACCCTGTGGCCCCTGTTCCGAGATTTTCTATGACCATGGTCCCGATGTACCGGGTGGACCACCGGGTAGCCCGGACGAAGATGGTGACCGTTATATTGAAATCTGGAACCTGGTTTTCATGCAGTACGAACGTTCGGCCGAAGGCAAATTAACGCCCTTGCCGAAGCCATCGGTGGATACCGGTGCCGGTCTCGAGCGCCTGGCAGCGGTGCTGCAGAATGTTCACAGCAATTATGAGATTGACCTGTTTCAGGCGCTACTGAAGGATGTCGCTGCCGTTACCGGTGAATCTGATCTGGAAAATACCTCGCTGAGGGTTATCGCCGACCATATTCGCTCCTGTGCCTTTCTGGTTGTGGATGGTGTGCTGCCTTCCAATGAAGGGCGCGGCTATGTGCTGCGACGCATCGTTCGCCGCGCCGTTCGCCATGGCTACCAGCTGGGTGTGAAAGATATTTTCTTCTACAAGCTGGTGCAGTCACTGGTGAATGTGATGGGCGAGGCCTACCCGGAACTGAAAGCCAGCCAGGCCCAGGTTGAAAAAGTGCTGGAAGAGGAAGAAAAGCAGTTTGCCCGAACCCTGGAAAACGGCATGGCAATTTTGGAAAAAGCCATCGGCGATCTCGATGGCAAGGTGTTGCCCGGAGAAACCGTTTTCAAACTTTACGATACCTATGGTTTTCCGGTGGATCTGACCGCCGATGTGGCCCGGGAAGATGGCCTGACCCTTGATATGGAAGGTTTCGATGCGGCCATGGCCGTACAGAAAGACCAGGCGCGGGCTGCCAGCCAGTTTTCGGCGGTGGAAAAACTGGACATCGATGCCGATGCTGCCACCGATTTTATCGGTTATGAGGAATTGGCAGGCGAGGCCACTGTTGAGGCTATCTTCTCGCTCAGCAATGAGCGGCTGGACAGTCTGGAAGCTGGCACTGAAGCGTTGATAGTGCTGGACACCACCCCTTTTTATGGCGAGTCCGGTGGTCAGGTCGGTGACCACGGCGTACTGGAAAACGAGCACTGCCGCTTCGAGGTTCGTGATACCCAGAAACAGGCTGATGTCATGGTGCACCGGGGCGAGTTGGCCAGTGGCAGTCTGAAGCCAGGTGACCGGGTTTCTGCCCGGGTGGCCGGGGATGACCGCGCCGCCATTACCCTGAACCATTCGGCTACCCACCTGATGCATGCCGCCCTGAGAAAGGTGCTGGGCGAGCACGTCAGTCAGAAGGGCTCCCTGGTGGCAGCGGACCGTTTGCGTTTTGATTTTTCCCATTCTGCGCCGGTCAGCGAGAAGGAGCTGAGAGAGATTGAAAACATCGTCAATCAGCAAATTCTGGCCAACAGCGAAGTCAGCAAGGAAGTCATGCCTATCGACGCTGCCCGCAAAAAGGGAGCCCTGGCACTATTCGGCGAAAAGTATGGCGATGAAGTGCGCGTGGTTTCCATGGGCGGAGATTACTCGGTGGAATTTTGTGGCGGCTGCCATGTTGATCGTACCGGTGATATCGGTCTGTTCAAGATAACTGCCGAGACCGGCACCTCAGCCGGTGTCCGCCGGATCGAGGCTGTTACCGGGCAGGGCGCACTGGCTGTCATTGCCCGGGAAGAAGAGGTGTTGCGCAGAACCGCCGGGATTCTCAAGTCTTCCCCTGAAGATGTGGCGGACAAGGTTGAACAACTGGCTGCCAGCAACAGGGCACTGGAGAAGGAATTGCAGCAGCTGAAGGCCAAACTGGCTTCCAGTGCCGGTGATGACCTGGGTTCCCAGGCCGAGAAAATCGGTGACCACAATCTGCTGGTGTCACGCCTGGAGGGCTTTAATTCCAAGGCCCTGCGCGACACAGTGGATCAGCTCAAGAACAAGCTGGGCAGTTCTGTCATCGTCCTGGCCAATGTGGAGGGCGACAAGGTCTCTCTGGTGGCTGGTGTCAGCAAGGATCTCACCGACCGCGTCAAGGCCGGTGAGCTAGTGAATATGGTTGCCCAGCAAGTGGGCGGCAAAGGTGGTGGCCGTCCCGATATGGCCATGGCCGGAGGCAGCGATGCCGGAGCCGTGGGCGCGGCACTGGACAGTGTCAAACCCTGGCTGGAAGGAAAACTCTGAAACGGAATTTGCTATGGCTTTAATCGTACAAAAATACGGCGGCACTTCTGTCGGCAGCGTCGAGCGCATCGAGGCAGTGGCCGACAAGATTATCCGCTTCCGGGAGCAGGGCGATGATATCGTGGTGGTGGTGTCTGCCATGAGCGGTGAAACCAATCGCCTGACCGCACTGGCGCGGGAAATGATGGACCAGCCCACGCCGCGGGAAATGGATGTCCTGCTGTCCACCGGTGAGCAGGTCACTATTGCCCTGTTGTGTATGGCGCTGGAAAAGCGCGGTTTTTCGGCGCGCTCCTTCACCGGGGGGCAGGTGAAAATCCTTACCGACACCTCTCACACCAAGGCCAGAATCCGCGAAATCGACGGTACCCGCATCCATGCCCAGCTCGAGCAGGGCAATGTGGTGGTGGTAGCCGGTTTTCAGGGGGTCGATGATCAGGGCAATATCACCACCCTGGGTCGGGGCGGTTCGGACACCACTGCGGTGGCCCTGGCGGCGGCGCTGGAAGCCGATGAGTGCCAGATCTATACCGACGTCAAGGGTGTCTATACCACCGATCCCCGGGTTGTGGATGATGCACGGCTGCTGACGAGTATTACATTTGAGGAAATGCTGGAGCTGGCCAGTCTCGGTGCCAAGGTTCTGCAAATCCGCTCCGTCGAGTTCGCCGGAAAATACAAGGTTCCCCTGCGCGTACTGTCCAGTTTCGAAGACGGACCAGGGACATTGATCACTCTGGAGGAAGAATCAGATATGGAAGATCCCGCCATCGCCGGAATCGCTTTCGAGCGAGATGAGGCCAAACTCACTGTTGCCGGGGTGCCTGATGTACCTGGTATTGCCTACAAGGTCATAGGGCCGGTCAGCGAAGCCGGCATCGAAGTGGATGTGATCGTGCAGAACGCCGCCGCCGATGGCAGTAATGACATCAGTTTTACCGTCAAACGGGCGGAAAGCGATCGAGCCCACAAAATCATCACCGATGTTGCAGCTTCCCTGAAAGCCCGGGAAGTGGATGTGGATACCAGGATTTGCAAGGTTTCCCTGGTGGGGGTCGGTATGCGCTCCCATGCCGGCATTGCCAGCAAGATGTTCAAGGCCCTGGCGGATGAAGGAATCAACATCCAGATTATTACCACCTCCGAGATCAAGATTTCCGTGGTTATTGAGGAGAAGTACCTGGAACTGGCGGTTCGCGCCCTCCACAGTGCTTTCGACCTCGGTGATCCAGAATCTCCCGCCCGCAGTATTGAAGACTAGTCAGGCAGAAAATTAACCCGGTTTATGCCCCTGAAACAGTTGGCAAGGACAGATCAGGGGCAGATACTAGGGTGTTATGACAGCCCGGAAAGCAGATGTCAGGGTTGTCAGGCGCGTTGATGCCTTGATTAGCATGCCGGAGGGCTTGCAGGCCACCGGACGCGCTTGTTGATCCGAGCGAGGGCGGCAATGAACGATTTTTTGCCGTTAAAGGGTCGGATTGAAGGGATGTACAAAGGAATGAGCAATGGAGGATCTCAATGTTAATACTGACACGCCGGATCGGCGAAACATTGATGGTTGGCGATGATGTAACGGTGACAGTATTGGGTGTTAAAGGGAACCAGGTGAGAATTGGTGTCAACGCCCCCAAGGAAGTAGCTGTACACCGGGAAGAGATATATCAGAGGATTCAGAAAGAAAAATCTGAAGAAGAGACAGACAGCAGCGACTGAGACAGGTGGTTGTTGGTAACAGAATTTTCAGACCCGGGCCCGAATTTGTGAAGTGGCCGGGGACAGAGGCCCGGCTTATGTCGGGTTTTTTGTTTTTTGGGGGTGTGCTTTTTTTTGGTGCGGTTTTTTGGAAAGACTGGTGGTGGAGTTGGGTCGTTGGGGTTTTGGTGATGTTGTTGGGAGCGCTTTGCGCTCCTGAGAGAGGGATTGATTCGCATTTTGGCTAAGCCAAAATCCTCACCCCTTCGGGGCCGCGCTTTGCGCGGTCTGCGCTGCTTCGCAGCTTTCGAACCGCGAGGGGGCTCTCACCCTCTCTCTCCGCCACACACAAAAAAGCCCGGCAGTGGAGATGGGGCTCTGTTGGGATCTTGTTGGTGCTTTTGGGAGCGCTTTGCGCTCCAGAGGGATTGATTCGCAATTTGGCTAAGCCAAATTACTCACCCCTTCGGGGCCGCGCGTTGCGCGGTCTGCGCTGCTTCGCAGCTTTCGAACCGCGAGGTTTCTCAGCCGTCTCTCTCCGCCACACACAAAAAAGCCCGGCAGTGGAGATGGGGCTCTGTTGGGATCTTGTTGGTGCTTTTGGGAGCGCTGCGCGCTCCAGAGGGATTGATTCGCAATTTGGCTAAGCCAAATTACTCACCCCTTCGGGGCCGCGCGGACTGCGCGCGGTCTGCGCCGCTGACGCGGCTTTCGAACCGCGAGGGGGCTCTCACCCTCTCTCTCCGCCACACACAAAAAAGCCCGGCATAGCCGGGCTCTTTTGTGTGTGGCGGAGAGAGAGGGATTCGAACCCTCGATAGGTGTTAACCTATACGCCCTTAGCAGGGGCGCGCCTTCAGCCACTCGGCCATCTCTCCGTAAACTCTTTGTTCGACATATTGCATGCCGCTTTTAGGAGCGCTTTGCGCTCCAGAGGGATAGATTCGCAATTTGGCTGAGCCAAATTACTCACCCCTTCGGGGCCGCGCTTTGCGCGGTCTGCGTTGCTTCGCAGCTTTCGAACCCTCGATAGGTGTTAACCTATACGCCCTTAGCAGGGGATCCGGAGTCTGATAGCACTTCGGTCTCGCTGTCTGTAACCCGGTCACTACCAGCACCGGTTGCTCCTTCAGCCACTCGGCCATCTCTCCGTAAACTCTTTGTTCGACACTTTGCATGTCGTTTTAGGAGCGCTTTGCGCTCCAGAGGCAATTACGCACCTCTTCGGAATGCCGCTATGGGCGATATGTGCTGTTTTCGATCCCCGGTAGGTATTGACCTATCTATTCTTGGCAGGGATCTGGAGTAAAAACACTTTGGGATTGCGGTCTGCAACCCGGTCTCAACTCGTGGGCGCGAATGATAGCACAGGCAATTGTGGATTATGAACGGGGAATTTGTGTCTATTTTATCTGATTCAGATGCAGCCTGATTCTTTTAATTGACTGATTTCCTGCGGGCTGTAGCCCAGCTCCTGGAGCAGGGGCTCGTTGTGTTGGCCCAGGGCCGGTACTTGCCGGGCTGCATTTGGCAGAGCGGCTTGGCCCGGGGGGAGGAAGGACTGGATGGGACCGTTTGGGGTCTGGATTTCGGTAAACCTGTTCAGCGCCTGTAACTGGGGGTGATTCCAGACTGATTTGAGGTCGTTCACCCGGGCCCAGGCGATGTTGGCCTGATCCAGCCTGTTGGCTACAGTCTCGCTGTCCAGGCTGGACAGGACCTGGTCTATGCGGGCTTTGAGTGGCTGGCGATTGCTTGAGCGTGCCGGGTTGTTGGCGTAGTCCGGATTTTCTGCGAGTTCCGGAGCTTCGAGCACCTGGCTGCAGAAGCTTTGCCATTCCCGCTCATTTTGGATGCCGATAATCAACTGCTGGCCGTCCTGGCAGCAGAAGCTGCCATAGGGGTAGATGCTGGCGTGGTCAGTGCCCAGTGGCTCAGGTGGCTGTTGACCATCCCAGGCGTAATAGAGGGGAAAACCCATCCATTCCACCATTGCTTCCAGCATGGAGATAGAGATTTCACTGCCCCGTCCGCTGTGCTGGCGTTTGATCAGGGCCGCCAGGATGGCGCTATGAGCCTGGCTGCCGGCGGCAATATCGGCGATGGATATACCGGCCTTGGCCGGGCCGGCCTGGTTGCCGGTGACCGACAGAAAACCGGATTCGGCCTGGATCAGCAGGTCATAGGCTTTGCGCCCGGCCAAGGGGCCGGTCTGGCCATAGCCGCTGATGCTGCAATGAATCAGGCGGGGATAGTCTGCCTGCAGTGCTTGCCAGCTCAGACCCAGTCGTTCTATGGCTCCGGGAGCCAGGTTTTGCAGTAGAACATCGCTGCGTTCAAGCAGGCGCCTCAGGATTTCCCTTGCCCCGGTTGCCTTGAAATTCAGGCTCAGGCTCTGCTTGCCCCGGTTGGTCCAGATAAAATGTGAGGACTGGCCCTTGGCTCGTTGATCGTAGTGCCGGGCGAAATCACCCCCATCGGGCCTTTCAATCTTGATGACCCGGGCGCCAAGATCGGCCAGTTGTCGGCTGCAGAGTGGGGCGGCGATGGCGTGCTCGAAAGACAATACCGTGATGCCACTCAGGGCCTGTGTCTGATCCTTGCTCATTCAGCTTTATCAGGCCAGTACTGCCTCTCCTTGAAAATGCATTCCCTGCTCCGGGGTTTCTACCCAGAGCTGGCAGTGCCCCCGGGAATCCGGTTTCTGCCCGCAGACCCGGAAGGGCTGCTGATCGAACACCGGCGCCATGGCCCGAAAGCTGAATTCGCGGAGGGCAGCAAGGTCTGCGTTATTGCCAAGCAATTCCAGCATCAGGGTGGCCAGCAGCGGGGCATGAACCAGTAGCCCGGGATAGTTTTCCTGCTCCCGGGCGTAATCGCGATCGTAGTGAATGCGATGCGCATTAAAGGTCAGGGCGGAGTATCTGAACAGCAGGCGACTGTCCGGCTCGATGGAGCAATCAAAATCCGGATTGAGATCAATTGTGTTGATCTTGCTGGCAATCCCGTCGGACCGGTTGTCACGAAATACAATATCCTGCAGTTCTTCAATACAAAGCTTGCCCTGCTGGGAAATCTGGTGACTGATAGTGACAAACAGCAGCTCGCCGGACTTGCCCTGTTTGGGCGTGACGGATTCGATTTGCGAAAGCCGCCGGGTGGCCTGGCCACACTGCAGTGGTGCTGCAAATGACAGCCGGCTGCCGGCCCACATGCGACGGTCCAGATGGCTGGGGGGCAAGAAACCGCCCCGCTGTGGATGCCCGTCCCGGGCCAGGTTTGATTGTCCGCTAGTGTCGAGAAAATAAAGCCAATGCCACAGCGGCGGCAGTATGGAATGCTCATCAAATTCATTGCTGCCACGGTCGAGGGTGGCTGCCATTGCCCGCAGGGGAAAGGGATGCAGTACTTCTTCGGTAACTTGCTGGCGTCCGACCCATTGCCGGAAATCTTCTGTCATGATCCTGATACTCCTGCGAATAACTCCTGCAATGTATAAGAAGCCCGGGCGAGTTGCTAGCCGTGGTCCGGCGCTTTAGTATCCAGTGCAATAGTTTTTACAGGCCAGCAGTCTGGCCCGGTTTTCTGAACGCGGAATATCACCATGAGCGAATCCAGTCCTGTGACGGTGCGTCGATCCCTGCATTTTGTGCCGGGGGGCAGTGAACACATGTTTAACAAGTCGCTCGGTCTGGCCGCCGATGCCCTGATTCTGGATCTGGAGGATTCAGTCACCGCAGACAATAAGGAAGCAGCCCGTGATGCAGTCTGCGAATGGTTGCAGGCGGATTTCGGTCGTCAGCAGAAACTGGTGCGCATCAATGCCCAGGATACTTCCTGGGGGCGTGATGATCTTGAGGCGGTGGTTGCCGCCCGGCCAGATGGCCTGGTGCTGCCCAAAGTAAGTACCCGTGCTTCGGTGGATGCCATCGAGCAGATTCTGAATGTGCTGGAGGCCGAGCATGGCCTGGAGCCGGGTTCTGTGGAGCTTGTGCTGATCGCCACAGAAACCCCCGAGGCTGTTTTCAATTTGCCACAGATGGCCCGCAACAGGCGCATCAATGGCATCAGTTGGGGCGCGGAGGATCTGTCCAGTGCGCTCGGGGCCAGGGCCAAACGGGATGAGCAGGGCGACTATCTGGAAGTGTTCAGCTATGTCCGTTCCACCTGCCTGCTCAGTGCCGCGGCTGCAGAGGTGCAGGCCATCGATGCGGTTTATGTGGATATTGAAAATCTGGCCGGTCTGGAACGTGAATGCCGCCGTGCCGCCGATATGGGCTTTCGCGGCAAGTTGACCATTCATCCGGCCCAGATTGAGATTGTTAACGCTGCCTTCACGCCCACTGCCGAGGAAGTTGCCGAGGCCCGGGCGCTGGTGGAAGCATTTGCCGAGGCCGAGCAACAGGGCAAGCTGGCATTCAATTGGCGGGGCCGCCTGGTGGATGCGCCGCATCTGAAACAGGCCAGCGAGGTTCTGCTTCGGGCCGAGCGCATCAAGGAACTTTCCGCTTAAGGCTTCAATTCAAGGCCGCCACAGCCTCGGCAGCAGGCCGATAGGGCAGACTCAGAGATTTCAGATCCTCGGCAATCTCGGCACGGGTGAGATGGCCGCGACAAACGTTCAGCCCATTCAGCAAATGCGCATCTTCCGTCAGTGCCCGTTTAGTGCCTTTGCCAGCCAGATCCCGTATATAAGGCAACGTGGCACTGTTGAGTGATTGCGAAGCTGTAACGGGCACGGCGCCGGGAATATTGGCAACGCAATAATGGATCACACCGTCTTTGACGAAGGTGGGCTGATCGTGGGTGGTGGGTCTGGAGTTTTCGCAGCAACCGCCCTGGTCAATGGCCACGTCGGCGATGACAGAGCCCGGACGCATGGTCTTCACCATGTCGCTGCTGATCACATAGTTGGCCCGGCTGCCGGGAATCAGCACCGCGCCAATCACCAGGGCGGCATCCCTGATCGCCGTGGCGAGATTTTCCTGATCGGAGTAAAGGCAATTCACCGCACCGGAGAAGGCCTCATTGAGTTCTTCCAGACGACTCCGGGAACGGTCCAGTATGGTGACCCTGGCACCCAGGCCCAGGGCGATTCTGGCGGCATTGCTGCCTACCACACCACCGCCAATAATCACCACAGACTCGGACTCTACACCCGGCGCACCGCTGAGCAAAACCCCGAGTCCACCATGGTGTTTTTCAAGATGAATGACAGCTTCCTGAACCGACAGTCGACCGGCGATAACCGACATGGGAGTTAACAGGGGCAGGCGCTGATCCTTGTCGGTGACGGTTTCATAGGCAATGCAAATCGCTTCGCTGTCGGCCAGGTCTTTTGTTTGATCCGGGTCGGAAGCCAGGTGCAAATAGGTGAAAAGAGTGTGACCGGGCGCCAGCTTGCTGCGCTCCTCGGCATTGGGCTCCTTGACCTTGATGATCAATTCGCCACGGGCGAAGACTTCATCGAGGTCAGCCGCAATCTCTGCGCCGGCTTGCCGGTATCGTTCGTCGCCCTGACCGATACCGAGGCCTGCATTGCTTTGAATCCAGACCTCATGACCGTCATCCACCAGAACCTTCACGGATTCCGGCGTCAGTCCGACGCGATGTTCCTGGGCCTTGGATTCCTTTGGGCAAGCGATTTTCATGGCAATTCTCTCTTCTCTTTTTTCCTGAACCTGTCTGGTCTTTATAGCAATTCGTCTGCTTGTTTTCTGTTGACCACAGTACCTCGTCGCCGGGCCGTCGGGCTCGGGATAGCCTTGCTGTAGCAGGGGAACTCGTACAGGACAGCGGTTTCAAAACGAGTGTATATCGTATATAAAGCCACTTCCAATCACAGGTTTTATCACTGCTTTTTTAGCCGGGAATTTGCGCTTATGTCCAGTCGTTTTCGTCATTTGATTACCCTCTTCACGCTGCTGTGCCTGTTCAGCCTTCCCGGCATGGCGCAGGAGCCGAGTGAACGGGATGATCCCGAATCGCAGTATGTGGAGCCATTCCAGGTTTTCGATAATCTCTACTATATCGGCGCTCGCTGGGTATCGAGCTGGTTGCTGGTGACCAACGAAGGGCTGATCGTCTTTGACGCGCTCTATGATGAGCTTACTGACATGGCAATCGATAATATTCGTGACCTGGGCTTTGATCCCGATGACATCCGTTACCTGATCGTCAGTCACGCTCACTATGACCATGTAGGCGGCGCCAGGCGTTTTCAGGAAGAATTTGCGGCGGTCACCATGATGACCGAGGAAGACTGGCAAATGACCACCGAGCCGGCTGTCTACCGTGAGTATCCCACTCCGATTCGCCATCTCAGTGCCAGCAATGGTGCCACGCTCAATCTTGGTCGTGATCGATTGCGATTCATGACAACTCCGGGGCATACGCCGGGCGTGCTTTCCACGCTCTTTACAGTGTATGACAACGGCTATCCCTACAATGCCATGCTGTTCGGCGGGGTTGGCTTGAACTTCAGCGGTGTCGAGCGCACCGAGCTGTATATCGACAGTATTGCCCGCATGCAGCAATTGCAGGACATCGACGTCAATATCACCAATCATCCGTCCGAGGATTTTTTCGAACGCGCCGCCATGCTGCAGCAACGTGGTGAGGATGACCCCCATCCATTCGTCGACCCCGAGGGCTGGACCGCCTGGCTGGAAACCCTGCGAAGCAATGCTGAGGCCAAGCTGGAGCAAGAGCGCGCCTCAGCCAACTGAGCCCTGGTCGGGCCTGTCCAGCGACTGGCTGCTCCAGCAGGAGCAGCAGGGCGGCCACAGGCAGGCCTGATGGCCCATCAAACGGGTTGATCTTCAATCAAATTCCCTTCTTTTTCTACTGACTGCTTGTCGGTCATTCCCTTTGTGCCCGGAAAAGGTGCTTCGCAGGCGAAAATATCGCCCGCTAAAGGGGTGACGGATTCTGTAATTCGTCGTTGTTTCATAAAGAGTTAGCAATTTGCGTAAAGCTGTGATTTATTGAATGCAGGATTCGTAGTCTGAAACCTGAAAAACCATAAAATTATAAGAAATTTAATTAGAAGAAGTAGAGGTAAACACCTATGGAAACGCCTGCCCACAAGCGCAAAATACAGAATTTCCCCCTCAAATCACTCACGGCCGCTATCTCACTGGCTTTAATTAGCCCTCTAACTGCTCAGGCTCAGCAAAATGAACCAGAAGTTGAGGAAGTGGTGGTGACTGGTTCGTTTATTCGACGCACTGAGGGTATTTCAGCGGCGTCACCGGTTGTCAGTTATAGCGCTGAAGATATTGAATCGCAGGGCACTATTGATATGGCCCAGGTGGTGCAAAATCTGACTTTCAATAACGGCACTTCGGTGTCCAATTCAATTCAGGGTGTGACGAATCAGATCGCAAGTTTCAATCTTCGTGGTCTCGGTGAACGCGCCACCTTGCCGCTAATTGACGGAAAGCGCGTACCAACCTTGAATGTGCAGCAATTGCTTCCCACAATGGCGCTGCAGCGTATGGATATTGTGACCGATGGGGCAGCAGCACTGTACGGTACCGATGCTGTGGCCGGTGTGGTTAATATGGTGCCTTACAAATCCTACGATGGATTCAAGCTTGAGTATTACGAAGAAGGCGACAGTCGGGGTGACTATCGCAAAAACGAGACGTCATTCCTGGCGGGCAGCAGTTTTGGTGACGTCGATATCGTCGTTGCGGGTTCTTATCAAAACGGTGGGACTCTGGCCTGGCATGAGCGACCTGAATGGGTAAAAGCCGGCCTGACCCACAATAGCGGTTCAAATCCCGGTAACTTTGAAGTTCCCCAGCGAGATGCAGACGGTAATCTGACTGGTGCATTCGCCAACCGTGCAGATCCCAATTGCGGGCTGAATGAAGATCCCAATCAGGCCACGTTTGGTACATCGCCCTGGGGTACCAATGCTCTGGGTCGTTGCTGGCTGAGTTTCGGTGATACGCGGGACTTTATGGAGGCCATTGATTCAACCTCTCTTTACGGCAATATTAGTTGGGATGCCAGCGCCGACCTGACCTTGTCGGCACAAATGATGTACAACCGTCAGGTCGTGCGTGGGCGGGAAAACCCGGGTAACCCTGGGGCCCGTGTGGCGGATCTGCCGACAGTGCGAGGAGAATTACCCGGCAATACATTCCGCGCCACTAATTCCGAAGGCCAACCATTGTTCGCGCAGCCACTGCGTGATGGCAATGGCAACATCGTTACCGACGGCTTTGGCCAACCTCTACCGATGCGTAATAGTGACGGCGTAGTTGTGCTGGCTAATAATCAATTCTCTTCCCTTGACGATGATCCCCTTGGCGGTATTCCATTCAGGGAAGATGTGCGTATCGGTGCCTGGTTGCCATTTGGAAAGATCGAAGCCAACACCCAGCCAGCAGCGTTTGCGGCGAATGATGGCCTCAACATCGAAAACGACGATAAGCGCACCATGCGCTTTTCCCTGACTGCCGACTTTACTGTACCATTTGTTGAAGGCTGGGAAGGTACGTCCTATTACACCTATGGCCAGGAACGTCAACAAGACCTAAGTAATCAGAGTTTTACTTTTGACGCAGTTGTTCAGGGGCTGAACTGTGATGTCGTCAATGATGTGGACAGCTGCTTCAACCCCTTTGCAGCAGTAGATCCGCAATTGCGTACGCCGCAGCATGTGGCGGACGCCGTATTTAATCATTTTCGTAATAATGATTTGTACAAGCTGCAAACTTTTGATGTGATCGTGAATGGTGATCTTCCGCTCGGTGGGTTTGAATTGCCAGGCGGAGCGATTGCTGCTGCAATTGGTTACCAGCGACGCGACGAAACCCAGGATAATAATCCGCCAGCCAATTTTGTTGCCAATAATCAACTCATTGGTACGCAAGTGCTGCCAAACAAAGCAAACAGATTCAGCAACTCCTGGTTCGCAGAATTCTCTTTTCCTCTCTTGAGTAATCTGGAACTCACCGCAGCAGTGCGAGATGAGAGTTACAGCACGGGGCAGGGTAAGGTCATCGACAAATACGGCATTATCTATCGTGCCAACGACATGCTGAATTTGCGATTAACCTCCGGCGAAGCTTTTATTGTTCCTACCCTTACACAGCTTTTTCGTCCGGAATCCTGTGGTTTGAGCAATGTGGATGATCTGTTCACGACTTTTTCCGGTTTTATTACATCCTGTATCACAGGTAACCAGAATTTGTCTTCGGAAACTTCCGAGAGCATCTCGGCCGGTTTTGACCTGACCTTGTTCGATGACCTGGTCTGGAGTGTGACCTGGAGCGAGACAGATTTTACAGACCGTATCGTAAGCACTACGACCCAGGACATTGTGCGGTCCGATTTCCGTAACTTCCAGGAAGCGACCGGATTTATGCCAACAGACGCGAACCCGTATCCCTCGGTTGCACAACTTGAGGCATGGGTTGCTGATCCCCGGTCAGACAAGCGAATCATTCGTAGCCCGAATGACATCACTACGACTGTCAGAATCAATCAAAGTGATTCAAATGCCTCTAGCATGCTGGTACAGGCCTGGGATACCCAACTCAGTTATGGCTTCTCCCTGAGTGATATTGGGCTCGGTGATTGGGGCGATATTCTGTTGAATCTTCAGGCCACTTACACTGATTCCTATCAGTTTCAGCTTTCAGCCGATGATCCGGTACTGGAAGCTGTTGGCAATCAGAACAACGATTACGGCGCTGTACCAGCAATTCCCAAGATTCGGAGTAACTTCCGCGTTGCCTGGACTCTGGGTCAACACAGCGTGAGTGCCACGGCCCGCTATGTGGACGAGGTTGATTTTGATGCCAATGAATTCAGCTTCCAGCAGTTTCTGCCCGGCAGCACCTGGCAATCTACTGACGTCATTAATGCCTGGAGTCAGATGGATGCCTTTTACAGCTATTCCGGTCTTGAGATGTGGGATGGTGAATTCAACTTTACTGTTGGTGCCCGCAACCTTTTCGACCGCATGCCTCAAAAAGTCGGGATGATTGCCGGGGTTGAGGCACAGCTACAGGATGCTCTGGGTCGCGTGGTTTACGCCCGCGTCAATTACAACTTCTGATTGTGATTTGAGCAAGCCATCAATGCCAGGCGCCTCAACAGGGCGTCTGGCATTTTTCTTTTCTTTGAGTCTTTAAATGCTTCAGCCCGGACAAGTCCGGCGGGTGATAGTAATGAAGTTACCTGAATTTCCTGACCGCGCCCGCAAGAGGCTGCTTGTTTCTTCGGGCATCGTTATTGGCCTGTTTCTGAGTTTGCCGCTCGCAGCGCAGCAACAGAGCACAGTCAGCTATCCGGCGGACTATTTCAGTCAGTGGAATCCGGTGACAGTAGCCGACATGATCGACAGGATTCCCGGTATCGCCATTGCCCTGGATGATTCCGGCGGAGGCAATCAGAACAATCGCGGCCTTGGCAGTGCCGAGAACATACTGATCAATGGCCGACGCCTCAGTGGCAAGGATAATGATGCCACCGCCCAGCTCAGCAGAATTTCCTTCGAGCAGGTCTCCCATATAGAAATCATTCGCGGCACTTCCACAGAACTGGTCGGAGTGCGCAATGAAGGGCAGATCGTCAATGTAGTCACCCTCAGCAGCAATGAGTTGTCCGTGACTGTGTCCGGTGACATCAGTCGTTACCAGGATGGCCATACCGAACCCGGTGGCGCGCTGATCTTCAATGGCTCGGCCAATGATTTTGATTACCGTGTCAGTCTGGAGCGTGCGCCTGCCTACCGGGTGGTGGACAGTATCGAGGAAAGCGTTAACGGCATCGGTGATTTTTCACCCAATGATCTGCGTCAGGTCAGGACAGTCACCGATCAGGTGAACGATATTTTCAACTCCAACCTGAACTGGGCCTTTTCCGACTCGCAGAATTTTACCCTGAACCTGCTATGGGAAGAGACCGATCCTCCCAATCAGCTTGAGCGCACAATTCTGGACTACGACTTTCAACCGCCGGCGGTATTTCGCGAGCGGGAATTCAGCGCCGCCCAACGCAGTAACTGGGAGCTGGGTGCGGATTACAACTGGCGCCTGAATGATGACAGTCAATTACAGTTGCTGGCCATCAACAACCAGCAGGATTTTGACAACGAACGTAATCGATTCCGGGTACAGACCGGGCAGGGCGACACTGAAACCCTGTTGCAAGACTTGCTGCTACGTAATGACACTGTCGAGACGGAACGCATCTATCGAGGCGTCTATACCCGTCCTATTGCTGCTGGCCATGATCTGGAGTTTGGCCTCGAGCGAGCCCAGACCATTCTCGAGACCGAACTGGGCTTGTCGCGCCTGCCACCGGGCGGTACTGAGCTGCAGTCTGTGCCTGTGCCCAATGCCAACTCCCGCATTGAAGAATTGCGTTACGAAGGCTTTGTGGTGCATCACTGGCAGCTGAACGAGGCCATGAAGCTGGAAACTACCTTGCTTTATGAAGTGTCAGAGATCTCCCAGTTTGGCGATGTCCAGCGCAGTCGCGATTTCAATTTCCTGCGTCCGAAAGTGGATTTCCGCTACGACATTATGCCCAATCTGCAATTGCAACTGAGTATCGAAAAATTTGTGGCGCAATTGAGCTTCGCCGATTTTGCCGCCAATACCGATCCCCGCGATGAAGACCGGGATACTGTGGCGGGTAATCCGGAACTGCGGCAGCAGCAATCCTGGCGTTACAGTGCCAATCTGGACTACCGCTTTGCGGATAACCGGGGAGTGATCAATGCACGGGCCTGGTACTGGGACGTGAGTGACGCAATCGGTCGCATCGACGTGTCTGATCCGGGCGGCCCGCTGGAATCTGCCTCCGGTAATATCGGCGATGGCGAGGTGATGGCCCTGCAGCTCAACTCCAGCTATCGCATCACGCCCAATCTGCTGGTATCGGCGGCTGCCCTGATGCGTGCTTCAGAAGTGACAGATCCTTTCAGTGGTGTCGAGCGTCGCCTGGTACCCAATGACCGGGGTTATTACAGCATGGGCTTGCGCCATGACCTGACCGCCCTCAATCTGAACTACGGTATCGACTATCTCGGGGCATCCCAGGGAAACCGCCCCCTGTATGACATTAACCGCATCGACCATATTGACGCCCGTGAGGATTTGTCGGTTTTTATAGAGCGCAATTCCATCGGCAGCCTGGGACTGGTGGCCAGGCTGGAAGTGAACAATATTCTCGACCGGGGTATGTGTATTGATCGCTTTCGCTTTGATGACCGTTTGGCTACGGGCCAGCTCAGCGAAGTTGAACGGCGCTGTGATGAACGGGGCAGTCAGTTCCTGTTGCGTTTGCGTGGCACGTTCTGAGTACAACCCCGGGCGCTATCAATTCAGTTCGCTATCAATTCGGTTCACTGTCAATTCGGTTCACTGTCAATTCAGAGCACTGTGGAAAAAATCCCGGGTCTGATCATTGGCAGGGAAGTAGCTTTCGATCAGGATTTCTTCCATGCCGATGTCCAGCGCCGTGCCGAACTGGCTGACGGTGGTGAACAGGCTCAGTTGCAGACCCCCCAGCTTGATATCAATAGTGAGCACCGGGCCGTCATTGCTGTTGTCTGTGGGTGTTTGCCAGTCTTCGGGCGCGCCGAGTTCAAGCAGATGATCAAAAAGCTGTTTGTGGGCCTCGGTATCATAGGCCAGTAGTTGTCTGCGCAGGCGGCGCAGCAAATGGCTGGCGACTTCATCCCAGTTGGCGATGAGGGGCTTGAACAGGTCATCACGAAAGGCTGCTTCGAGCATATTCAGTGGTTGCTGCACAGGCGGGCTGGCAATCATCGCCAACAGCCTCTGCTGGCTGCCATTGGCCATCAGCAAATTGTAATTGCCATCCATGACCAGGGCCGGGTAGGGCTCGTGGTTTTCGAGCATCATCTGCAGAGCGGCGCGGATGTTAGCCAGTTCTTCAGACTCCAGGTCCAGATCGCTGTAGGCGGCGGCGAAACCGGCGCAATGCAATAACAGATTGCTGTCCTTGTGGGGCAAATTGAGCACTTCCGCCAGGCGCAGCAACATGCCGCGACTGGGTTGGCTGCGCCCGGTTTCAATAAAGCTGATATGTCGGCAGGACACATCCGCCATCAGGGACAGATCCAGTTGCGACAAGCGCTTGCGCTTGCGGAATTCACTGAGCAGGGTACCTACAGCCGCCATACGCCATGTCCTCTTGCTGGCAATTGATGGAAGCAGTGTAGCGCTCCAAGTTCATGGAAACCATTACCTGACAAGTAATGGATTGTGGCAGCTCAATGGCACTTGATGGGGAGACAGGAAGAGATCAGGATATCGGGATAGCAGGGGTGTAGGGAATAGGAAAGAGCAATGAAACAGAGGCAGGAGTCGGCGACATAAACGCTGAGTAGCTGGCGCTGTTATTGTATCTGCCAGCGCGCAAACAAGCGCCGCGCCTGACTCAGTTCCTCGTCATCGAGTCTGCCTTCAATGTCCTGCTTTAACTGCTCCGCATCCGGGTGCTGGTTATACACCGCCTGGCTGGCCCAGGCATGGGCAGTGATCCGGTCCCGGCCAATGTCATCACCTTTCTGATAGAGATCGGCCAGCGCATAGGCGGCATTGGCATGCCCGGCCCTTGCCGCCTTGCCAAACCAGGCCACGGCCTGTTCAGCATCCCGCGCCACCCCGTCACCGGCCAGATACAATGAGCCCAGATTGTACTGGGCATCACTATGCCCCTGCTGCGCCGCAGCCTCAGTCCACCTGAAGGCCTGGTCCATATCCCGCTCGACACCCTGGCCGGTAAAATACAGAATCGCCAGATTGTACTGAGCCATCATCAACCCGTCCTCGGCCGCCAGACTGAATTCCCGGAAGGCAGTGTCAAAATCCCCGGCAAAAGCCGCATTAACCCCTTCCTCATAGTCAGCATACAGGGCAGGGCAGAAGAGCAATCCCCCAAGGACCAGCAAAACAAGCGCTTTAACTCTGAAAAACATCATACAAACCATGGTATTACAGCCAACCCCCCGGGAAAACCTCTCTGCGACAAACATGTCATTTATGACTATGAAAAATCAGCAATTTCGCTATAATACCGCCCTCGTTTCAGGGCAGCCCAGAGCCGCCCCAAAACAAACAAGCACCCGTAGCTCAGCTGGATAGAGTACCTGACTACGAATCAGGTGGTCGCACGTTCGAATCGTGCCGGGTGCGCCATACAAAAAGCCCGCCTTTGGCGGGCTTTTTTTATGGCTCCCCCGGCCGATTCCACGTGCCACGTTCGAAAGCCGCGCAGCGGCGCAGACCGCGCAAAGCGCGGCCCCGAAGGGGTGAGGAATTGAGCTTAGCTCAATTCCGAATCAATCGTGCCGAGCGATCTACCCGGATGCACCGCCGTTCAAAGCGGGTTCAATCTAAATGGCTCCCCCGGCCGATCCCAGGAGCTCTGTTCTAAGGCAGCGCGAAGCGGTGCCCCGAATCAATCGTGCCGGGTGCAGCCCGCCGCAGGCGGGCCCGACCTCCCGCAGCCCCAGTACCGGCTACGGTGCTGAATTCAAAAAATACTCAAAACCAATAGTAGCCCCACATGCATTAGCTGCGACAAACCAAACCTACTCCTTTCCCCCACCCCCAACAATCTCCCCAACCGCCAAAATCGGCGAGGCATCCATCCCCTCAGCATTCATCATCGCCGCCAGTCTCTGCAGCGAACTCAGCATCATATTCGCTTCCCAGGGCTCCAGCTTGCGGAAGTTCTCCAGAAAGTCGGCCTGCAGGGGTTCTGGCGCAGAGGCGATCTTCTCAGCCCCGGCCTCAGTGAGCCGCACCTCGGTACTACGCCGGTCGCCAGCGGATTTCTCCCGACTCACCAGGCCATTGCTTTCCAGGCGGGCGATGACATTGGTGACCGTGGCCTGGGACAAATGGATATCCCGGGCAATGGCGGTGGGGGTGGCATGCTGATGCTGGGCGATGTTCTGGAGAATCAGCAGTTGCGAGGTGGTGAGTCCGGTTTCGCGCAATAATTGCCGGGAGTGCAAATCGATGGCGCGAGTAATCTGGCGCAGGGCCACCAGTAGTTCTTCATAGTCCTTCATGGGCAAGCTCCATAGTCCCCGGTGAAAGTCGCATTATCACCTGATTATCCCTTGAAATACTGACTCAGGACTGAGCCAGAAACATTCAACCCTTTACATAACAACTGAGCAAATGCTCTATGTATCACAGCGGATACCTGCTTTTTCGGCGAAGATGCTATGTAAGCTATTGAAATATAATTGTTAAATATCATGGTTCGGCGCTGTCTGCCGGGCTCGCCGGGATGAAAAAGCATTCATATCTATATATAATGCCGCGCTTACCCACATTATTCTTCAGAAACCCACAACAGGAAATCTATGTTTCGCAAAAAACAACTCTGTCTTGCCATTGCCCTGGCATCCACCAGTTCCCTTACCGCCCATGCCCAGATTGAAGAGGTTGTCGTCACCGCCACCAAACGACCGGAATCCTTGCAGGATGTTCCCGTGGCCGTCTCGGCACTGACCGCCGAAACACTGGAGCAAACCGGTGTCACCAATTTTGAAGATTATATGTTGCAACTGCCCGGCGTGACCGCTGGCGGCAGTGGCCCTGGCCAAAACACCATCTATATTCGTGGTGTAGCCTCAACCACTCCCAATCTCACCGTTGCCGGTGTAGCAGGTCTGTCTCCCAACGTGGCCTTCTATCTCGATGAGCAGCCCCTGGCCCAGCCTGGTCGTAACCTGGATGTCTATGCCGCCGACCTGGAGCGGGTCGAAGTTCTGGCGGGCCCACAGGGAACCCTGTTTGGCGCCAGTTCCCAGTCCGGTACCGTCAGGCTGATTACCAACAAGCCGGATCCCAATGCCAATTCTGCAGGCCTGAAATTTGGCACCTCCTTCACCCCCGATGGTGAGATGAGCAATAACGTCGAGGCAGTGGTCAATTTTCCGGTAAGCGACCAGTTTACGCTGCGGGCAGTGGCCTATGTCGATAACCAGGGTGGTTATATCGACAATGTCCAGGGTAGCCGCACTGCGCGTGAGTCAGCGCGTTTCCGGCCTGAAGGTACGGTGCGCGCCAATGGTCTGCCAGTGAGTGCAGGGCGAGCCGGATTCCAGTCAACGGCCGACCTGAGCGATGTCACTTTTATTGAGGCCGACAATGGCAATCGTGTTGAAGATAACTTCAATGACCTGACCTATGCCGGTATCCGTGTATCCGGTCTGTATGAGTTCAATGTTGACTGGTCGTTACTGGTTTCCCATACCAGCCAGCAATTGGACAGCGATGGCGTGTTCTTTGCCGATCCTGACCTTGGCGATCTGGAAATTCAGCGCTATTCCGATGACCGCCTCGAAGACGGTTTCAACAATACCAACTGGACCCTGACTGGTCGTATCGGTGAACTGGAAGCCGTCTACGCCGGTGCCTTTACCGAACGTGATGCCGAGCAAATCGTTGACTACAGCGATTACCTGTTTGTAGGCCAGTATCTGCCTTATTACATTTGTGATGGTTCAGTGACCTATCCTTCCGGTGATCCCAGCGGCACCTGTCAGTCACCTGAATTGTTTGTCAGCAGTACCACCGGTGTTGACGTGCAATCCCATGAGCTGCGCTTTGCCACTAATCCTGACCGTCCGATTCATGCAACCTTTGGAGGTTTCTACAGCAAGCTGGATCTGCGCGAGCTGAACAGTTTCACCTATCCTGGTTCAGAGCAGGCAATCGCCTTTAATGGCAATGTGGGTTATGGCCCGAACTACTCGGCCCAGGGCTCTTCCGCGGCTGACACTGCGGTGTGGCCGGAAGGTGTCATCTTCCGTAACGATGTCTATCGACCCGATGAGCAATTGGGTATCTTTGGCGAGGCAACCTTCGATGTCAGCGACCAGTTCTCCATTCTGTTGGGTGCACGCTGGTACGATATCGAGGTTGATCTGAAGGGTAGTGCAGCAGGCTCCTTTGGTAACTTTGGTGCCAGCGAAGACAATAATGCCGGTAACAATCTGGACCAGTTGTTCAGCGCGCCGAATCCCGCGTCTGCCCAGACCGACGGTGTGATCACCAAGTTTGGTGTCAACTGGTCACCCACGCCGGATCAGCTGGTTTATGCGACTTACTCCGAAGGTTTCCGGCCGGGAATTCTCAATCGCCCGGGCGGCTCGGTCAGTCCTGATGGCAGCTTCACCGTTCCCTATGCCATCGATACCGATGACATGACCAATATCGAACTGGGTTGGAAAGTAGATCTGCTGGACTACACCCTGCGCTTCAACGGTGCCATCTTCGCATCCGAGATTGAACAGATGCAGACCACCATCTTCGACCCGAGCATTACCAACCTGTTCTTCTCGGATAACGCGGCCGATGCCGAGGTTACCGGTGTGGAAGGTGATTTCATCTGGGCGCCGCCGTCCATGCCCGGACTCAATGTGGTAGGTGCATTCTCCTTCCTGGATACTGAAATCACCCGGGTTATCACGCCAACCAATGATGTGCAGGTGGGCGACTCCCTGGCCTTTGCGCCGGAAGTACAATTCAATCTGCGGGCACGATACGAATGGACCATTGATTCCGGTTTGACTGCCCATGTCATGCCCCATGTGACTTACTCCGATGAGTCCTGGAGCGATATCATCAGCATCAATCGCGACCTGATTGACAGCTGGACGATGTGGGGGCTTACCGCCGGAGTCAGTTCCGACATGTGGTCGGCCGAGCTGTTCGCCGAGAACCTGACTGATGAGCGCGCCGAGATTGCCCGCTCCTTCGTGTTCGACCGCGAGCGGGTCACTTACGCCCGACCCCTGACCATGGGTGTCCGGGTCAGTTATGACTTCTAGGAGATATTGATCTCCCATGTATCGCAAGGCGCCTCAGCGATGGGGCGCCTTTTTTGTTACCGGCCGAGAGAAATCAAAACCCGATGAGTGAGCAAGAAACAGCACTGGCAGATATTCAGCGAACTATCCAGAGCGGCGATTTTGCCACGGCGCTGGACAGTCTGCGCCATATTCTGGACAAGGATCCAGGCAATGCCGAAGCCCTGTATATGCGGGCGGTCTGCCAGCGCTACCTGAAATTGCCCGAGCGGGCTTTGGAAGATCTGGAGGCATTGAAACGACTGGTGCCGGGCCATGGTCGCGCCCATCAGGAAGAGGGGCATTTGTATCGCAGCCTGGGGCGCCTTGACGAGGCACTCAGAGCTTACGGGCGGGCCTGTTATTACAACCCGGCTCTGGAGGCCAGCTTGAGGGCGCAAATCGAAATACTGGATAGCCGGGGCAACAAGACACGGTCAGATCAACTGCGTACAGAGCTGGCGCAGTTGCAGGCCACGCCTCGACCACTGGTGGCGGTGATCGATCTGATCGCCCAGAACAAATTGCTGCAGGCGGAGGCTCTCTGTCGCAAGTTCCTGCAGAAAAACCCCAGCCATGTAAGAGCCATGCGATTGCTGGCGGATATTGGTATTCGCCTGGGTGTGCTTGAAGATGCTGAGTTTTTGCTGGAATCGGCGGTTGAATTCGAGCCGGAAAATATCGAGGCAAGAATCGATTATATTCAGGCACTGCGCAAGCGGCAGAAATTCTTTGCCGCTCTGGGGGAGGCTGAGAAACTGCTGGAAAAGGCGCCAGATAACCCCAGATTCAAATCGATTTTTGCAGTGGAGTGTATGCAAACCGGAAAATTTGACCAGGCCATCAGTCATTTCAAGGCGATTCTGGACACCCTGCCCAATGACCCGGTCACACTCACTTCACTGGGGCATGCCTACAAGACCCAGGGCGACGCCCAGGCCTCCATTGCCACCTACAAGGCCGCCATCAAGGCCCATCCCTTTCATGGTGAGGCCTATTATTCCCTGGCCAATTTGAAGACCTACAAGTTTTCACAGCAGGAAATTGCCACCATGCAGTCTCTGGGCAAGAACAGTAATCTGTCTCATATGGATCTGGTCTATATTCATTTCGCACTGGGCAAGGCCTTTGAAGACTCCCGGGACTATCAGCAATCCTTTGACAACTATCAGCTCGGCAATGCCCTGAAAAAAGCCCAGAGTCGCTATCGCGCGGACATCATCACTGCTGAGTTTGAGCAGCAGCAAAAGATCTGTACGGCAGAGCTTTTGGCCCGGGGTAAAACAGCCGGTTGCCAGGCAGGCGATCCCATATTCATCGTCGGTCTGCCCAGGGCAGGCTCGACCTTGTTGGAACAGATTCTGGCGTCCCACAGCATGGTGGACGGAACCCTGGAATTGCCCAATATCCTGTCCCTGTCCCAGCGTTTGCGACGGCGGGAGCGACAAGGTGATTCCCGCCCCTATCCGGCATTACTCGCCGATCTCAGTGACAGTGAACTGCGTGAGCTAGGTGAAGAGTATATTGAGGATACCCGGGTACACCGTCAGGCTGCGCCGTTCTTTATCGACAAGATGCCCAATAATTTTCGTCATATCGGCCTGATCAAGATGATCCTGCCCAATGCCAAAATAATTGATGCCCGGCGCAACCCCATGGCCTGTTGTTTCAGCGGATTCAAACAGCTGTTCGCAGAGGGTCAGGAATTTAGTTACTCTCTGGAAGATATTGGGCATTACTACCGGGACTATGTGTCCCTGATGCAGCATTGGGACGGAGTATTGCCCGGCGAAATTCTCACAGTGGAAAACGAAGTCCTGATCGATGATTTTGACAATCAGTTAGGACGGATGCTGGACTACTGCGGTCTGCCGTTTGAAGAGCAGTGCCTGCGCTACTATGAAACCGAGCGTGATATTCGCACGCCCAGTGCCGAACAGGTTCGCAAGCCACTAAGCCGTGCAGGTATCGATCAGTGGCGAAATTATGAACCCTGGCTGGCGCCCCTGGTAGATGCGCTGGGGCCGCTGGCAGAGCTGTCTTCATCAGAGGTGCTGGCGCAATCTGCAAGCCACGAATCAAAAGCACTACAGGAATCCCTATGAATCAGCCCAATCCGGTGACTCCGGAAGAGACAGAGCAAGCCACGATCAGTAAGCCGGTGTTCTTTATTTCCGCCGCCCTGATTGTTCTATTCAGTGTCTATGGTGGCGGCTTCAGTGAACATGCAGCTGGCACATTTGCGGCGGTGCAATCCTGGTTGATTACCAATGTTGGCTGGTTCTATATGGGTGTCGTGGCACTCTTCTTTGGTTTCGTGGTGTATCTGGGCTTTTCCCGTTTCGGTCAGGTGAAGCTGGGGCCGGATGATTCCGAACCTGATTACAGCTATGTGAGCTGGTTTGCCATGCTGTTCAGTGCGGGCATGGGAATCGGTTTGATGTTTTTCAGTGTGGCCGAACCGGTGACTCATTTTCTCACTCCGCCGGTGGGCGAGGGTGGCGATGCCGAAGCCGCGCGCCAGGCCATGCAGCTGACCTTTTTTCACTGGGGACTGCAGGCCTGGGCTATCTATATCGTGGTGGGTCTGGCGCTAGCCTATTTCTCCTTCCGTCACGGATTGCCGCTTACCATTCGCTCGGCTCTCTATCCCATTATCGGTGATCGCATTCATGGCCCCATCGGCCATGCGATAGACGTGTTTGCCGTGCTGGGCACCATGTTCGGCGTCGCTACTTCCCTGGGAATCGGGGTGATGCAGGTGAATGCCGGCCTGTCCTATCTGTTTGGAATCCCTGTCAGCACCCTGGTACAGATTGGTCTGATCGCGGCCATTACGGCCATGGCAACCGCCTCGGTGGTGGCCGGTCTGGATGGTGGCATCCGCCGCATCAGCGAACTGAATCTGGTAATGGCCCTGATACTGCTGACTTTCATTCTGCTGGTGGGTCCTACGGTGACCTTGCTGGGCAGTCTGATTCAGAATCTCGGTCTGTATCTTTCCAATATGGTGGAGATGACCCTCAATCCCTATGCCTACGAACCCAATGACTGGATGGCAGACTGGACCCTGTTCTACTGGGCCTGGTGGATTTCCTGGTCACCGTTTGTGGGCATGTTTATCGCTCGGATTTCCCGTGGCCGAACTATCAGGGAGTTTGTGGCGGGGGTGCTGCTGGTGCCCAGTGGATTCACTTTCATGTGGCTGACCTTTTTCGGCAATACCGCCCTGCATCTGGAATTGCAGGGGCTTGGTGATGGCATTGCAGTGGCGGTGCAGGAAGATATGCCCACTGCTATCTTCGTCCTGCTGGAACAGTTGCCACTGACCACTCTGATGTCCATGCTGACTACCGTGCTGGTGGTCACTTTCTTTGTCACCTCGTCGGATTCCGGTTCGCTGGTGATCGATATTATTACTTCCGGCGGAGCGGAAGAGCCGCCGGTCTGGCAACGGGTTTTCTGGGCTATCTCTGAAGGAGTGGTGGCAGCGGTGTTATTGCTGGCCGGTGGACTCAGCGCCTTGCAGACGGCGGCCATCACCAGTGCCTTACCCTTTGCCTTTATCATGCTGTTGATTTGCTATGGCTTGCTGCGGGGTCTTAAACAGGAGTCGGTGGGCCTGGTGCCGGTGATTACTACACCTTCGGTACCACCGTCTTCGCCGGGAGTCTGGCAAACACGACTGAAAGCGCTGCTGGGGCATCACAATGAGCAAACGGTGCGCGACTATCTGCGCGGCACTGTACGACCCGCCATGGAAGCGGTGGCAGAGCAACTGCGAGCCCAATCCCTTTATGCCTCCATTGAAGAGAGCGGTGAGGAGATTCAGCTACTGGTAGGCCAGGAGGAAGTCAGCGAATTCTTTTACAAGGTGAGGCTGCGCAAGTACTCCACGGCAGCAGTGGCCTTTCCGGAGATTCCGCGTAAATCCCAGGAGCGCAGTTACTGGCGCGCCGAAGTTTATCTGGTGCAGGGCCCGCAGCACTATGATGTGGCCGGCTACTCCCGCGACCAACTGGTCAATGACATCCTTAACCAGTTCGAGTTGCATCTGCAGCATTTGCATTGCGAGTATTGAGCGAAGGGGTTGTAGCCACAGTTCCTGCATCAGAGGGCGCTTGCCTTCGGCCGTCACTTGCGTCATTTTCACAGTCTTGCAAGCAAGGGAGGACTGATCCATGTGGCTGATTCGCACAATTCTGTCATTGCTGGTGCTGGGCTATTCCCTGGGCACTGCCTGGGCCAATGAAGGTACCGTTGTCTTTTATGGTGCCACGGTGATTGATGGCACCGGCGCGCCGCCCCTTGAAAATGCAGCCCTGGTGGTGACCGATGGGCGTATTCGTGCCATTGGCAGGCGAGAGGATGTCAGCGTCGAGCAGTATAATGAAGCCATTGATCTCGGCGGCAAGACAGTCATTCCCGGCCTGATTAATGCCCACGGTCATGTGGGGGGCACCTATGGCCTGCAGACCGACCAATACAATCGCGACAACCTGCTCAGACAACTGGCACTCTATGCCCGCTATGGCGTAACCACCGTCTACAGCCTGGGCGGCGATGGCCCGGAAGGATTTGCCCTGCGCAATGAGCAGGACCATGCCGGTCTCGATCGAGCACGATTGTATGTAGCCGGGTCGGTGGTAACCGGGAATACCGAGGCGGAAATTGTCAGACAGGTGAATGACAATGCTGACCGGGGCGCCGATTTCATCAAGGTGCGGGTGGATGACAATCTCGGTCGGACACCGAAAATGCCCCGCGAGTTGTTTGATGTTCTCCTGGCCCAGGCCCATAGCCGACGCTCGCCCCTGGCGGTACACCTATTCTATCTCGACGATGCCCGCTATGTGCTGGAAGCGGGTGCCGATCTCATCGCCCACAGCATCAGGGATCTGCCGGTGGATGATGGTTTCATCGAACTGATCAGGGACAAGCAGGTTTGCTATGTGCCCACCCTGACCCGGGAAGTTTCCACCTTTGTTTACGAGAATGAGCCTGGCTTTTTCTCCCACCCGTTTTTTCGACAGGAAGTGCAGCAGTCCACCATCGATACCCTGACCGAACCAGAGCGGATGGCACGCATGGCCAACAGCAGCATGGCCCAGGGCTACAAGGCCGGTCTGGAAGTGGCCATGGAGAATGTGGGTCGTCTGGCGGCGGCCAATGTGCCCATTGCCATGGGCACTGACAGTGGCCCGCCAGCGCGCTTCCAGGGTTTTTTCGAACATATGGAACTGAGCATGATGGTGGAGGCGGGGATGAACCCGATGCAGGCCATTCAATCTGCTACTTCAGTAGCGGCCGATTGCATGGGCAACTCCATGATAGGAAGCCTGGAGCCTGGCAACTGGGCTGATTTTGTGGTGCTGGAAAACAATCCCCTGGAAGCCATCGACAATACCCGCAGTATCGACAGCGTGTGGATCGCTGGCAACCGGGTGCCAGACAACTAGGCCGCGATCAACTCCAGAGTCGCATCCAGCAGAACATTGCAGCCCTTTTCGACGTCGTGCCAGTGGCTCCACTCATCGGGGGCGTGGCTGACGCCGCCGACACTGGGGATAAACAGCAGGCCGGTGGGCGTGATATCAGTAAAAAACTGTGAATCATGGCCGGCGCCGCTGGGCATCAGCAGAGTCTTGTAGTCCCGCGCCCGGGAATGGCGTTCCAGCAATTCGACCATTTCCGCTGTGCAGGGCCTGGGTTCCAGCCAGCTCATTTGCTCGTACTCAAACATCAGTTTGTGTTTGCGGGCAATGGACGAGCAGACCTTGCGACAGGAATCGGCGAGGTTGCGCATGACTTCCTCGCTCATATCACGACCCACCAGGGTAAAATCTGCTTCACCTGGCACGGTATGGGCAAAACCGGGTTTCAATTCGACGCTGCCGATTGTGAGGCGTGTCTTGTCGGTGCCTTCTTCATCAATGATGCGGGAAATTTCATGGGCAAAGTCTGCCACGCCCATGAAGGCGTCACTGCGAAGATCCATGGGTGCCGTGCCGGCATGATCCGCCTTGCCAATAAACTTGATCAGCCATTTGAAAACACCGGAGATGCCTTCTACTACACCGATGGTGTTATTGGTTTTTTCAAGCACCGGTCCCTGCTCAATATGCAGTTCCAGAAAACCCACCAGGTCTTCGGGGTCCCGGGCCGCTTCCATGGCGAGGTGATAGGGGAGTTGGCACTTGGCCATGGCGTCGCGGAGCATCTCGCCACTGTGATCCTGGGCGCGCTCCAGCCAGTCCAGTTTCAGGTTGCCGGTGAGGGCCTGGGCACCGAGCATGCCGCCAAAACGGCCTTCCTCTTCGGAGGTGCCAATGACTTCAATGGCGTGTTTCAGCTCTATGTTGTTTTCCTGTAACACACGAATGCATTCCAGGCCGGCGACAACGCCAAGCACACCGTCGAACATGCCCCCGGCGGGGACCGAGTCCAGGTGTGAGCCAATGAGAAGTGCTTTCTGATCGTCGCTGCCATAGCGGCCAATGACATTGCCGGCGCCGTCCATGCGCACCTTGAGGCCATAGCCCTCCATCTGGTCCATTAACCAGTGGCGGGCTTTCATGTCTTCGTCGCTGAAGCCCTGACGGTAGATACCCTGATCATCAGGGTTATAGCCAAAGCGGGCCAGATTGTAGAGGTCCTGTTTGACCCGCTCCAGATTGATCGTTAAGTTCGATGACATCTGAAGTTTCTGGTTCATGCAGCCCATCCTAACTCATCGGCACGCTGTTTTGCCAGGGCCGGAATATCGGCTTCCACAAAATGCTGATGCAGAACCTGAACGCCAATCAGGTGATTGATTACGGCATCCATCTGTACCTGCTCGGCCGCGCTGGTATTGGGATCGTCGTGGCGATCGAAGAGGGCGCAGACACCTTCATAGGAAAGCATGCCGGTGGCTTCGATGCGTTCTTTGGACAGGTGCTTTTCCGACAGTTCGCGCATCTGATTCCATTTGGTCTCATCGGTGTGAGCTGGAGGTGCCATGAAGGCAAACTTCTCCCGCTTGTACAGCACTTCCGGCAGAATGCCTTTCATGGCCTCGCGCAGTACATATTTTTCGGTGCGTCCCTTGATCCGATGCTCCGGTGGAATCTGTACTGCAAATTCGGCCAGATGGTGATCAAGAAAGGCCGGGCGCGCTTCCATGGAATTGGCCATATCGACGCGGTCACCACCCCAGGTCAGGATCTGACCTTCGAGCATGGTTTTACACCAGACATATTGTGCCTTGTCCAGGGCATGGCGGCCCTGTAGTTGATCGGTATCCAGCGTATCAGCGATGGCAGCGCCGGGGCGATAGAACTTCAATTCCTCGCGAATATCAGCCGCCAGCAGATCAGGAACCAGATCGGCACAGGCCAGCCAGGGTTGCAGACAGCTGGGGGTAAAGCCGACGGTAAAATGCAGGGCCGTATCATCGATCTGGTTTTCCGACAGCATGGCGCCAGTAAACATGGCATTGCTTTCATTCAGCAGGGATTGCCAGTTGGCACGCTCGGCGGCCGACAGGGAGTCGAGGCCGTGCAGAAACATGTCGCGGCGAAAAGCCGGGTAGCCGCCAAACAGTTCATCAGAGCCTTCACCGGTCATTACCACCTTGTAATTGCTCTTGTTCACATGTCGGCTCATCAACAGTTTAGCTACTGCCAGGGTGTTATAAATGGTTCGTTCGGTGTGCCAGAGGGTTTCTTCGAAGTGGCCATACAGTTCATTACCGGACAGTCGCATGATGTCCTGCTCGGCGCCGCAACTTTCGGCCATCTGCTGGGCGATGCCGCTCTCATCGTATTTGGCATCGTCAAAGCCAATGGTGAACGCTCGCACCGGCCCCTGTCGACAGGCAGAAGCCAGGCCGATAATGGCGCAGGAATCGATGCCTCCGGAAAGATAACTGCCTACCGGAACGTCTGCCTCGAGTCGATGGGCGACCGCATTGAGCAATTCCTCACGGGTACGCTCAATAGCCTCTTCCTCGGTCATTGGCTTGCGTTCGCTTTCACGGGGAAAGTTCAGATCCCAGTATTTGGATTCGCTGACCACCAGCTTGCCGCCCTGGCGTTTGATCTTGACAATGTGACCGGGTTTTACCTGATTGATGTTTTTGAAAGCGGTGGTACCTGGCACCATGACCTGAATAAGTTGGTGATACAGGCCCTCGGAGGTGAACTCGGGTTTAACGTCAGGGTGGGCAAAAAGCACCTTGAGTTCGGAGCCGAAAACCACGGTGTCGCCAATCTGGGTCCAGTATAGCGGTTTGACGCCAAAGCGATCACGAACCAGATAGAGGCTGTCTTCTTCTTTGTTATAGAGCGAAAAGGCAAACTCTCCCCGCAGTTGTTCTACGGTGCCTTCGATACCGAGACGAGGGAACAGGTGCAGGATGATTTCCGAGTCACTCTTGGAGGAGAAACGTGCTTCCTGTGCCGTCAGACGGGCCCGGATGCGTTGGTAGTCATAGAATTCACCGTTGTGTGCCAGCATCAGGTTACCGTCCTGACTGACGAAAGGTTGCTTGCCGCGATTCTCATCCAGGTCGATGATGGACAGGCGGGCGTGGCTGAAGCCAACGCTGTGATCGGGAAATATCTGGTAGCCAAATCCGTCAGGGCCCCGATGGTGCTGAATCGCAGCCATGTTTACCAGGGTCTGGGGGTCAATTT
>JALEHB010000170.1 GCA_022763285.1 Pseudomonadales bacterium | reverse complement strand
TCTTGGTGCCGAACATATTGACGGCAAGAATGCGGTCATAAACCGTGGGGCCCAGCAGTGCGCGCAGCAGCGCCAGCACCATGACCACCAGAATTGCAGCGGATATCGCGATATACATCAGTCTTCGAGGCTCCGTACCCTGCGGTCCATATCGCCGGATTCGACACCTTCCCGGGAGGCACGAGTCAGGGCATGAATGGTGAACTGGTCGCCTTCGATCTCCATGGTCACGGTACCGGGGGTCATGGTGATGGAGTTGGCATAGAGTGCCTTGTGCAGATCGGACTGCTGTGAGGCTTTGACGGTGATGACGCTGGGCTCGATGGCCGGCTTGCGCTGCCAGATGGCGCGAATCACCTCAATATTGGATTTGACGATTTCCTTCACCAGCCACAGAACATAGAAAGGCAGGCGCAGGGAGAGAATGACGGGTGGCTGGTACTCCTCGCCGATTCTGGACATGCGGTGGTTCAGCCAGACGACAAAGAGCACGGAGATCAGGCCCAGGCTCAGCAACAGGCCATCGAAATGTCCGGAGTTGATGATCCAGAATACAGCCAGTAAAAATGCAAGCCATATGAAATTCTTCATCGCATCCCGATCCTGTCAGTCATTCCCAGTTTGAGTTCTTGTTTGGTTGGTATCAGCTTGTCTTTTGGGTCGTAAATACTACGGGCAAGCCGAATGGCGCCTTTAGGACTTAATAGCCGACGCACTAATTTTGGGAAAGTGGATTTAAGCATTGGGGAATAAAAAGGGCAATACCGAGCCCACGAATTCGGGCCGCAAAGCCACTGTCACAGGGGTCTTGCTTCATATATAAGCTAATTTCCCCCGGCGCGGCTTACCGAGAGGGAATCTCGCTGCCAGCATCTGTTACACTCATACACAAATTCAGGGAGATCGCTTGCCGCGGGCTCCCACTCCAGTGATGCCATAGACAGATTGAGGTAGCTTCAGTGAGCAATATGCCAACCCCCGTACAGGAAAATCTCGGTACCAATTTCATCATTCGTCTGAAATTGTTCAACAAGATCGGGTCCCTGGCGGTGGTTACCCGAGCCATTGCCGATGCCGGTGGCGATATCGGCGCCATCGACCTGGTACGCAGCACCAAGGAAGAGAGTGTCCGCGATATCAGTATCAGCACCGAGAATACCGACGTTTCCCAGGCCGTGCTGGATGCGGTCAGGGCTCTGGACGTTGCCGAATTCATCCACTATTCGGACCGTACCTTCCTGATGCACCTGGGTGGCAAGATCGAAATTGCCAACCGCACGCCGCTGAAAACCCGTGATGACCTGTCCATGGCTTATACCCCTGGCGTGGCCCGGGTTTGCATGGCAATCCACAATGACCCGGCTTCTGCCTATAACCTCACCATCAAGAAGAACACCGTGGCCGTGGTCAGCGACGGCACCGCCGTGCTGGGGCTGGGTGATATCGGCCCCGAGGCAGCCATGCCGGTGATGGAAGGTAAATGTATGCTGTTCAAGCACTTCGGTGAGGTGGACGCCTTCCCCATATGTCTTGATACCAAGGATACGGAAGAGATTATTGCCATCGTCAAAGCCCTGGCGCCCACCTTTGGTGGTATCAATCTGGAAGATATTTCCGCACCGCGCTGCTTCGAAATCGAAAGCCGCCTGAAGGAAGAACTGGATATTCCGGTTTTTCATGACGACCAGCATGGCACCGCAGTGGTGAGCACGGCCGCGCTGATCAATGCCCTGAAAATCGTCGATAAAAAACCGGAAGATCTCAAAGTAGTAGTGATGGGGGCCGGTGCTGCCGGCACGGCCTGCTCGAAGATGGCCATGCTGCTGGGCGTGAAGAATATTATTGGCTGCGACCGCCAGGGCGCTATTTATGAGGGCCGCGACGGTCTCAATGAGGCCAAGCAGTGGTTTGCCGAAAACACCAACCAGGACAAGGAGAAGGGCAGCCTCAGCGATGTGATCAAGGGCGCCGATCTGTTTATCGGCGTCTCGGCCCCGGGGGTGTTGACGGTTGACGATATCAAGCAGATGAATCGGGATCCCATTGTCTTCGCCATGGCCAATCCGATTCCCGAGATCATGCCCGATATTGCCTTGCCCCATGTAGGGGTGATGGCCACCGGTCGCAGTGACTTCCCCAACCAGATCAACAATGTGCTCTGCTTCCCGGGGATCTTCCGTGGTGCCCTGGACTGCATGGCCAGTTCCATCACCGAAAACATGAAAATGGCGGCGGCCGAGGCAATCGCCAGCGCCATTCCCGAATCACATCTGTTGCCGGACTACATCATCCCCAGTGTCTTCGACCCCAATGTAGTACCCGCCGTGGCCGAAGCGGTGGCCAATGCCGCCCGAGCCGACGGGGTGGCACGCAAGGGCAGTAGCGAAGACGACGAATAATCAGTTCAGAAGCGGCCTGTGATAGTGCCGCTTCGTTTCACTCGTCTACTACGAATACTGCCGCCACTTCCACACAGGCATTGAGAGGCAATTCGTTCACTCCCACTGCGGTGCGCGAATGGCGGCCAGCATCACCGAATACCTCCACCATCAGGTCGGAAGCGCCATTGACCACCGCCGGTTGCTGACTGAAACCGGGGCTGGAGGCGACGAAGCCGTCCAGACGCATGCAGCGCCGGACCTTGTTCAAATCGCCTTCACAGGCGGCATTGAGGGCGGCGATCAGATTAATGCCGCATTGCCGGGCAGCGGCGCGGCCCGCCTCGATACTCACATCCACCGGGACCTTGCCCGGGCTCATCAGTTCACCATCAAGAAACGGTATCTGGCCGGCCAGATAGACAAAGCCGTTTTCTCTGACCCAGGGCACGTAATTGGCAACCGGGGCCGGAACCTCAGGCAGTTCAATACCCAGTTCACGCAGGCGCTGGGGTACGGCTTCAGCCGCCAGGCCAGCAGTGGGCAGCAGGGCCAGACCTGCTGCGGCCACGGCACTGTGGCCGAGAAAGCGGCGACGACTCAGGGCGGGGTTTTTTGCAGGGAAGCGAATTGGACTGCTAGGGTCAAGGTGATTCATTTGCTTGTTTACCAGTATTCAGTGGGTTGGCAGGGCAGCCTGGTGGCTCCCGATTCTCCTTAATGTCGAGTTCGAATCTTATCACCCCGGCACAGTGCATGCTTGTGCCGGGGCCGCACCAGCTCAGAGCAGTCGGGCAGATATCTGCTGTTGCAGACCAAATTGCTACATTATTGCCATTTTCCCCGGAAGTCTGGGTACAATAGTGGCCGTTCTGGAATGGCAAGGAAGTCAGTGACAGAAATCTAACCTGGAGATAAAAAATGAAATTGTTCAAGACTATTGCCACCCGGCAAAAGCCCGCGACCCTGGCAGCCAGTGCTTTGTTACTCTGCATGGGGGCAGCAGTACAGGCTCAACCACCTATTATCCAGCCCGGCCCGCCTGGCCAGCCGGGGCGAGTTATAACCGCCGAAGAAGCCTCTGATCTGGCCAGCATCGAGTATTCCCGGGGCGATATCATGTTCCTGCAGGGCATGATTTCTCACCACGCCCAGGCCAAGGAAATGTCGGAACTGGCAGACGACCGTACCAATAATGACGCGGTACTGGCGCTGGCTGACCGGATTTTCCTGTCCCAGGATGATGAGATTGCGATGATGCAGGGATGGCTGGAAGAGCGCGGTTTTGACGTGCCTGCCGCGGATGCCCATCACGCCGACGGCTTCATGCTGATGCCCGGCATGCTCACCGATGAGGATTTCGCCGCCCTGCGTGCCGCCTCCGGCCCGGAATTTGACCGGCTTTATCTCGAGCATATGATTGAACACCATCTGGGCGCCCTGGAAATGGTGGAAAACCTGCTGGACCAGCGCGGCTCGGCCCAGGACCCGGTGCTGTACCAGTTCACCTCCGATGTGACTTCTGACCAGACCAGTGAGATTGAACGTATGGATCTGCTACTGGCCAGTTTTTCTGATGACCCCCGAGTCGGGCTGGCGGCCGGTTTCCGTGATGCCGGTGAGGCTTCCCTTAACATGACTCTGGTATCGACCCTGCCCAAGCCAGCCGGCTTTTTCGACCCCGATAATCCGGCCGGTTTGCCGGTAAGTCGCCTGGAAGAGTTGCAGGCTGAAGAACTGGTACCGGATCAGGACCCTGATCAACGTCAGGGTGCTGAGACTACCAGCAATGCCGGCAACAGCCAGGCGGCTGAAACGCCGGTGGCCGAAGAAGAGGAAGACGAGAACGCCGACCCGCGTCCGTCCTTGCTCAGCTTCTCCAACACTGACCTGTTGTTTTCCGGTAATGCCCTGGTGGCCGGTAACTACCATGGATTCAATACCTATGACATCAGCAACCCGGCCGCGCCGCAATTGATGGCCTCCGTGGTTTGCCCCGGCGGTCAGGGTGATGTGTCCCTGGTGGGTGATCTGCTGATCATGTCCGTACAGGAAACCCGTGGCCGACTGGACTGCGGTCTGGACGGCGTGGCAGAGCCTGTCAGTAATGAACGCATCCGTGGTATCCGCATCTTCGATGTGAGCGACATGACCCGTCCCATGCAGGTGGGTGCGGTACAAACCTGCCGTGGTTCCCACACTCATACAGTAGTGTCCAATCCCAATGACGAAGGCAATTTCTATGTCTATGTCTCCGGCACCAGCTCGGTACGGGATGATGAGGAGCTGGCGGGCTGTTCCGACGATTCACCGTTTGAGAATCCCGAATCGGCCCTGTTCCGAATCGAAGTGATCGAGATTCCCTACGACAATCCGGGCGAGGCCCAGATCGTCAATCGTCCCTTTATCTTTGCCGATGAAGACAGCGGTGTACTGGCTGGTCTGTGGCGCGGTGGCGACCACGGTGAAGGTACCCAGCGCACCAGCGAAACCAATCAGTGCCATGACATTACCACCTTCCCGGACATCGGCCTCGCTGCCGGTGCCTGTTCCGGTAATGGAATCCTGATGGATATTTCTGATCCGGCCAATCCCCAGCGACTGGACCAGGTCATTGATCCCGGCTTTGCCTACTGGCACTCGGCCACCTTTAATAACCGTGGCGACAAAGTGATCTTCACTGATGAGTGGGGTGGCGGTGGCCGGCCTCGCTGTCGTGCTCAGGACCCTCTGACCTGGGGTGCCGATGCCTTCTATGACATTGTCGATGGTCAGTTGCAGTTCCGCAGCCATTACAAGATGCCGGCTCCCCAAACCGAAACCGAAAACTGTGTGGCTCACAACGGCTCACTGATTCCGGTTCCCGGCCGCGACCTGTTCGTACAGGCCTGGTATCAGGGTGGTGTGTCGGTAGTGGACTTCACCGATTCCGCTAACCCGGTGGAAATCGCTTTCTTTGATCGCGGTCCTATTGATGAAGAGGCCCTGATCACCGCCGGCTACTGGTCTACCTACTGGTACAAGGGCCATGTCTTCGGTACCGAGATTGCCCGTGGCCTGGATGTATTCACCATGGAGCCCAGTGACTATCTTAGCGCCAATGAAATAGCCGCCGCTTCCCTGCCGGAACTGGATGGCACCGTGAATGCCCAGACCCAGGAAATTATCGAGTGGCCGGCAGTGCCGGTGGTGGCCCGTGCCTATCTGGACCAATTGGTTCGTGAAAATGCCGTCAGCGCCGGTCGCGCCGCTAACCTCTCTGAGGTACTGGATGCCGCCGATGCCGCTCTGGACAATGGCCGCAGCGATAGCGATGCTGCCAGTCAGCTACGCCGTCTGGCGGAGCAGTTCGCCGAAGACGGCGGTAACCGCCTCGGTATGAACCGCGAGCGTCATCTGGCGATTGCCGATACTCTGAATGGCATTGCTGACAAGCTGTAACGCTTTGGTAAGCAGCCAAGCAAGAAACGAAAGGGTCGGTTATCCGGCCCTTTTTTTTACCATGTAGTTTTTATTGAAGATACTGACGGCTGAAAATGCCCCTATCTGGCAACAGCTTTGCTGTTTGCTTGTTAGAAGTCAGTGCAGGACCGGTCGAAACTTGGGCGAGAATTGCACCAATGACGAAAATGGCGCTCCTTTTCGGGGCGCGCCTGTTGCCCCAGAAAGTAGCCTGATGTCCTCTTTTGGCCCGCAAACCGGTTAAGTTCTTGGCCGATCTGGCCTGTTTCCCCGCAATTCCCTTTGTATTCAAGCTGAAAAATGTATTGGCATTGTTATTGCAAACAGCGTGCTGTGCGCATCGCCGTGGCATCAATTCACTTGAGACTAAATTGGCTCGTTGCAGATTCGCGCTTTACTAGAACCAGCGTATCGGTGGACTACCGGTATCTGAACACCGCTTTGAAGGGGAACCCACAGAATGAAACACAGACCATTAATGAAGAAACCTCTCGTGCGCGCTATCGGAGCGCTATGCGCGACGACACTACTCGGGACAGAAGTACTGGCCCAGGAAGTCGAAATTGAAGAGGTAGTCATTACCGGATCACGCATATCCAGAGACAACGCAGTATCGGCTGCCAGCCCGGTAGCCGTGCTTGGCGGCGATAGCATTCGCACTGCCGGCCAATCTGATCTGGGTGAATTGCTGCGCGAATCGCCAGCACTGAACAACTCGCTTCCGGCCAACCTCTCTGCCATCCAGAGTGCTGACACAACCGATACCGACGTCGGCCTGGGTCTTCTCGACCTGCGTGGACTGGGCGCCCAGCGAACCCTGACTCTGGTTAACGGCCGACGTCACGTAGCCGGTGGTCAAGGCACCGCGGCTGTCGACGTAAACTCCATCCCCACGGTTCTGGTGCAGCGCGTTGAAACTCTGACCGGTGGCGCGTCTTCTGTCTACGGTGCCGACGCCGTATCCGGTGTTGTCAACTTCGTACTGCGTGAAGGCGGCGACTTCGACGGGATTGAAGTCACTGCCCAAACAGGTCTGTCCAGTCGCTATGACTCTGACGAAAGTTATCTGGCAGCGGCGACCGGTTTCGAGTGGGCTGACGGCCGCGGCGAAATGGTTATTGCCATTGAGGGTCAAACAAATGATGTGGTTCGCTCCAGAGACCGTGCGGCATTTGCTGGACCTTACACCGGCAACGACATCAATCAGACTGATCAGATTGCTGCGTTGACCGGCACTAACCCGGACGCAACCCGCGCCTACGTGCGCCCTACAACGAATCCGATTTCCTCACCTTACGGGGTATTCAATCTGTCCTCCGCTGACGGCTTTGGTGCGGTGCTTGACGCTGCCAACAATGCCCGTGACGGCTTGCCGCAGCAGTATATTGAGGGCACCAACGTGCCTCTGGTACAGGTGATCACAACACCCATCAATGGTATCCCGCGCCCTTATAACCCGGGGTACGTGGCCAATGTGAATCAGGCCTACGGTATCGGTGACGGCTTGCAGAACGTGAAAGCAGCCATCCTGCCGGAGCAGGAGCGATACAACATCAACCTGAACGGCAGCTTCGAAGTCAGTGAATCGCTTACTTACTTTGTTGAATCAAAGTACGCCTTCTCGAACAATATTGACGACCTGGCTGGCGTGGACTTCAACGACGCTATTCCAATTCAGTATGACAATCCGTATATTCCGCCCGCCTTGGCTGCACAGGTTGATGAACTGATTGCTGCAGGCGTGATTCCTGCAAGCAATCCCAATGACGGCAGCTTCTGGGGTTTTGGTTCGAGCCGTGACAGTAACGACGATATCGTGCTCACCGGTAACGATGTTGATCGGGAAACCATCCGAATTGTGGCCGGTATCGAAGGCGAGCTGGATATTGGCAGCGGTATCGACTATGAATTGTCTTATAACTACGGTGAGACAACAGTCGAAAACCTGAACCTCAACAAGCGTATCGAAGACCGCTTCTATGCCGCACTGGACTCGGTGGTTGATCCGGCAACCGGGGAGATCGTCTGTCGTTCTACCCTGGACCCCAGCGCTCAGCCACCGCTGGCCACCAACATTAGCAGCAGCGGTCGCCTGCGCACACAAACCTATCCATCGCCCGAGTTCACCATGACGAATGCTACCGGTAATGGACGATACGTGGAAATTACTTCGTTCACGCCTGGCGAGGGTAGCCCTTGCGCACCGTTCAACCCTTTTGGTTTGAACTCAACTTCGCAGGCTAACGCCGACTTTGTTTACCCGGACCTGCTTGATACATCTGAGGTAGAACAGAACATTATCTTCGGCAACATCTCTGGCGATACGGCCGCCTTCTTCGAACTGCCTGGTGGCGCAATCGGCTGGTCTGCTGGTGTGGAATACCGAGAAGAGAAAAGTGCCTATGTCGTGAACCAGCTGGATCTGGATCTGGTGACATGGGACGCCTCCAACGGTAACGCCAATCTGCCGATCGCTGGTGAATTCGATGTGTTCGAATACTTCTTCGAAGGCCAGGCCCCGATTATTGCTGATCAGCCTGGCATCGAATTGCTGGAAGTAAACGGTGCGATCCGTTTTGCGGATTACAGCACCGTGGGTACCAATGAGGCCTGGTCAACCGGCCTGCGCTACTCGCCTGGCTTCGGATTGACTCTTCGTGGAACCTTCGGTGAAGCGGTGCGTGCACCGAACATCACCGAGCTGTACTCACCCCAGCAACCTTCCTCCTACGGATTCCAGAACGATCCATGTTCCATCGACAATATCAACAACGGATCAGCGAATCGTGCGAGCAACTGTGCGGCTCTCGGTGTTCCGGTTGGCTACGATGTGAACGACTACATCACAGCCGGTATTCCGGGTGTGTCAGGTGGTAACCCCGGCCTGAATACGGAAGAGGCGACCACGTTGACAGCTGGTCTCGTCTACCAGCCTACCTTCGTTGATAATCTGACATTCATCGTCGACTACTACTCAATCGAGATCGAAGGCGCGATCGACTCCCTGTCTGCCGTAGCCGTGTCCGAGCTATGTGTTGACTTGCCTTCAATCGATAACGAGTACTGCTCGCTGATCCAGCGTGCACCTGAAGGTTTCATTACCTACCACCAGTCTGGTCAGGTAAACCTGGCTGCATTTGACCTGGAAGGTGTCGACTTCGGCATCGACTATGGCATGGAATTGTCTGCTCTGGGTCTGGATAGCTGGGGCGGTCTGGACTTCAGTCTGCAGGGTACTCACCTGCTTGGCTTCGACGAGTACCAGGACCCTCTGGATGCCTCGATCTTCGAGAGCCGTAAAGGTGAATTCTCCTATCCCGAGTGGATCGTTAACGCCCGGGCCAGCTGGACAATTGGTGACTTGACTCTGGGCTGGGCAGGACGTTGGGAAGAAAGTCAGCTTCTGTCGGGTATTTCCAACCAGCAGATTGATGCGAACCCACTCTTCGTCGATCCTTCACAGACCGGCGATTCATGGGTGCATGACTTCAACTTCTCCTATATGTTCAATGAAAGCATTGACATCTACGGTGGTCTGAACAACGCCTTCGACCAGTCACCTTATCTGGGCACTCTGTCTCGCCCAGCCGGTCCTCGCGGTCGCTTCGGCTTTGTCGCGGTGAACTTCCGAATCTAGTTTTCGGATTCGCTACCCAGGCTACCTGCGGCTAGGCCCTGGCACAAAAAGGGGTGCTCTTGTGAGCACCCTTTTTTATTGCACAGGATTCGTCCTTGAAAAACTGGCGTTTGTTAAAGGGTGGGGCACTCATTTCTGTAAATACGCTGAGCTGCATCATTTACTGTCATGCTCCTTCGTTTCTCTCTGCATTGTCATTTCGCTCTGACGTGAATAGCCAACTGCCTGCAATTCGGGTCATCAGTGGCATGATGACATAGCTCATTAGCATCACGATTACCGCCACCGCGACGCTGACAGTCAGAAAACGGGGGCCACCCAATAGCGTCGAGAGCAGGGGTGGAATGAAATAGACAGGAGCAAGCAGGCCGACAAAGGTCAGTAGTGCCAGCTTGTGTCGCCTGGCTTGACGGCAGCGATGGCTGGTTTCTGGAATCTTGTTGCGCATGCTGCTCCCTCTATTTCAGTGCTTTTGGTTCAGTGTGCTGCTGTGTTCCAGCAATCGGTTTGCCAGCTCAGGCGGCTGCGCTGGCGCGGACCTGGCCCACCAGGGTTGCCCAGTCCATGCCCAGCGCCGTGTAGACCTCCATGGCCTTGTCGGAGGCGTTATCGCCGAGAATCTCAACCATCAGGCTGGCGGCATCTGCGGTCACGACGCCCGCCTGGGTCAGGCGAGTGATACCGGTTTCCCGTTTGGTATTATTGAAAGTGCCGCTGGCATCCACGGCCACGTAGGCATCGAATCCTTCTCTGACAGCGCGCATGGCAGGAAAGGCGGCGCAGACTTCCAGGGACACGCCGGCAAAGATCAGTTTGTTGCGGCCCGTGGCCCGAATCGCCGCTTCCACACGCGGGTCATCCCAGGCATTGACGGTGCTGCGGTCGATGAACGCCTGCTCCGGCAGCGCCTCCTGTAATTCAGGAAAGGCCGGCCCCCACAGTGTGTCGGCGGAAGTGGTGGTCGTGACGATGGGAATGCCCAGTGCCCGGGCGGCCCTGGCCAGACCCACCACATTGTGCTTGAGTTCGGCGATGGAGTAATCGCGAATGCCGGTCATCAGGCCGACCTGATGATCAACCAGTACCAGTGCGGCGTTTTCAGTAGTGAGTGCTTCGGGGTTGTGATAGTTCATGTTTGTATCCTCTGATTTGAATAGTAGGTTTCGTGAGTGTTTCAAGTGTTGTTGCTGATGCTGCCTAATTGGCCGGCTTCATAAGCGGCTTTGATATCGGAGATCTGCTGTATTGAGCCCATGACGAAAGGGCCATCCTGCACCCAGGGCTCGCCAATTCGGGCGCCATCGAACAGGGCAAAATGAACCGGGTCAGTTGAGGGATTGGTGACTGTGATTGTGCAATTGTCATCCGTTGCAAGGGCAATGGCCTGGCCGTCTTCCAGGTGTTGGCTGTTGTCACCCACAGCGACGTCCAGGCTACCCTCGACGGATTGAATCCAGATACCACGATTGGCGGCGGCTCTATGGGAGAACTGCGCGCCCACCTGGCCTGGCTTGAACGTACCATCCAGAATGGTGACCGCGGTGGAAGGGGAGACGGCGCCGCGCAGCCCATTGGACTCGCCCAATGCCACCTTCACGCGCGCGCCCGGTGCGTCGATTACCGGCATGTCCTCAGATCGCACCAGCAGTGATTCGGGGGCGTCGAAGCGCCGGACCTGGGGAACATTGATGAACACCTGCAGGCCATGAATGCGCGCCCCGGGTCTGGGAGATTCGTCATGCACGGCACCACTGCCGGCCTTGAGCCAGTACAGATCGCCCGGTCGCAGGTCAAAATCATTGCCCAGGGAATCGCGATTGTGGAACAGGCCTTCACTGTCTTCGAATAACAGAGACACCGCCGACATCCCCCCGTGGGGGTGGGCGCCGAAGGTGGGGGCTGTCATGACGTAATGATCCACCATCACCAGTGGGTCCATCCGCTCACCGATTTCCCGGGCGCGAAAACTCTTTGCCGCAAATCCCTCGCCGACGCCAAGTGGCTCACCAGTTAGCGCGCCGGAGACGGTGCTGTCTTGTTGTTTGGTCGGGCCCTGTATCACTGCTGTTGTTGTGTTGATTGCTTGCATTGTTGTCACCCTGTCGCTAATCAGTTGAGTTTGAGTGGCAATATATACGAGACAATAAGTGTGAGAAGTGGCAATATTTGAATTGATAATCCTGTAAATAGAACAATAGGCCCAACCCCATGCCTTCTCTGGATCTGAATGACTATTACTACTTCGTGCATGTGGTGGAAAAAGGGGGTTTCACCCGGGCCGCTGAGGCGCTTGGGATTCCCAAATCGCGCCTCAGCCGCCATATCGCCCAACTGGAGGATCGCCTCGAGGCAGTGCTGATCCAGCGCAGCACTCGTCAGTTGAAGATCACCGAACTGGGCGAGTTGTTCTACCAGCACGCACGCGCGGCAATCGATCAGGTGGAGTTGGCGGAAACCGAACTGAAGCGCAAGCAGAACACCCTGTCAGGCAAGGTGGTGCTCAGTTGTTCCGTGGCGGTTGCCCAGTTTGCCCTGAAAGAACTGCTGGCCCGTTTTCTTGCCGACAATCCCCAGGTCACCGTGCTGCAGCAGGTGACCAATCAGACTGTTGATCTGCTGGCTGCGGGTGTTGATATGTCCATCCGCGGGCATACCGATCCACTGCCCGATTCAGGCTTGATACAGAGACGACTCGCTGTTGTGGAGTGGCAGTTGTTCACCTCTCCCGGCTATCTGGCCGATGTGGGCGCGATTGTCACGCCAGCAGATTTGCAGGGACATCAGACACTGGCCCTCGGCTGGCAAGCGCCCGGGGATATTTGGAAGCTGGAGCACGAGTCCGGTGACAGGGAGGCGGTCGAGATCACGCCGCGACTGAAGAGTGAGGATATGAGCAGCCTGAAACAGGCTGCCAGTGAGGGACTGGGCATCGTCGCCTTGCCTGCCTATACCTGCCGGGCCGAGTTGGCTTCGGGACGGCTGGTCAGAGTATTGCCCCAGTGGCATGCGGGGCAGGCGAATCTGAGTCTGGTGATGTCGCGAAGAAGTGGTTTTCCGGCACCGGTGGCGGCGCTGCAGGAGTTTCTGCAGTCAGAGTTTGCCGCATCTGTGGCCATGTCTTGATGAGGCGGTCAGATCCTCAAACCTTCGCTGGCTTCAGCTTATTCGTTAAGCAAGCTAATTGGGCGAAGGCTGGGATCCGATGCTGATATGGGGGTTCTCGGAACGCTCCCGGGTCCAGTTTCGGTCCGGTCGATCAAGGCCGCCCCGGGCAGGGCCGCCGACATTGTAGATGCCGCCCCGCAGCACGTAGTACAGATAATCCCTTTCATCACTGAAGTTGCTGGTTCGATCGGTGTAATTCTGAACCGCCAGTTCAATTTCCTGCCAACGATCTTCCACTTCCGGATGGGCGAGAATATCGCCGATCACCACTTTCAACAGTTCCAGGTTGTCGATGATATAGGCCGCATCCGGATGTCGTTCAAAGAAGGTGGGAGCAATGACCGGGCTGGTGGGAATGTCGCTGGGCAGGGAAACCAGGCTGCCGTGCAGGCGCTTGACCTTTTCATCGTAAAGCTCCAGCAGATAGGCAATATCCTCATCCCGTGATTGTCGGTCCGGGGCTGACACCACCAGTTCCAGCATGCCAAGTTTCAGCCACTGGGATGCCCAGGTCAGGCCGCTGAG
>JALEHB010000169.1 GCA_022763285.1 Pseudomonadales bacterium | reverse complement strand
GGCGCCTTTTCCCGCCTCATCCACGATGGCGCGGATTTCCGCCAGATCGACAAGGCCATGGAAAAATTTGGCTGGCCCATGGGGCCGGCCTATCTGCTGGATGTGGTCGGTATCGACACGGCGGTTCACGCCCAGGCCGTCATGGCTTCCGGCTTCGATCGCATGAAGCTGGATTTTGACACTGCCATCGACAAACTGGTGGCCAACAAGGCCTATGGTCAGAAGACCGGCAGCGGCTTTTATCTCTATGAGCCGGACAAGCGCGGCAAGCCACGCAAATTGCCCAATCCGGAAATTGAGGCAGTCATCAAGTCAGTGCAGGCCAGCCCGAAAGAGTTTACTGACCAGGAGATCGTCGAGCGCATGATGCTGGCTATGTGCCTGGAGACTGTGCGCTGCCTGGAAGACGGCATCGTCGATACCGCCATCGAGGCGGATATGGGCCTGGTGCTGGGGCTCGGTTTCCCGCCATTCCGGGGTGGTGCGCTGCGCTATCTGGATAGTATCGGCGCCGCTGACTTTGTGACCCTGGCAGAAAAGTATGCCGAACTGGGTCCCATGTATGAAGTGACTGAAGGCCTGCGCGAGAAAGCGGCTAATGGTCAGAAGTTTTACGGATAAGGTGAGGAGAACACTATGAGTTTACAAGCCAGAGATGCGGTAATCGTCGATGGGGTCCGTACCCCCATGGCCCGCTCCAAGGGCGGTTCTTTTCGCCATGTTCGTGCTGAAGAATTGTCTGCCCGATTGATTGAAGCCCTGTTTGAGCGCAATCCCGAACTGATACCCGCGGACGTGGAAGATGTGATCTGGGGCTGTGTGAACCAGACCAAGGAGCAGGGCTGGAATATCGCCCGCAACGCGGCCCTGATGACCCGCTTGCCTCATTCGGTCTGCGGCCAGACAGTGAACCGTCTCTGCGGTTCCTCTATGTCGGCCCTGCACACGGCTGCTACTGCTATTCTGTCCAATAATGGTGATTTGTTCCTGGTGGGTGGTGTCGAGCATATGGGCCATGTGGGCATGACCTATGGTCTGGATCCCAACCCAAAAGCCTCACAGCATATCGCCAAGGCCTCCTGGATGATGGGCGTGACGGCGGAAGTGCTGGCCAAGATGCATGGCATCGACCGGCAGCGGCAGGATGAGTTTGCCGTGCGCTCCCATGCCCTGGCAGAGAAGGCGCGCCTGGACGGAGGATTCAGGAACGAGATTGTAGCTATCGAAGGCCATAATGCCGACGGCTTCAAGACCCTGATTGAAGAAGATGAAACCATTCGTGCTGACACGTCGGTGGAAGGTCTTTCACAACTGCGTCCTGTTTTCGATCCAGCCAATGGCACGGTGACTGCCGGGACCTCTTCACAGATCTCCGACGGCGCTTCGGCCATGGTGATCATGTCGGCCGAGAAGGCCCAGGCCCAGGGTCTGAAGATTCGGGCCAGGATCAGATCCATGGCCACTGCCGGAGTCGACCCGTCTATCATGGGTTATGGACCAGTGCCTGCCTCCCAGAAGGCGCTCAAGAAAGCCGGTCTCAGCATTGACGATATCGATTGCGTCGAACTGAATGAGGCTTTCGCGGCCCAGTCTTTGCCGGTGCTGAAAGACCTCAATCTGCTGGACGTGGCCGATAGCAAGGTGAACCTGCGCGGTGGTGCTATTGCTCTGGGGCATCCGCTGGGCTGCTCCGGTACCCGCATCACCACAACCCTGCTCAATAATATGGAAGCCAATGACGCCACCCTGGGTCTGGCCACCATGTGTATCGGGCTGGGGCAGGGTATCGCCACCATCATCGAACGGGTATAGGGATATTGCATGACTGCCAGCAATCGTGATCAGTTCAAACTGAATCGCAGCCGCAAAAATTTGCGCCGGGACGTGGGCCGGGCCATTGCCGACTTCAACATGATTGAGGATGGTGATCTGGTGATGGTCTGCCTCTCCGGTGGCAAGGATTCCTATGCCATGCTGGATATCCTGCTGAACCTGCAGCGTCATGCACCCATCGATTTTCGCCTGCATGCGGTTAATCTGGATCAGAAACAGCCGGGCTTTCCCGAGCATGTGTTGCCGGAATACCTGCAAGGTCTGGGTGTCGAGTACAGGATTCTGGAACAGGATACCTATTCCATCGTCACCGAAAAGGTGCCGGAAAACAAAACCTATTGCGGGCTTTGCTCCAGGCTGCGCCGGGGCATTCTGTATAACTACGCAGATTCCATCGGTGCCGACAAGATTGCCCTCGGCCATCACCGCGACGACATCGTCGAAACCCTGTTTCTGAACATGTTTTACGGTGGCAAGCTCAAGGCCATGCCGCCGAAACTGCTTAGTGATGACAAGCGCAACGTGGTGATTCGCCCCATGGCCTATTGCAAGGAAAGTGAAATCGAACGCTATGCCGAAATGATGGCCTTTCCCATCATTCCCTGTAATCTCTGTGGCAGCCAGGACAACCTGCAACGCCAGGCCATCAAGTCCATGCTGGCTGAGTGGGAGAAACAGAACCCGGGTCGCATAGAAACCATCTTCCGCAGCATTGCCAATGTGTCCCTGTCACAGCTGGCTGATACCAGTCTGTTTCCCTTTGCCGACTTGCGGGCCGAGAAATCTGCCAGGGCCGATAGCGGGCAAAAACTGGACGTAGTGGAGCTGGTTTAAAAATCAGCGCCTGAGCTATGGAAATACCCTACACAGAACTGTCTGCAGAAATCCTGGAAGCGGTGATCGAGGATTTTGTTACCCGCGAAGGTACCGACTACGGTCAGCAGGAGTACAGTTTGCAAAGTAAAATTGAACAGGTGAAAGGGCAATTGCAGCGGGGCGAGGTGAAGATCACTTTTGACCCTGAATCGGAAACCTGCAGCCTGATCCCCGCCAGGGAGTTGATTTGACCATGTCTGGTGAAACCGATCTTGCCGCCGAAATCGAACAGGCCACGGAGCTGGATGCCAGCGGACTCTATTGCCCGGAACCGGTGATGATGCTGCACAACAAGATTCGTGAAATCGAGGCGGAGCAATGCCTGTATCTGAAGGCAACCGATCCGTCCACCACCCGCGATGTACCCAAATTCTGTATCTATCTGGGGCACGAGTTGCTGAGCGAGGAGCAACAGGGTGAGCACTACTATTATCTGATTCGCAAGAAGGCTGACTGATGCCGGACTCCGCGGCAGCCCCGGTCTATTTGATAGACGCCTCAATCTACATTTTCCAGTCCCACTTCTCGCCCTACGTGGAATGTTTTGACACCCGGGGCGAAGATCTCAGCGCCCTGTTTGGCTTCAGCCAGTTTCTGCTGCAATTCATGCAGCGCAACAAGCCCCGGGCCATGGCCGTGGCCCATGATGAGAGTCTGTTCTGCGGCTTTCGCCACAAACTCTGTCCCGACTACAAATCCAATCGCGAACTGCCCGATGACAACCTGGCCATGCAACTGAAGGCCTGTCATGAGATCTGTGCCGTTCTGGGGCTGCCGTCATTTGCCAGTCGAGAGTATGAAGCCGATGACATCATCGGCACTCTGGCCAGTCGCTGTCGACAGGTGACGAATTCAGAGTCGCTACCAGCGGTGGAAATCGTTTCCCGGGACAAGGATCTGGGACAGCTTTTGCTGGGGGAGGGCGACTGTGTCTGGGACTACAATGGCAACAAGCGACGCTACCGGGACGATATTATCAATGAGTTTGGTGTGAGCCCTGAATGTCTGCCGGACTATCTTGGCCTGGTGGGTGACTCGGTGGATTGCATCAGCGGTGTGCCAGGGGTCGGGCCGGTCAAGGCCAAAGAGCTGCTGGGGCGCTACGGCACGCTGGAAAATCTCTATGAACATCTTGATGAAGTCAAAACCCTGCCGCTGCGAGGCGCTGCCAGCCTGGCCCGCAAACTGGCCGAACATCAGGAATTGGCCGAGTTGAGCAAACTGCTGGCCACCATCATCTGTGATATCGATGCGGAAGAAGAATCCTGTGCCAAAACCTGCGCCGAAGATCTGCAGGTCGGCGGTTTTTCCGAAGCAGACTTCACTCATTTCCTGCGCCAGTACCGTTTTGACGCTGCGTCCGGTCGCCGCCTGAATTATCTGGCTGGCCGATTGGCGGACTGAAGCGAAGATTGTCCATGAAGATCGTTGCCGATGACAAGATGCCAGGTCTCGAACAATGGATAGCTGGCTTCGGCACTATTGCAAAAGTGCCCGGGCGGGAAATTAACCAGGCCATGCTGCGGGATGCTGATGTCTTGCTGGTGCGCTCCATAACTCCGGTCAATGAAAAGCTGCTTGCAGGCAGCAGGCTGGGCTTTGTGGGCAGCGCCACCAGTGGCCTCGATCATGTGGACAGGGATTATTTGCGGGCCCGGGGCATTCGCCTGGCCGACGCCCGTGGCGCCAATGCCGATGCCGTGGTGGACTATTGCCTGGCAGTGTTGGGTCTGATGTTAAGTCGTGGTGACTTGCCACAATTGCCCGCCAGTGCCGGCATTATTGGCGCTGGGGAGGTTGGCAGCCGCCTGACACAGCGCCTGAGACGATTGGGTATTGCGGTAAAACTGTGCGACCCGCCCCTGAAAGAGAAGCTGGCCCGCAGTGGCGAGCATTCTCTGGCGGCCCGGTTGCTGGACAAGGATGCCCTGCATGACTGTGAGCTGCTGTCCCTGCATTTGCCCCTGACAGAGCAGGGTCCTCACGCCAGTCGCAATCTGCTGGACAAAGACTTTCTCGCAAGCATGAATAAATCGTCCTTGTTGATCAATGCTGCCAGGGGCGGGGTGGTGGATGAAGCTGCCTTGCTGGCTTTGGCGAAAGCTGGCGAGGCACCACTGTGTGCCTTCGATGTCTGGGAGCATGAACCGGCGGTCAACCCGGAGATGGTGGCCTGCTGCGCCCTGGCAACGCCTCACATCGCCGGTTACAGCCAGCGCGCCAAACTCCAGGCAACCTGGGCCCTGGCGCAGCAGCTGGCAGATTTTATTGAACAGCCGGACTTGCAACAGGATCAGGACAGTCTGCATTTGCAGGCCAATTTGCAAAGACTGAAAGAACCGCAGGCAATAAGCCGGGCCGATTCCCCGGCGCTGTGGCAATCCCTTGGTAGTGCCTTGCCATTGCAGCAATTGAGTGAGGACTTCAAGCAGGCCGTAGCCCGCAGTGCAGAGCAGGGCATGTCGGGGGCGGAGTTCGATGGCTTTCGTGCAGGCCTGCTCAGTCGCCAGGAATTCTGCGAAATGCCGGCTGCCGGTGATCCGGCCCTGCAAGCCCTGCAACGGGCGGCGGGTTTCGCCGGGCAGAGTAGCTAGCGATACTGATCCAGTACCCGGGCGATACCCTGCAAGGCGCCAAAGATTTCATCTTCCCGGGGCAGGAATACCAGGCGCAAATGCTGGGTATCCTTGATGTTGAAGGCCGATCCCTGCACCACCAGAATTTTTTCCTGCTCGAGGATATTCAAAACCAGTGCCACATCATCGGCAATCTTCAATTGCCGTGGATCCAGTTTTGGAAAGGCATAGATGGCGCCGCGGGGTTTGACACAGCTGACCCCAGGGATCTGGATCAGGGAATCATAGATGGCATCGCGTTGCTGCTTCAGACGCCCGCCGGGCAACACCAGGTCATTGATGCTCTGGTAGCCGCCGAGGGCGGTTTGCACTGCAAACTGGGCCGGCACATTGGCGCAGAGACGCATATTGGTCAGTATATCCAGGCCTTCGATATAGCTGCGGGCTGCATGTTTGGCGCCACTGAGAATCATCCAGCCGGAGCGAAAACCCGCCAGTCGGTAGGACTTGGACAGGCCATTGAAGGTGACCACCAGCAGATCATCGCAGAGCGACGCCAGGGGGATATGGACGGCATCGTCGTAAACGATCTTGGAATAAATCTCATCGGCAAACAGGATCAGATTGTGGCGCCGGGCCAGTTCGATAATGTCTTCCAGGATTTCCTTCGAGTAGACCGCGCCGGTGGGGTTATTGGGATTGATGATCACAATCGCCCGGGTGTTGCTGGTGATTTTCGACTCCATGTCTTCGATGGAGGGATACCAGTCCTGCTGCTCGTCACAGAGGTAATGCACGGGCTGGCCGCCGGCCAGACTCACTGAGGCGGTCCACAGGGGATAGTCCGGCGCCGGGATCAGCACTTCATCGCCATCGTTGAGCAGGGCCTGCATGGCCATGGTGATCAATTCGCTGACGCCATTACCCAGATAGATATCCTCGATCTCGACATTGTCCACCTTGAGGCGCTGACACTCCTGCATGATGGCCTTGCGGGCCGAGTAAAGTCCCTTGGAGTCGCAGTAGCCCTGGGCATTGGCCAGGTTATGAATGACGTCATAGAGGATTTCATCGGGGGCATTGAAGCCGAAAGGCGCCGGGTTGCCAATATTGAGTTTGAGGATCTGATGACCCTCTTCTTCAAGACGCTTGGCTTCCTCGAGCACCGGCCCGCGGATGTCATAGCAAACATTGCTCAGTTTCTGGGACTGGGCAATGACGTCGCAAAACTGTTCCTTGAGTGAGTCGGGCTGATCCATAGTGGCCTGTAAATGGTAGTATTAGGGCATTGAAACTGCGCTGCTGATGAATAGTAGGTCGGCAGAAGCAGGAAAACATTTCATTCTACATCATCTCTTGCAGCCGGCCCAAGCAGGGTTTGCAGCAGGCAAGACAGGCAGGAACTTACTATGAGTGACAAGGAACAGGACAAGACCGCTAACAAGGACGAGCAATGGCGCGAGGAACTGGATCCGGAGCAATATCATGTGCTGCGGGAAAAGGGCACCGAGCGTGCCTTCACCGGCAAGTACTGGGACCTGAAAGACGACGGTACCTATCACTGCGCCGCCTGTGGGGAGCCCCTGTTCTCCTCAGAGACCAAATACGACTCCGGTTCCGGCTGGCCGAGCTTCTATGCACCGGCCGACAAGGACAGTGTCGGTGAACTGGCGGATCATTCTCATGGCATGGTGCGCACTGAAGTGGTGTGCCAGAACTGTGGTTCACATCTTGGCCATGTGTTTCCCGACGGCCCCCAGGACAAGACCGGGCTGCGCTACTGCATCAATTCGGCATCCCTGGATTTCAAAAAAGAAGACAGCCAGGAGTAGTGGCCTGATATCATTTGCGGCAGCTGCCCGGCCAGTAAATGTGGGCAGTCCCTGGCCGACATGGCAATCAGATCATGGCTGTGAAAACGTGCAGCACAAGATCGACGCTCAGGTGACCGATCATTGCCGCGATCAGGCTATAGCGCCAGTACAGCCAGCCGAATAGCGTTCCGACGACAGTATTGCCGACCAAGGTGGCCGACACGGTAGTTGCCGTGGCGGCTCCGGTTGAGGCCAGTTGTGGCAAATGCAACAAAGCGAAGGCGATGGCTGACAAGACAATGATCGGCCATAGCAGTTGCGGAGAAGGATGCTCTTTGCCCAGCAAGCGCAGGGCGGACCAGACCAGTAAAGTCATCAATCCCAGGCGTGTCCAGATTTCTTCAACCACGGCGGCGTTGAGAGAAACCAGCAGCCCTCCGGTAATGCCACGAAATCCCAGCTCCGGTGAATCGGTCGGAGCATTGGCCCGTATCAACAGACTCAGCAATAACATCAATACACCCACAGCCAATCCCGTGCCAGCGGCTATTCTTGTGTGTCGTATCAATTCTCTGGCGCTGCCTGCTTTGCCAAGAATCAGATCGATCAGCAAGGGCGCACCGAGCCCCAGTTCAGGTCCCAGAGTGAGTCCAATCAGGGCGCTGGGCACAATTGTCAGCAGGATGGCCAGCAGGGTAGGGCCCAGGATCGAGGAAAAATCAGCGTCACTGCTATAGGCCAAAGTGGATAACTGCGTGCAAGCAGCCAGCAAGGTAAGCAGCAGGGCGGGGAGGCGGCCCGGATGTCTGAGTTGCTTATCCTGATATGTGTTCATCTGCCAGTGAATCCTGTCGCTTTTTCAGGCTCGAGGGAGCCGTTCCATACTGTCGATTAATGTGGCGTTATTATAGGCAGTAGATATGAAAAGAGTATGACGCTGTCAGCCTTGTTGATCTGTCGAGGCGAAAGGAAAGGCGAAAGGAATGGCTAGGGGAAAAGCGAGACAGAAAAGCCGAGCACAAAAAAGGGGGCTGATGCCCCCTTTTGTTGCTGTTGCCGGGTAGGCTATTTCTCGATGCTATACAAACCATTGACATGATTGAGGGCATTGACCTCATCCACCAGGTCAAAGCCGCCCACAAAGGCCTCGGCATTGTTGCCAGTGAAGACGCGATCCAGATTGGCACCGATGTCATTGCTGATCAGACCGCCGGGGTCCATCAGTACGCCACCGGTGGAATGCAGATCTACATTGCCCGCTGCCACAGTACCAGCGAAATCGATCTCCCAGGCCTGGGAGCCAGCCACCTGCACCTGCAGGGAGCCATCGCTGATCATGCCGGTATTGAAGTCCACATTCATGCCAGCCACTACCTGAGTCACATCACCAGCGCTGCCGCTGCCGATAAAGGCCGAAGCAGGGGAGCTGGCATAGCTGGCGGCACCGGTCAGGTTGGCAATCGGTGTGGGTGTTACCTCCGCCATAAAGTCGTCGGTCTGCACTTCAACTTTGCCGCCATCAGCTTCTGCAACCACCACCCAGTTGTCTTCGATGGGATTGTCCCAACTGCCCCAGGAGATGTTGTGAAGTTCGGTGCTGGGTTCGGGGGCCGAGAAGCCCATGATGGCGATGTCCTGTTCCAGAAGTGCGGTACCAAAAAGGGCATGATACTCGTTATCTGCGCTTCCGGTATGGGAGAGATTAAAGGCCAGTGACGCCCCTTCAATTCCGCTTTCGCCTGTAAAGTAGCCATAGATGTCACCGCTAATCTCACCGTCTTCTGCGTCATAAACCAGACCTAAACCAACGGAGTCATAGGCAAGTTCATTGCTGCCGCCAGAATCGATGCTCATCACCAGCTCAGGGCCATCGAAGCCGCCGAAGAAGTCAGCATGCCAACGGTAGTTATTATCGGTGTAGATGAGCAATTCACCATTGGTGATGGCGGTGCTGGCATCGGCGGCGCCAAAATCGATGTCGAAAGTGAAAGTTGTCGCTTCACTGAGGTCGATATTGGCAAACGTTGCAGTATCTGCACCATCGTTAGTGGACAGGCTATGCATGCCCTGCAAACTGGCAATTTTTGACGAGCCGACCACTGCACCTGAGGCACCAAATCTGAAGCTGCCGCTGCCAGGCAGATGAACAACATCCACCGGGTCAGCGATAAACCAGAAGGCATTGTAGCCAGTGTCGGCCAGAGTAGCTCCACCTGCCGGATTATGGGACTTGCGGTCAAATTCGTTGGTACCGACCGTGCCTGCCCAGTTACCCCAATCAGTAATACCATTGGAGCTGTAAGTGCTGCGATCAAAATTGCTGACTACTGATCCGGGGCGGAAAATATCATCCGCGACGTCATAGTCATCAAGCAAATCACCGCCAGCATCGAAGTCTCTGGCCGCGAACACATGGGCCCCGCCAGTACCGGTGTCCTGCACGCGGCCGGCGAACAGGCCGCTCATGTCGGCAACTTTAGCACTGCCGGTGACAAAGACGCCGACAGAGTCATTGATTTCCAGACGCTCAGTAGTGCTGAGGAATTCATCCTGGCCCCAGAGAAAACTGCCCATGGCCCAGTTTTCTGGCGTGCCCGAGTGATGTAACTGAAAGCCACCCAGAAAACCCGGATCACTGAAGTCGCCAACCAGCAGCCCCATAACCTGACCACTCAAGGTAGTGCCATCATCATCGCCGCCAACAACCTTGCCGTTAGCCAGACTGAAGTTTTCAGACAAGGTAATCATCGGTTCAGTATCGGTATTTTGGTATTCGCTCAGCGGGCCGCTGAATTCTACTTCCCAGGACTCATAAGCGTCATCGATATCTATGGATAGGCGGCCGTTATTGACGTTTCCGGAAGCGATATCCAGTTCCATAAATCCCCGGACACCATCCACTGTCCGGCCATCGGAAGTGAGGCCAAAATATTCAGAAGCGTTGGTAGTGTGAGCCAAGGTAAAAGGGAGGATGCTATCGCCTATTTGCAGGTCCGTGTTCACGGTATCGGCTGTGACCAGTATCAGCTCATCATCATTCTCGGGGTTGAGAGCGGAACTGATCATGGAGTCAGTGACATCCTGGTATTTGCTGTGCGAGGCACTGGCATTCCAGTATTCCCAATCGATGTCCCCAAATCCGGAGCTGCTCAATGACTCATCTGAATTATCCGGATGCTCAATTTGTAATACAAAATCAGGATCGGAATTGGTCGCCGTGTCATTAACGCTGCCTTCGCCACTGAATGTGGTCAGCATCGGGTCAGCTATATCACCACTATCGGCCGGTTTGATGCGGCCGGCAGAGATACTTCCCAGTGCCGGTGAAATTACAAAACCTGTGGCTGTAAAGTCTTCCCTGAAACTGGTGTCATAGGCAAAAGGGTTATCAATCGATGCTTCGATCAGAGTGGCACCGACCACGGCATCGCTGGAGCCGTCGCGATCCAGATTGAAGCCCAACAGCAAGGCGCGCTGGTTATTGTTGTTGGCAGTGATGAGACCGGATAATACTGCCTCGAAACTGCCAATATTGGCTTCCTCGTCGTCGAAAATATCGCCGGTAGCGTCACTGCCCGAGATCACGCCTTTGCCTGAGGTTATACCTTCTCCGGCATAGATCGAGCCAAAGGAATTAACCACCCAGCGCTCCATGGCGTTATCACAGCTGCTGCCACCAAAGCAGACCTCGAATTCATTGGCTGAAAAATTGACGCCACCAAGGCTCATGACGAATTCGGCATTGATGCCACTAATATCGCTAAGAGTGCCGTCACTGTCGCGCACGCCAATCCAGTCTGCCGGGGCATCAAAGGTGGCACTGCCAAACAGCGCGCCGAGATCTTCGGCTGGCAACGCTGAGGCAAAGACACTGAGTGGGCTATCGCCAAGGTTGTACCTGTCATTGCGTAGCCCCTGTGAATCGAAGAAGTCTATCTGGGAATCGTCGCCACCCCAGAGGCCCCAGACCACTTCAAAACCCGCAACATCGGGATTGTCGAAGTTGTGTTCGATGGCATCTTCTCTATCGAACTCCAGAGCATAGTTGAATGGGTTGGTGTCGAAATAAGTGCTGCCACTGTCCAGGTGTTGATAGAAATCGAAACCTGATTTGGTGAACAGCAGGGCATCTTCATTGATGTTGGCGGTATTGGTCCAACCAGTAACCGCATTCGGGATTGTGCCCTCATTACCAACGTCGAAGCTGTTTTCAATGCTCAGGGCAAAGCCGATATGGTCAGAATTGATGACTGATTGATGCTGGGCAGCAGTGATGTAGTCAACTGCTTCCATCAGCGTCAGCCCGGTGATGTAATCACTGGCTCCGGCCCTGAAATTGAATCCGGTGGAGATTTCATCGCCAGTGGCACCGGTAAAGAAGCCATAAATCTGACCGCTAAACGCCGAACTGCTTTCACTGTCATTGTCATAGAAAGTGCCTGCAATGGAGTCGTCTGTGTCAAAGCGGAACAGGGCATCATCACCAATATTGGCATTGAGGCTGTGTTCCAGATATTCCAGCTCCCAGAGCTGATCGTAGCTGGCTGTTGAACACTCGCTGTCGGCGCAGGTGAAGACACTGAAATGTCCGGTGACATTGCCCGATCCAAAATCAAAATCGAAAATGGAATCGATTACAAAGCTTTGCTGGCTACTGTCGCTGGGAAGTATGAGCATGGGGCTGTCAGAGTGGACAGTGAAGGACTTGCTACCCCAACTCGAATAGGCAAGATTGAGGTCGCTCATATCAGCCTTGTCGCCGGTGGCAAACAGTACCGGCCCGGTGACTAGTTCGTTGCTACCGCTGCCCGATGGATTGCCGAACTCGTTTGCAGTAGCGAAGTAGGGTGACCCATCATCGCCAGTCTCCCAGACTCCCCAGGACAGATTGTTGACATTGCCAACATCCATGAGCATGTCAGTGTCTGAGGTCAGATCGGCGTTGTTGCGTCGCAAGATGTGATAGAAATCATCTTCGGCAATCTGCACGGCAGGGTCTGATGCAATGTCACTGTCTGCACTGTTGTCTCGCCTCTCAACGAAGATCGTGTGGCCGTCACTGCCAGGATTGCCGGCGCTGCCGATGATGCCGTGGTATTCCCATGCGTCAGGGCTGGGCAGGGGTTGTTGATTGAAGAGTGCGAAGCCGACACGGTCGAGTTCATCGAATTCTGCCTGACCCACCAGCTCGCTTTGCTCGAACAGGGCGGCGCCATTGAAGATTCTTTCCGAGCCGCCATCCTCTGCAAAGGAGAAGCCAGCGACAAAACCCTGGCCATGGCTGCCGGTGAATCCGCCACGTATACGGCCGGTAAATATGCCGGCTTCGTAACCGGTGATACTACCCGATACATTGTTAACAAAAATGAGACCGTCATTGGCCACGGCTATATTGTCGACGGAATTGGTTGCCCAGGTGTCGGAGTAGTCTCCGCCGTTATAATCCAGGACCGTGAGTGTAAAACCGTTGATTTCTGCATTCTCGAAATCGAAGTCAAATGAACCCTGTACATTGTCGTCGGGGATGTCGTCAGTTACCGAATTCTGGACTGTGAATACCCTGGAACCGGTCATGCTGGCAATGCCAGCCGGCAGGAAAGAGGCAACGACTATATCGTCTTCGACGAAATTGTGGCTCTCGGTTTCATAGGCGTTGGAGTAAAAATCTACTGAGGCATTGGGGTTATCTGATTGCCAAATACCCCAGGCCAGGCCGTATTCGGAATATTCCGTCGCCGGGGTGAAGGTGGCGTCGCCTTCGCGCATGACAGTGAAATTCACTACCGACAGACCATCACCCTTGGTAGAAGTGGTGGAGGTGATGATCTGTTCAGCCAGGCTCTCATTGCCCAGGTCGGTAGCGCCGCCAAACAGCAAACCACCGCCTGTGTCATTGCTCTGGTCGCTGAGCGCAAAGCCAATGCGATTGAAAGAGCCCCGTTCGCTGGAATCAATCACATATCCGGTGGGGCTGGCATGGAACAGAATAGAACCACCAATGGATTTGTCAGGCTGGATGCTGGGATCGGCGATAACGGCATCGGCAACGGCCTGCAAGGTACTGCCGTTGAATGACCAGGCAGATGATTCAAAGGTTAGTACAAAGCCTTCGGCCGCACTGCCGAGAAAGACGCCGGCGATGTCTTCGGTACGAATAATGTACTCAGTGGTGTTGTTATAGGCCGTGAGCACATTATTGTGCTCATTGGCAAATATCAGGTTGTCATTGTTGTAAAGCACGAAATTTGTCGTGCTGCTTTCTGTACCGGACAGAGGCCAGTAGGAATTGCCGAACTCGTTTTCAGTACAGCCTCCTCCGGAGAGACACAGAGTGATATCGGCATCGGAGATCATGCCAATGTCAAGGTCGACATAGAAGCCGCCCAGAATGGAAGTCACTGTTTCACCGCCGCCAAAACCACGCAGGGTTATCAGATAATCCGTAGAAGAGGGCGTGAACTGATACTGACCGCTGAGACTGCTGATATTGGTTGGCATGGCAGAAGCGAAGACTATGTCTTCGCTAATGGTGACCATGTCCGGGTCGGTATCGGTCAGGGAGTCGTATTCATAGGCATAGAAGGGGTCGCCGCCGCTGAACTCCCACAAGCCCCATTCCAGATCGAAGCCACCAACATTGGTCTCCAGTACGGTGGGCGCAATATCGGTGAAATCCGAGACTCTGGCCTGGGTTTCAGAGCCAAGTTCGAAAATGTCGGACTTGGAGGTAGAAACCAGAAGAGGAGCAAGCGCATTGGCACCGTTGGTAAGACCGCCATGTAATTCCCGACGTCCTGCGGAGGCAATGCCCACGCGAGTCAGAGAGTTGGCCTGCGCCTGGCTTAACTCGAAGGGGGGCTCGGGTTCCGGGGCAGGGGGCTGCGGTTCTGGCTCGGGTTCCGGTTCAGGTTCGGGCTCCGGCTCCGGCTCGGGCTCCGGTTCGGGCTCGGGCTCGGGTTCCGGTTCTGGCTCCGGTTCAGGTTCAGGCTCGGGCTCGGGCTCAGGTTCCGGCTCTGGCTCCGGTTCCGGTTCAGGCTCAGGTTCTTCGTCTTCTTCCGGACGACAGGCAGGATTATTACTGTTCAGGGTGCAAACGAGGGTGCCGTCACCGCTGGTTTCATTCGGGTTCACCACCGGTTCTTCGTTACCACCCCCGCTATTGCCACCGCCGGAAGTATCTACACCCAGAGTGCCTTGCAGGTCACCGGGAGTGGGAGTCGGGGGAGCACCGCCACCAGTATCACCGCCAGCACCAGCTGTACCACCACCGTTGCCGCCAGTATTGCCACCGTTGTCTCCGCCATTACCATTATCGCCGCCATCGCCGCCATCGCCGCCATCGCCGCCATCGCCGCCATCGCCGCCATCGTCACCGCCATCGCCGTCATCACCATCATCACCATCATCACCATCGTCACCGCCGTCATCATCATCGCCATCGTCATCGTTATCAGGCACGTTCAGTACGGGGATATTGCCGAGTTGCTGCGGTTGCAGGGTGAGACCTTCAGGAGGCGTCTGGTTGTCCAGGGCACGGCCGAAGTCAAAGTCGGCACCGGCACCCAATTGTAATGAGCCGCCACCGTTATCCAGCGAGGTACCACCGTCATAGACACCAGTGTAGAGGCCGCCATCAATGACACCCTCGTGGTCGGTACCGCGAATACCAATAGTGGCGAATTCAGTTTCCACATTCACTGCGCTGGGATTGGCCTGGCCGATGGCGCCGGTAATGGTCCGGAATCCACCTTCAATCAGGCGCATGGTGGAGACATCGTTGCCGGGATCTTCAGCGCTATTGTGTTCAACGATCTCGAACTGGGTCAGCTCTTTCAGAGAGATGATCGCCGTGTCCGTCATACGGATCTGGGCAAAGGCTGCGGCGGCAGTGACCACGGTGTCGCCGACAAAAATCTGTTCTCCGCGACGCAGGGCTCTGGTTTGTCCATTGCTATTCACGGCAGATACTTCACCGCGCGTCACCACAATCCGGCCAGCCAGGTTTTGTTCCTGGGCCAGGGTCCCGGGTGAGTACAACGCGATACTCAACAGCAGAATTTGGAAGCAGAACTTTTCAATCAGTTTGCGAGTCATTTTTGTGGTCATTGCCGCTAGCCTGAGTGCTTAAAATTGGAGACGAAAGCCCGCCTGATACTTGAAGCGGGAATAGTCGAATAACTGGATATTGCTGGAATTATCGGTATAGGACGCTTCCGCGGTGATCAGCAAATTGCGCTGTAATTGCCAGAACCAGCCGGTGGTCACACTTTGAGTGTCATCCTGGCGTACGGTATTGAAGAACACCGGGTGATTATCGTCGTGCTCGACGTCCTGAATGGAAGCCCGGATATAGGGTGTGTGCTGGGCATTGAGGCGATAGAGCAGGCTGTAAGCAGCGCCGGTGTAGGATCTGCCGTTATGGCTGCCGCCGTTATCGAATTCAGGGCTTTCATCGCCATGATAAACATTGGCTGTATGGGTAAAAGAGCCGCTGATTCGGGTGAGCCCGGCGGTCAGCAGCACCTGGTTCACATCCCGCAGGGCATTGCTGGCACCGGTGCTGGTGTCGTAGCGGATCTGTGAATAAGAGGCAGACAGACTGTTATACCAGCCGCCACCCCAGTCACGCTGCCAGGAAGAATTCAGACCCAGGGTTTCCTGAAAACTGTCGCCATCAAGGTTGACGGATGAGGCGGTGAGGCCGTGGCGGAAGCGATCCCTTTCACTGCCCCAGTTATAGGTAAGATTGCCGCGCAGATTGTCGATATCGAACTGGTCGGTATCGAAGTTGTCCAGATGAACATAATTCAGATTGGCAGTCAGTGACTGGTTGCGGTTGAAAGGGTAGACATAACCGAGGGTCAGGGTGGTGTTGGAAAACTCATCCTCGATTTGCTGGCCATCCGGGTTCAGTTCGATCTCGCCCACCAGTGGGGTGTCAATGAGGCCGTCACTGGTGGCACTGTTGATATTGCCGTCAGACCCTAACACTGAAGCGATGGTGATATTGAAAGATGGCTCCTGGGCATTACGCCGGGCTTCAATCAATTGCAGAAAGGCTTCAATATTCTGCTGCACATTGGCTGGCGGATTGCTGGCCAGCACGGTGTTGAAGAGGTTTTCGGCAGCGGTGAGGTTATTGGTGACGAAGTAGGCGCGAGCCAGTTCCAGGCGAGCTCGATCCCGCATCACCCGGTCAGTACTGACCGCGGCTGCCCGTTCCAGAGCGAATACCGCTTCATTGGGCTCGCCGGATTCCAGCGCGGCCAGCCCGTAGAGAAAGTCGAAACGTGGCTCGCCTTCGAGGGCCATCAGATTGCTCTGGGCCTCGTTATAGGCTTGTTGATACTGGCCAGCACTGATCAGTCTGTCCATTTCGGCTACCACCGACTCGTTATTTTGCGCAAACAGGTTCGACTGTACCCCCAGCAAAAGGGGGATAATGAAGCAGAGCTTTTTCATACAAGAGTCCGATTCTTTTTATATTTGGTCGGCCGAAAAGCGCGAATTTACTCGCTTTGTGACACCCTAGAAGCTTCGGCATTGTACCAAAAAGCGCGCATCTGTCTTACTGTACTGGGGATAATCAGGGGTTCAATAGTGGTAAATATTTGGCCTGCCCAATCTGTGATCAGGTTCAAATCTGCCCGGTTTTTTTTCTGCTCCCCACCCGCTATATCAGGGGGTTTGGTTAAGCCATTGAGGTGAAAGGATAATTTCAGCGAATTTTTAGCTTGTTGCAGTGCTACGAGACTAACAAGCCACATTGCACTGATATGGCGCAGTCACGCCGCTGCTGCTGAGAAAAACGCTCTTGCGGATGTGGTTGAAGTCTGGATTTTCGCTGGCTTTGCCTCTATCTTGCCGATTCCGGGCAGACATCTGATTGGCGCTGCCCAAACCCACAGTTTCTGGATCTCTTGTGCCCTTTCATTTCCCCACAGAACCGGTTTCGCGACTGACAGTAAAGCTGCCATCACGACCCTGGCTGCT